>CAZFNQ010000001.1:0-5741 GCA_964520375.1 uncultured Candidatus Saccharibacteria bacterium
CCCTTAGTTTTGTAGCCATATTCGTCAATATATGTGGGATAGGTTTCTTGGACATGATAAAACACGGCAAAAGCACCTGGCTCAAGTAATGCCCGCCGGTTTGCTCTAAATGCTTCATCATCTCCAGGGGTTAAACCACGTCGAGAATCAACCCAATAATCCAATAATTCTTCTAGCTCGCCTTCGTCTATCGGCTCACCACCTTGAAAGGGATCTCGTTCAGTCATATTAATATCATACCATCTTATTTCGTTAGTGTAAATAGGGCAGGGTAAGTGCCTTCTGTTTATAAAGAGCACCTCTGAGTCAATTCCTAAATTTTATAAGTCACTGTAAACTATAAGCATGACCGCCCGGACGCATGATTTAGCCGCCTTAACTGCTCTTGGCGTAGTCGCCATCACTACCTTTAATGCGCAGATTACTTTGGGAACCGCCTTAATTGTAATCTTAGCCAACCAACTTGGTGGTATTGCTCCTGATATTGACCAGCCGACAGCACCGTTTTGGCGCAACCTACCGGTCGGTGGCTACTTTGGCAGGGTAATAGATAAAATGTTAGGCGGTCACCGCTTTATATCACACTCACTAATTGGCATAGTCGGCTTTGGCTTTTTAGCTAAGCTGATACTTACATTTTTGCACCCCAGCTTGCCGCACCTAAACGTAGGAATTGTTTGGTGGGCCTTTATGATTGGGTTACTGTCTCACCTAGTGATGGACACTTTTACTAAGGAAGGTGTGCCATGGCTGCTACCCATACCAGTTAAATTTGGCATACCGCCTATAAAGGATCTACGAATCACAACCGGCAAGAAGGTTGAGACGTTGCTTTTTTTAGCTATATTGGCGTTTGATATTTGGTACGCCAGCGCCCACTACGCCCAGCTTTTAGCACTAGTACACAAGCAAATTGTGTAGACCAAATCGTTTAAAAATGCTCTCGAATGTGGGACATAGAGAAGTCCCAGTCAGCCGTGGCTTTAACATGAGGATTAAAGATGTTTTGGGGGTCAAATATGTCTTTAAATTCCTTAAAATAGCCTAGCACTTCATGGCCGTACATCCGACCCAGCCATGGGCCCCGGATCATACCGTCGTTATGTTCGCCAGACAGAGAGCCACCGTACTTAAGCACCAGCTCATTGACTTCACGCATGCTGGGCTCTAGCTTAGCTCGTTCTTTAGGTTGTTCTATCTTCATAAGCGGAATTATATGGAAGTTGCCATCGCCCATATGCCCGGCAACTGTGGCCATAAGCTTGTACTTATTTATAATCTTTCTAAGTTTAGGCAAAAACTGCGGCAAGTACTGCGGCGGCACCACTAGGTCGTCAATATAAGGAGCTGTGTGCTTATCCTTAACTTTCTTGCGAAGCAGATTAAAGCTTTCACGGCGCATAATACGGAATTTCCAGGCCTTAGCAGCAGTTTCGTCCTCTTCCATAGCTTGAAGCTTAAAATTTTTAAGCAAAGCCTTCATAGCATCCAGTTTGCCAGTCACTTCACTTTGACTGGGCCCTGTAAATTCAATTAGTAAGATTAGCTTGGGAATGCCTCTAAATAATATAAGGGCGTCGGGAATAAGCTGAAACCCCAATTTTATAAGTCCCCACCAGCCAAGATTTTTCCTAAAGTAGGGAAAGAATCTAATAGATAAATTAAGGGTGTAGTTATCAAAGGATTCAAAGCTGGTCGGATGCTGAGTCATGACAGTATTAATAATATCGCCCAGACCATTCATATTTCTCATAAAGCACACCAGCACACCAGAATAAGGTTCTTTGGGCACTAACCGGAGCTTTATGTCGGTAATCAACCCCAGCGTGCCCTGACTGCCGACAATGGCTTTGGTAAGGTCAAATACGCCGCTGTCACGGTCCCAAACGTCCCATAGGTTATAACCTGTCGAGTTTTTAGACACGTGCGGTTTGGCAGCTTTAATTTTGTCATAGTGTTTATCAACCAAATGAAAAACTTGACGGTAAATTTGGCCCTCAAAGTCTTTCTGGTCCATTTTATTGTGCAGTTCCTCTTTGTTAAGCGGCTTAATAGTATATTCCCGGCCGTCAGCCAGCACCATTTTAAGCTCGTCGACAAAGTTAATAGTTTTGCCGTATCGTAGAGACATTTCACCACCGGAGTTGTTGGCCACCATGCCGCCGACAGTGCACAGCTCCCGGGAGGCTGGAAAACTGGGCATTAAGGCTTTGTGTTTAAGGGTAGCCGGCTCAAAATTGCGATAATATACCCCTGGTTGGATGTGAGCTTGCTTATCACTGACAGCCTCAATCTTATTGAAGTGCTTAGTGAAATCAAGTATTAGCGATTCGCCAATGGCGGCGCCGCCCATATCGGTACCGGCGCTGCGAGGCGTAATGTAGAGCCCACGGTTGTGCTTTTTATTGTCAGCAACAAATTTAACTATGGTTTCCAGATCTTCAACTCCACTGGGCGATATAACCATTTGGGGCTTGAGCTCAAACAAACTGGCATCGTGGCTATAAAGCGACCGGGTATCGTCACTGTCATCAACTTCGCCTTTAATTAAAGCTTGGATTTGTGTTTTTAGCTCTGACATATAGCATAAGCATAATGGGAAACTAGCCCATGTACAAGATGACGCATATTTTTATTAGTTATAGGCGCTGCGAATTTGAAATAGGAAATACAGGCCAATGGCGCTGCCGATCAGACTGCCAAGCAGATTACCGCCACCGCCGTAACTGGTGAACGTCACTACAATGCCGTAAACAATGTTCATCAGAGCTGCATAATACAACAGATTCCAACCGGCTTTTTTACGATCACGAGTACCAGGAAAGGCCGCAATGTATAGCACGGCTTCAATCGTTAACACAATTAGTCCTAGCCAGATGCCAAATGTCAGTCTCGAAACTACTGGAACTGTGTTACTAACACCATATATTTTATTCAGACTATTGGAATAGTTAATTAAGTCGCTGGCAAGACGTGTCCAGTGCCATAGCACATAGGCTGACCACAGCGTTACGACACCCAGGAAAAGATTAATCCAGGGAAGGTAACGAACAATCCATTTTACTGCGTTTTCGGGCAGTTTTGGCGCCTTTTTTACAAATATATCATTAAGAGCGTTTTCCAATTGGCTAGCAGCAGCCATATTCCCTCCTTTACGTTATTGATTAAAGCATAAGCGCCAGGCGCTCGATAAGCAAGTCTTGACTGTGTATAACTGTTAAAATATAGATGATGTCTTTTAAGAGTGAGTACAGCAAGTTAAACACGGCCCAAAAGCGGGCGGTAGATAATATCGACGGGCCAATGCTCGTTGTGGCCGGTCCGGGTACCGGCAAAACCCAGCTGCTAAGTTTGCGGGTAGCAAATATAATTCGACAAACTGATACCAGCCCCAGTAATATTTTGTGTTTAACTTTTACTGACAATGCGGCCCGTAACATGCGCGAGCGACTGGAAACTATCATTGGTCAAGCCGCCTACCATGTAAATATTCATACCTTTCATAGTTTTGGTGTCGAAATCATTAGCCAATACCCGGATTTTTTCACAAGTCGGCAACTATTGCAGCAAATCGATGAGCTAGGTAGTTACGAACTACTGCGAGATATTTTCGAAACGCTGCCCCACAGTAATCCGCTGAGCCCTAAAGTCGGTGATGAATTTGTCATGCTCAAAGATACCCTATCGGTAATCGGCTGGCTCAAACAAAACGCCCTGACACCCGATGAACTGCGCACCATTATTTCCGCAAACGAGACTTTTATGAAATCGTTGGCTAACGATATTGCCAAGACCTTTGAATCCACAGCGTCACCCAAACACTTGGGCGCCTATAGACGGCTACTGCATAAAATTGAGTCTACTGTCAGTGGTAAGCGTTACTGGGGTTTTGCTGAATACGCGGCCGAGTGTGCAGCTGAGCTCAAGAAGGCCATTTCAGAAGTACCGGCTAGTGGACGTTATGCCCCCAGCATAACTCAGTGGCGAAACCGCTGGTGCGAAAAAAACGCCCAAGGTCGCCACGATTTCAAAGATTCCGGCCGTAACATGCGTAAAATGTACGCTATAGCCAATATTTATGAGCAGCTTGGGCAGCAAATGAGCCTCCAGGGCTTGTATGACTTTGACGATATGATCATCGAAGCAGTCGGAGCAATGGAAGCTAACCAGAACCTTCGGACTAATTTGCAGGAACGTTACCAATATATATTGGTAGATGAATTCCAGGATACCAATAAGGCTCAGCTACGCATGCTGCAGGCTCTCGGCGATAACAAATTGTTTGAGGGCCGCCCCAACATAATGGCTGTCGGTGATGACGACCAAGCAATTTACGCATTCCAAGGCGCTCAAGCCTCCAACATGGCCGCCTTTACGAACCTCTACAATCGTCCCAAATTAATCACCTTGAGTGAAAATTATCGCTCTTCGCCAGATATTTTAAATGCCGGTACTGAAGTTGCCAAGCAAATCAACGATCGACTGGAAACGGTTTTGCCAGGAGCACACAAAAATTTGGTTACCAATGCCAGACATAAGACCACTAAAGCCATTCACACTGTATTTCCCAGCGAGCTAGCCCAATACGGCTGGCTGGCCCAGCAAATCAGCCTAGCAATAGACAAAGGCACCAAGCCAGAAGATATAGCCGTGATTGCCCCTAGGCATCGGTACTTGGAGAGGCTAATGCCGTATCTGGGCGCCCGGCATGTACCAGTGGCCTATGAACGGCGCGAAAACATTTTGGACGCGCCGCTAATTATACAGCTACTTGGCATGGCTCAGCTGGTGATAGCCCTGGCTAATAACCATCAAGATAAGGTTGACGAATTATTTGGCCAAGTCCTTAGCTATGATTTTTGGAATATTTCTACCGATGACTTAATCAGCCTAAGCTTGGAATGCTACAACAAACACAAACATTGGCTGCCAACCCTAGCCAAGCATAAAAATAAGCAGTTACAGACGGTCTCCGAGTGGTTTATGCAAATTGCCAGACGTAGCCAGGTGGAACCGCTGGAATATGTATTAGACCAACTTATGGGTGTAGTAGCTGATGGCACTGACAGCGAATATGATGAGCGGCCCAAACCTCAGCGTCGGGCTAAATTCGTATCGCCTATGCGGCAGTATTATTTTGGTCAAGACCGCTATGATAAAGCTACCGACAGTTATTTGGCTCTACTCGGTCAGTTATCGACTCTGCGTCAGCGCTTACGCCAGTGGAAGCCAAACCGCGGGCTTTACATCCGCGATTTAGTCGACTTTGCACAGCTGCATACCCAGGCCGGGCTTAAAATTATCGATACTAATCCCCACACTCAAACCACCAATGCCGTACAAGTTATGACTGCTTATAAAGCCAAAGGATTAGAGTTTGGCAGTGTCTACGCTATAAATGCTCAAGACGAGGTCTGGGGACCGACGACGCGTAGCCGTTCGCTTAGAATAACTCTACCCAAAAACCTACCGATTGCACCCGCTAGCGACGGCGACAACGACAAGTTGCGACTGCTTTACGTAGCCCTGACCCGGGCCAAGCACAGCCTAGTAATTACAAGCTATAGCCATAATCTGGATAATAAGCCCTCGCCGGGACTGAGTTTTATTGGCGGCAATACCAAAGCTAATAAGACCATATCGCCGGCTTTTCAGCCAGTTTACATCGACAAACCGGCCAACGTTGAATCGATTGAGATCCTAACTACCGACTGGGCTTATCGTTTCCGTCAAATCATTGC
>CAZFNQ010000001.1:5841-59047 GCA_964520375.1 uncultured Candidatus Saccharibacteria bacterium
AATCGATTGAGATCCTAACTACCGACTGGGCTTATCGTTTCCGTCAAATCATTGCCGATAAACACACCTTGCTGGAACCAATCTTAGCCAACTATAAATTAAGCGTTACACATTTAAATAACTTTATTGATGTAACCGCTGGTGGACCGCAGTTTTTTCTAGTTCACAATTTGCTGCGTTTTCCGCAGGCGCTGACCCCGCCGGCTGCCTACGGTGACAGCGTCCATAAAGCCTTGCAGTGGGCCAATTCAATTCTTCGTGAAACAGGCAGGCTGCCATCTAAACGCAGTCTCCAAACCTACTTTACAGATATGCTGGATCGCAAACACCTAAAACAAACCGACTATAAGCGTTTGGCTCAGCGCGGCCAGGAGGCCTTGGGACGCTATTTAAAAGACCGTCGAAGCAGCTTTAGTGCCCAGGATTTGATTGAGAGGGGCTTTAATAACGAAGGAGCAATTGTTAATAGTGCTCGTCTGAGCGGTAAGATTGATAAAATGCACTTTACCGGCGTCGGTAGACTTCAAGTTATAGATTTTAAGACCGGTCCACCAGCCAAATCATGGCAGGCTAAAGCCGACTATGAGAAAGTTAAGCTTCACAAGTACCGCCAACAGTTGCTATTTTATAAACTACTGGTTGAACAATCCGCTAGTTTTAGTAAAAAGCTAAATGTTGAATCGGGTACTCTGGAGTTTATTGAACCAGACAGCGAAGGCGCATTGGTAGACAACCTGAATATGAGTTTTGACTCGGGAGAACTACAAAAATTCAGAAAACTAATTGGCATCGTCTGGCAACACATAATGGCACTTAATTTTCCAGACATCCACGCCTATCCAAAAAACTTGGCCGGTATAACCCAGTTCGAAGACGACCTACTGACTGGCAAAATATAAAAGGCGCCCCTAGTTACGTGGCGCCTTAATTATTTTAACTATTTTTTTATTTAACGTCTGCTTCTTTTTGGTCGGGAAGAGTTCGTGACTGTTGAAGCCGCATACATTAAGGCGTAAATGTTAGAACCGACTACAGCGCCTGCTATCGGACCAACTGCATATGACCAATCCCATGACTGGATGCCTAAAGCTACAGCTGGGTTAATAATACCGTTTGCTCCCAGTGAGGCAACCAAGATACCCAAAGCGTAGGAAGCTCCAACCACAAAAGTGGTTTTAGCCGGGTCTAGCTTTTGAATCATAGCTGCGGCTGCACCGTAGGTAAAGACGGCTGTACCAACACCCTCAGCAATAGCTACCCGCCAAGCAAAGTGCGGTCCAGCAATACTGGTCAGTGAATGACCTAAGAAATAGCGTATTAGACCCCAAGCGGCTAGGCCACCTAAGACTTGAGAAGCAATGTAGACCACCGCGTGCGGTGTATCAATTTTACGCATAACCCACATGCTGATAGTGACAGCTGGGTTAACGTGTGCGCCAGTTATGCTGCCAATTGTCAGCACCAGGACGCCTAAAGTAAGACCACCGGCTAAACCGCTAAACAGCGGGAACGATGTTCTAGCCAACATGGCATAAAACACCAGTGATAATACCCCCACACCCAAAAACTCCGCCACAATCATGGCGATCTTCTTTCGTCCAAACATATGGATCCCTCCTTAATTTATAACCATAGCATAGTACACTTTTGCTATTTTGCAAATTAGTTATACACAGTTAAAAGTATTAGGCTCTCTTGTTTAGCGGATGATGAGCATATTCTTAGTCAGCGAATAGGTAGTACCGTACTGCCACTGCAACAAAGCATGTAGCATTAAGCTGTACTCTTTAGCGTTATTAGAGAAAATTTTAGCTATTCTTGTCAGGGGATCTACGTCCACTTGGAAAGTTGGAATGTCAGCGTTGTCACGGTCGTTGCTGTAGCCTTTGCGACCATTAATTTTGGCGCCTTGGGCCCAGTGATTATGCCGGAGATTGTCCGGATCATTTTTAAAGGCATCGTTTTCACCGTTTAGTGTCTCAACTACTCCACCTTTGGCTGCTACAGTTTCTTGGATAAGTGCCTTGCGGAATTTTTGCCATTTTAGATCACTTGTCATACGCTCATAACCAATTTGTGCACGGTGCCAATTATCTAAATCAAAATTATCACCTAAATCTATTTTGGCTTGCTTGATCCATAGTTCATCAGAAGCGTGTTCGGCAATATTGGACTCGATACCGTTGGCCTGGTCGACTGATCCGCAGCCAGTCTTTTCGTGATCATGAAGAGGTTTATGGCGATGGGCGCCAAGTTTTTCGCCGCCATCCATTAAATGGTCAGCAATTTCGCCCACAATTACTTCTGGCCCGGCTTCGACTTGAGTATCGGTAAGTCCCGCCCATCCAACAGCACCAACGGCAAATAAAGCTGAGCCAAGATTACCAGCAGCCACTTTTTCACGAACCGGTTGTTTACCTTCAACGGAATTTCGCTCATCAATACAGACCACATGCGGATCTTCAACTGGCTTTTGAGATTTATCACTGGCTTCAATAATTTCCGAAACACGGAATTCTCCAGTTGGCTCAATAACACCAGTACCAGCTGCAAAAACTACGGCTCTATCAGAGAGAGGCATATAACTTTCTCCTTCTTGTATATCTATATATTGTCCTGGAATTTCCATAAAGATATACATTAACACTTTTTTATTTGTAATGAAAGATACATTTTAGTAGTGACATATATCACTGCCGGCAAACCCATTCTCTGTTATATTTCAAAAATCATGGCTAAAACTGAACCTGCTATGGAGCAACCCCGTCCAAAAGTAGATGATGACATTGTCTATGGTTTACGTATGGATCTGCGATCCGACCCCAGTATGGCTGATACAATTTTTAGACTCATCGCTAATGACCAGCCAACCTATACCCGACAGGGCATGTACATGGCTCAAGAACGTTCACACGGTGACCCGGTTCGTCAAGAAGGCTGGTTAGAAGGTTATGTAGTCGGTGCCGAAGCTCATCGCCGACAAGACACACGCTTGGCCATTCAACAACGCAGCAATGAAATCTCCGAGCCGGTAGATTGGGATAATGTTACGCCGATAGAACGAGTAAGGAAACGGCGTTTTAAACCGATTAGGCTATGGCTTGGGGGAGTGGCAGCGGCTCAGCTTATTAATAAGAATAAGCCCAAATCAAAACCTTTGGAAGAAATTTAGCGTTGACGTTGGTGGTGTCGCCGCAGTCCAGCCACTTTAAGCCGGACAGCGTGGCGATCCATTAAGCTTTGTGCTTGGCTAAGTTCAACTTTGTCCTTGGCCGCGCGGGCCAGCTGTTGAGCGCGGTCAAAAGCTTTCTGAGCCTCTTGCTCGTTAATCTCATCCTCGCGGTCGGCCTCATCGACCAACACCCGCACTTTGTTGTCAACGACTTCAATAGCTCCGCCGTTAGTGGCAAAATATTCAAGTTTGCTATCTGGGTCTTCAGGCCGTCGCCTGACAGCTATTACACCTGGCGCGGCCAAAGAAACCAGGGGAATGTGGTGTGGCAAAACGGCAATTTCACCATCAGGTGTTGGCAAAATAACTTCATAAACATCTTCACCGAATTTAGTTCCGTTGAGCGTAACTAGTTCAAAATGAATAACATCAGCCATCACTCATCTCTCTTTTGGCGCTTTTCAATTTCCGATACTAGTTCAGAGCCTTTGGGTGGCCAAACTTGAGCCAATGGTTCTTCTGGCTCGATATATGTTCCATCCATCATACAAATGACTTCGCCTATATTTTTAGCTTTCGGATAAGTGCCTGACAACCATACATTAAATGCATCCGCCACTTTCGCGTGAGTATTAGTTATGGAATTGTCAAAAATCTCTTCGGGCTTTACCCCAGATGTAGGACGTGTCGATTTGTAAACTATATCTTCTAACGACTCTTTGGTGTCAAGCGTAGCAGCAACATGCTCTTTAATAATATCTGTTGTGAGAACTTCTGCTTCATCTCGCCGACGCATGGCATCGTTAATTGCAGGAGCAGGGAATTTTGGGTCATCAGATCTAAAGCCTAAGTGATTGGTTGGATCCCAAGTAGCGAAGTCAGCGATGTGACCGTCTGGCGGTCGATCGCCACTAATTTTGTAACCTTCTTCACCTGGTTCTAGTGGTTGAGCCATCTATTTGTCCTGGACGTCCTGGATTGTGCCCTTCATATAAAAGGCGCTTTCGGGCTTGGCGTCGTGTTTACCGTCTAAAATCTCGCGGAAACCGGCAATTGTATCTTTTAGTGGCACATACAGACCGGGCCGGCCGGTAAAAGCCTCGCCGACAAAGAATGGTTGAGTCAAGAAGCGCTGTATGCGCCGAGCCCTTGACACAGTCAACTTATCCTCGTCAGACAATTCTTCCATGCCTAATATGGCAATAATGTCCTGCAAATCTTTATAGCGCTGCAGCACGCGCTGAATTTCACGGGCCACATCGTAATGCTCCTGGCCGACAATTTCCGGGTCCAAAATTGTTGATGAACTATCTAAGGGATCGACGGCAGGGTAAAGACCTAATTCGGTAAGAGCTCGACTGAGCGCTATAGTGGAATCTAGGTGGGCGAAAGTCGTGGCCGGGGCCGGGTCAGTGAAGTCATCAGCTGGCACATAAACAGCCTGCACGGAAGTAATTGAGCCTTTTTTAGTAGAGGTAATACGCTCCTGCAAGGCACCCATTTCCTGGGCCAAGTTAGGCTGATAGCCGACAGCTGAGGGCAGGCGACCAAGCAAGGCTGATACCTCAGCACCAGCTTGGGTAAAACGGAAGATGTTATCAATAAACAGCAGCATGTCTTTGCCGGCATCACGAAAGCCCTCGGCAATCGTCAGACCGCTTAAGCCCACCCGTAAACGAGCGCCAGGCGGTTCGTTCATTTGACCAAACACTAGTGCAGTTTTAGCGATAACGCCCGATTCTTCCATCTCATGGTATAGGTCGTTACCTTCACGGGTGCGCTCACCGACGCCGGCAAATACTGAATAGCCGCTGTGGAATTTGGCAATATTGTTAATAAGTTCTTGGATCAGCACGGTTTTACCGACGCCAGCTCCGCCAAACAATCCCGCCTTACCACCGCGGGTCATGGGACAAATAAGATCGATAACCTTAATACCGGTTTCCATAACTTCTACTTTGGCCGATTGCTCACTTAGAGCCGGCGGTTCTTTGTGGATTGGTGCCCGGGTTTTTATATCAGCTGGTTTGGAGTCTATTGGTTCTCCGATAACATTAAACATGCGCCCCAATGTTTTATCACCGACAGGTACGCTAATCGGCCCCCCCGTATTTTCAACTTCGCTACCGCGTTTTAAGCCATCAGTACTGCCCATGGCCACCGCCCGGACACTGGTTTCGCTTAAATGCTGTTCTACCTCAAGGTAAAGGTCCTTATCGTTCAGCTTTACTTTTAGGGCATAATAAATTGCCGGTAAATGTTCAGCCGGGAAATCAATATCAACCACCACCCCGACAATCTGGCTTATTTTCCCACTGGCTGCTTTAGACTTTTGTTTCGCTGCTTGGGCCATATTACTCCTTTAAAAAATTCTTTCAGGTCTCTTAAGACCGTTATCAATGGTGCGATGGGCCAGTTCCTCGTCAGAGACCAGCAAACCATTATCAAGCAGCAACTTTGCGTAGTTGGCTTTCCCCCTAACTTGAGCAAAGGCCACAACCGCATCATGCCCAATGCAATTTATTGTTTGCTCTGCCCACATACTTGGATCTTGACCTGGCTGATCTAGAGCAAGCTCCATAACAATTCGCACCGATTCACCAATTCGTGCTAGTTCCGAATGTGAATAATCACGATGGTACTGCAAAGCGATGTCTATTGCACCAATTCCTTGGTCAGTTGGTGAGGTAAGGCTTGTTCTCATTGCCCAATAGCCTCCGCGCCGCCGGTTATCTCGGCAAGTTCTTGAGTGATGGCCGCCTGGCGGGCAGTGTTAAATGCCAAGGTTAAATCATCTATCAAATCATTGGCATTATCGGTAGCATTTTTCATAGCCATCATACGCATCGAGTGTTCACTGGCACTGGCCTCGGCGAAGGCCTGATTAAGCTGAGCCTCAATAAGCCGGATAGTGATGTTATCTAGGACTTCCTGGACTGAGGGTTCAAACAGAGCATCGTCTAAATTGGTGGGAGTATTTACTTGCTCAAAACCAGCCGGCAGCAAACGCTGGCTTTTGGCAGTTTGGACAATCGAAGATATATAGTCAGTGAATAATACATCGGCTGCGTCAATTTGGCGGTCTGTGAAGGCATCTATGATGGTGTTGAGTATCGGGCGTAAGTCATTTGCCGTGGGGCTTGAGGCAAAATCTTGATAGGCGGCGACAATTTCAACATTATTAAGTCGGCTGGCAAACTTAAAACCTTGCTTGCCAACTACAATGATCTTACTGGTGACGCCGTTTTGCTTATCCTGAATTAGCTCGGCGGTTAGTTGTCTCAGTACATTGGTGTTGTAGGCACCGGCTAAGCCACGGTCGCTGGTAATAACAATATGCATACGAGTCTTTAGGGGACGTTGTTTATATAGTGGATGTTGACTGACATTGGTCAGCTGGCCTAAACGATTCAATATTTCAAGTGCCAGGTTGCGGAAATCACGGCTCTTTATGGCTGCCTCTTGGGCTCGGCGCATTTTGCTTGCTGCTACCAGCTCCATGGCTTTAGTGATCTGCCTAGTACTACGCACGGCCTTAATTCTAGTCTTAAGCGTTCTTGTCTGGGCCATTTTCTACTTTCTCCGCCTTAGTTTCTTGGCTCCTGTATTGTGAAGCTATAGAATTGGCAGTGTCGGTGATTAACTTCTTGATTTTATCGTCGGGTGCATCGCCTTTATTGAGCTCTACCATTTCGCTACCATGCTCACTATGTAATTGAGTCAATAAATTAGCTTGGGCCTTTTTAACATTACTAAGCGGCACGGTGTCGAAGCTTCCTTCATTGGCAGCCATTAATATAGCGGTTTGTTCCCAAACACTAAGCGGCGAATACTGTGGTTGCTTAAGCAGCTCGGTTAGGCGTTGACCGCGTTCAATCCGGGCCTTAGTTTCCTCATCCAGATCAGTTGAAAACTGACTAAAGGCGGCAAGTTCACGGAATTGGGCCAGATTTAGTCTTAGTTGCCCGGCCACGCTTTTAACAGCTTTAGTTTGGGCGGCACCACCAACGCGAGATACACTCAGACCCACCGAAATAGCCGGACGTATACCTTGATAAAACAAATCTGTTTCCATAAAGATTTGGCCATCGGTAATGGAAATAACGTTAGTCGGAATATAGGCGCTAATGTCACCGGCTTGAGTTTCAATAATAGGTAGGGCAGTAAGCGAACCGGCTCCCAGCTTGTCACTTAACTTGGCTGCTCTCTCCAATAACCGTGAGTGTAAGTAAAAGACATCACCCGGATAAGCCTCTCGACCTGGCGGGCGACGCAGCAGGAGAGACATTTGGCGGTAAGCCGCAGCATGCTTGGATAGATCATCATAAATAATCAGGGCATGTTTTTTATTGTCGCGGAAATATTCACCCATGGTGCAACCGGCATAAGGCGCCAGGTATTGCAGGCTTGCTGGGTCAGCAGCCGAAGTGGCGACTATAATAGTTTGCTCCATAACGCCTTCGCGCTTGAGCCGCTCGACTATACGGGCCACCTTGCTCAGCTTCTGGCCAATAGCCACATAAATGTTTATAACGCCAGTTTCTTGGCGACGCTGATTTATCATGGTGTCGACAGCCACGGCGGTCTTGCCAGTTTGGCGATCGCCAATTATTAGCTCACGCTGACCACGGCCAATAGGCACCATTGAATCAATGGCAATCAATCCTGTCATTAGCGATTCATGCACACTGCGGCGATCTAGCACCCCAGGCGCAACTTGTTCTACTGGACTGGTTTGCTTGGTTTTAATTGGACCCTTGTCGTCCAATGGACGTCCCAGCGGATCAACCACCCGGCCGACTAGTTCAGGGCCGACCGGTACTTGTAAAATTTTGCCAGTTAAATGTACCTTAGCACCAGCACTGACAGTTGATTCCTCAGCCAAAAGCACGGCGCCAATTTCGTCTTCAGTTAGATTAAGAGCAAAAGCCGATATTTTGCTTCCTTCATTAGACTCAATTTCCAGCATCTCGGAAAAACCACAACCACTCAGCCCATAAATCCAGGCAATGCCATCACCGACGCGAGTGACTATGCCAACAGTCTCAACCTGCGGTGAGCGTTTCAGCTTTTCTATGGCTTCCCGGATATCGGCACTGAGTTCTTTGACTGATAAATCTTGTGCCACTATGTATTCCTTTACGCCCCGTTAGTAGTTAGTTGTGATAAATGGCGCAGCTTGGCCCTAAGCGTTAAGTCTAACTGAATATCTGGTGTTTCCAGCCTAACGCCGCCCAGTAATGACTGGTCGCGTTGGCTATTCATAATAACCTGACGAGCGTTCTTGTGAGTGGCTTTAATTATTTGTTCGAGTTCTCGGCGGATTTGGTCGCTCAGCTCAAAAGCGCTGGTGACCTCGGCCTCATAGCTGCCGGATTGGGCGCGTAGTTCTAGCAACTTGCGCATTAAACTGTCCAGTTCCTTAGTCCGACGCTCGCTAACCAGATAAGCGGCAACAATTTGGGCAATTTTATCAGCTGGCAGCTTGCTATTTAGCAGTTCATTAACGGCCGTGGCGATTTGGCGAGTAGTGGCTTTAGTGCTCATCGTCTGGCCTCCTGCAAAGCCTTTTCTATCAGCTTTCTATCCTGAGGAGCATCTAAACGTTGATCGATCACGATTTCGCTAGCCTCTGCCACGAGCGTTAGCATTTCTGCCTCCAGATTTTTACGGGCCTGAGCTAAATCGTCGGCTATACGCGCCTGGGCATCGCTTAGCATGACTTCGGCTTTGCGGGCTGCCGATTCTTCAGCTGCTTTTAGCATAGTAGCCACGTCTTGCTGACCGGCGGCAATAATTTTATCGGCTTCGACCCGAGCTTTTTGCAACAGTATTTCTACTTGCTCGTCTAAACGCTGCTTTTCCTCGGCCATCTTTATACCCAGATCAACGCCTTGATCAATAGTTCTGCGCCGCTCGTCCAGAGCCGTTATAATTTTGGCGAAAGCAAACTTCTTAAGCAGCCAAAATACCAGTACAAAAGTGGCAATCTGCAAAATCAGAGATTTTACATCCACGCCCAAGGCAGCAATGCCGCCACCACTCTCAGCAGCGAATAGTCTTGGAACTGATATTAAACTTTCTACCACAGAACTCCTTAATCTTTAGGCCTAGCTTCAAAACCTAGGCAAAATGTACTTTTTGACTGTGCTATTCAACACTCAATACTGAAAAGTACTACAATGTGAAGACAACAACTAATACGTAAATAGCAATCGCTTCTACCAAGGCTGCACTAATAAGCAGTATTGGCAAAATACGACCGGCAATCTCGGGATTGCGGCCAATGGCTTTCATCACGCTGCTACCAATCATGCCCAAGCTGAAAGCCGGCATAATGGTACCAATGGCAATGGTCATGCCTTTGACAAAACTAGGATTGGCAAGCGCTGATGTGCTTGAATCCGCCAGTAGGTGTAACATATGTCTCTCCTTTTTAGTTACGTTATTTTATCATATCACTTTTAACCAGGTGTACCCTGAGCAACCATATCTTCTGTCGCCGGTTTACTGATCATTGAGTGGTCTGATACTTCCTCATACCCATCTTCAGGGTGGGTGGTAGCCAAGGTAAGATAAACGATTACCAAGGTAGTAAACACAAATGCCTGCACAAAGCCTATAAACAGCTCCATAAAAATAAACGGCAAGGTCGAGGCCGGCGAGCCCACTCCCGTAATTGAAGCCAGTACTAGCAGCAAGACTTCACCAGCAAATATATTCCCAAATAAACGCAGGGCCAGACTGGCAACGCGGGTAAACTCGCCCAAAAGCTCCAGCAAGCCGACAAACAGGTTTATAGGGTTCCAGGGCTGAGTGCTAAAATAATGGGTCAAGACACCTTTAAACTTAAGCTCCCGCAGAGAATAAACCTGAATAATAATAATTGAACTTATTGACAGCGCCAGTGTACCGGTTAAATCTGATGTCCAGGCGCGAAGTAACGGCTCGCCATGATACTTTATGCTGCCGACACCAGGCAGCAGACCAGCCCAGTTATTGAACATAATAAACAAGAATAGGGTCAGCAAAAACGGAGCATATTTCATGGCCTTCTTACGATCGTGCATGACCTCGGCAGCCAGGTTTATAACCCCGTCACACAGCAGCTCAACAATAGTTATAGTGCGACCGCTGGATTTAATCTTAATACGGCTAGCCGCAAACACCAGACCTAGAACTAATAGCGCGCTGACAAGCCAGCCTAAAATCATGGAATTGGATATACTTACCCCTAAAAATGTAGTAATTCGCTCGGCGTGAGGCAAAACCGTCGGAACACTGCTTGAAAAGGTATTAATCACGCTTTATCACCTTTAAAAAAGTCCGGGTAGAGAGCTTTAATTTGACGATATACCAATAAACTGGCAATAGCTAACGATAGGAACAAACCAATTAAGGTAAACAGCGGTTGAGTGTGGTTATGTTTATCGATTTGTATGCCGATGTAGCAGAGCAGCAAAATTGGCAAGGCCACCCGCCAAGTGGTATCCATAAGTTGAATAGCAATAAGCCAACCCTCGCGGCTGGGTCTAATCCCACTCTCCCTGGGAGTCGTCTTGGGGCTGTCTTTAACCCCTTTGGCGGCTGTCTTCATCTCTTGGCATTATATCAGTTGATAAGAGGTGGGCGCAATAGAAAAACCAAAAAATAAAGGTAATTACTATAACGCCAGTATTACTACAAAAAGTATAGCAATAAGTGCCCGAGTTATGTAAAATTAAAGCTATGGTAACTGTTTATTCAACGACTTGGTGTGCATTCTGCCACGCTGCCAAACAGTATTTTGATCACTTAGGTGTTAAATACGAAGACAAAGATGTCGAGAAAGACGCTATGGCCGCTAACGAAGCCGTTGGCAAGTCCGGCCAAATGGGAGTGCCGGTTATTGATATAGATGGACTGATTGTAGTCGGTTTTGACCGTCCTAAAATTGACGCCAGCCTACGCGAAAAAAAGCTAATTTAAACATCCTTTTTTCAAATTGCATAAATATGTTATACTTAGAATAATTGAAAGGTATTTATGCAGCAACAAACTAGGTTAAGCTTGGATAGAGATCCAGCGACGCCATTTATTATCTCCCCACCAGCTGACGAAGCCCAGCGTGATTTTTTAATGTCTTTCCGCCAGAGCGCTATTGATGAACCTGATCTTGTCAAGGCCGGTATGGAAGCTTATTTCGGAATGGCTTTTAGCGGCGTTTGTGAACAAGAAGAGCGCATACAAAGAACTGACAGATTTATCGAACAGATGTCAGGCAATCCTAAGTTGCTAAAAATCGTCGACCAACTTCGGGTCATAATTAGCAGCGACCTATACGTTGATTTAATGGATTTTGAACAAAGAGAAGGTTTAATTAGCTCCAACCCAATAATACAAGAACTTGATCGAACAATTGAAGCTTATCCCGGTCGTATCGGTTTTGAGATGCAAAGACGCGGTCTTAGATTAAGCTTGGGTTTATTAAACCTAGATAAAATACCAGGCTTCGCGGGGTCTAGCGAATAATCAACGCTAGCCAGTACGAAAAAGCCAGCCAAGAATCTAGGGGAATAAGGCATAATAGTATTTGATGAGTTTTGAAGACTTTAAAACAAAACAGTCTGTTGTCGTGGTCTATACCGGTGAAGGCAAAGGTAAAACTAGCGCCAGTCTGGGGCTAATGGCCAGGGCGCTTGGCAACCGCTGGAATGTGGCTTTTATTCAATTTATAAAACACTGGGGTACCGGTGAACATGTTTTTATTCGTGATATCCAGCGAGTTTTTAAAGACCAGCTGTACTTTTATAAGGGCGGCAAGGGCTTTTACAAAGCGGGTGATCTGAGCCCCCAGCACATTAGCGAAGCCCAACATAAAAAGGCCGCAACTGATACTTATAAAGAAGCCCTTGAAGCTGTCACCAGCGGCAAGTTTGACTTGGTCATCTGTGATGAAATTAATAATGCTCTTCATGATGGTTTAATTAATAAAAAACAGCTCAAAGCGCTAATAGAAAAGCGTAAACCCAATACCAGTTTGTGCTTGACCGGACGTGACTTCCCTCTGGAATTTCTACCGCTAGTCGACATTGCCACCAATATGACTAAGTTAAAACACCATTTTGACGACAAATTTCTAGCTAACAGGGGTATAGACTACTAGACTTTACAGCTATTATATGATATAATCTGTGTATGCCAGAACCTGTGGCCAACAATTTTGAAAGAATATGGGATGCCAACGAGGCATTCCAATCTATAGAAGTAGCCCGCAAATCGGGCACTGAACCCCGGGCTGATCAAGTGGAGACATTCTTGAGTAATGTTGAATACTTCTCTGAACTACAGTCACTAATTGCCGAACGTTTAAGACCGGAACTGGGTGAGTCGGAAGTTACAGATGCGGAGCTACTTGGTGCAACTTACGATGCTTTAGCCGAAAGCGAGCGCGGTGAGGATGAAGAAACTATTTGCCTACGCGCACTTTATAAATTGAGCGATAGGGAACAGCCAAAGAGTGCTGAACCAACAGATCTAAACCCCAAGACTTCTGAACCTGAAACTAATAGTGCACACGTCACTGACATGATTGATCAATCCGCAATCGATCAGTTTGCGCTCTATCGTAGTGGCGACTCTGACGCAGCCATATGGTTGGTTAATCAATACGGTGCTTTTGTGCGTAGTCTTGCCCGTAGACTATCTTTCAAGCTTCCCCGAAGCGCGAGTGCAATAGACTACGACGATTTAGTACAAGAAGGTATGATCGCCATGTTGTATGCAGCCGAGAGCTACAGGAATGACATGGGAGCTAACTTCATGACATATTCCAGAACTAGTATTCTCAGAAAAATGGACCGGCACATTAAGGATATGCGTAGCACAGTCCGAGTGCCTGCTTCAACGCGTGATAAAGCTACTAAAATTGAGGCCATCAATCAACTTCGGAGGGGAGAACGAAGACCACCCCTAACTCCGCAGGAAATAGCCGAGCTTGTTGATGTAGATCCCGACGATAGATATGTTGCCCGCAATTATAAAGATAAAACAACGGTTGCAAGCCTTAAGCATGTTCAGCTTATTACTGACAATATGGGTTCGCTTGACCGAGGTTTCTCACCGCATAACGATTTATCACCTGGTAATGATTATATCCTCGATGAACGCAATGGAATGGAAAGTATCACTTCTTCTCCTGACCCCGATGTTGAAGATGAGGCTACAAATAGACTATTTAGAGTGGAAGCTTCCAAGTTTCTAATAGATGGAATCGACTCCCTAAGTGACCGAGAAGCAACAATATTAGCACTTCGATTCGGATTAGATGGAACCGGAATAATGAAAAGCTTAGACGAAGTCGCACAACAGTTTGATTTAAGTAAGGAACGGGTCCGAATTATCGAGTCCCATGCATTATCAAAACTACGATGGTTCAAGCGGAACACTTATCATAGTTTGTTTGCGTCTTAGTTAGAGCCTTTTTACTTTTCATCTGCGTTAGGCAATCGTGCTAACATTTAGTGGCATGGAGCAAACACTTTTTTTAATGCTTGGCTATCCTGGCTCAGGCAAGACAACTACGGCTAAAATTATCCAACAGCTGACTGGTGCTGAACATTTATGGGCTGACCACTTGCGACGTGAAATGTATACATTACCCACTTATTCACATCAAGAAAACCTTGAACTATATGCCCATTTAAATAAGATAACCGAACAATTACTTAGTAGCGGTAAAAGCGTAATTTTTGACACTAATTTTAGCTTTTATAAAGATCGTGAACACCTACGGCAAATAGCCGCTAAACACGGTTCCCAGGTAATTATTATTTGGGTTCAAGTTCCAAAAGAAATTGCTCGGCAGCGAGCTGTAGAAGATGCTCATTTACACAGCCATACCCGTGTGCTGGGCCATATGCCAAGGGAACATTTTGAACGCATTTCGGGTAATCTCGAACCTCTGCGCAGTGACGAGCCCCATATAACTATTGACGGCACAAAAGTCAGCTCTGACTATATTAAGCAGCAACTCCAGACCGCTGGACTACTCACATAAGTACTAATAAAGACCTACCTATTTATGCGGCCATAGTTATCATTGAGACGCATCCTAAGAGCAATAATTGGCCAACATATAAGGGAGTAAATCATAGAAAAGCCTGTCAGCGACCACCCCAATAGCCCCATAGATAATCGCCGCGATAAACTTATCTTATGTACATTTGAAGCCTTAAGCGTGCCGAGTTGTTTGTGGTACTTCTTCATACCAAAACTCTTTTTCAGGTAGGCCCAAAACTTTGGCCAGTACAAATAACTGATGCCTTCAGTCCTAATAAGTAATTTATTATCCTGGATAATCTTGCCACCTTTGCCAATAAGTACAAGTGATAGATCCTGATCTTCGTGTACCCGGGAGCCGTCAGGGGCAGTGTCTGGTTTGATCCTTATCCAGGCGCTTCGGCGAATAGCCATATTTGCTCCCCACATAGTTATAACGCCGTAAAGCGACTGAGCGGTCCAAAAATAGGCTCTGGACCAGAATGTTGACCGTAGCCAGCCAATCCCTAGCAACAACCTGGTTTGACCTAAGCCAGCAACGCCGTCAATGCTAGAGTCACTAAAGTCATCCAAGACACGCTCGACCCAACCCGGCATGACTATACTGTCGGCGTCAATGCGACCAATAATATCCCCCCGAGCCGCATTAAAACCTCGATTACGCGAAACTGTTCTACCTTGGATTGGTTCCTTTAGGATACGGACCAAATTGTATTTCTGTGCGATCGCCATGCTTCCATCCGTTGAATTGTTGTCCACTACAATCACTTCCAGCGGTTTGACCGTCTGAGTAACTATGGCGTCCAGGCAGGCTTTCATATGGTTTTGTTCATTGTAAACTGGTATAACTATGCTAAGCGTTAGCGATTTATCGTTGGGCATATATATTAGTTTATAGCAGGTTAGCCAAGTCAGTGAAAAAAGCCGGCTCCAAAAAAAATAAGCGACAAGTTACTAATCGTATTAGGCCAATCATATATTGGTTGGAAGCTAGTGTTTACTCAACAATATTAAATATCTTACCTAAGAAAACTTTTTGGCGTCGCTTAGTCCTATCTCTAATAGCATTTGTACTCCTTACCGTCGGTAGCATGTACGGTATAGCCCGCTGGTACATTGCCCAAAATGCCAACAAGCCACTGAAGCTTGGTGTAACGTTCATCCCAAATTATGCACAAGGTTTTGGTTTAGACCCAAAGCAGACCATGCAAGCCATGATTACGGACCTTGGTGTAAAAAATATCCGTTTGGTTAGCTACTGGGAGACTATAGAACCTAGTCCAGGCAAATATGACTTTAGTCAGCTGGACTGGGAATTTGCCATGGCAAACGCCGCAGGAGCAAAGATCAGCTTGGCCATTGGTCTGCGTCAACCCAGGTGGCCGGAATGTCATTCACCTACTTGGGCCGGTGTAAAAACTAAACCCGAAAGTGTTTGGTACCCCAAGCTAAAAGAAGTTATGCGCCGTGTTGTTGAGCGCTACAAAAATAACCCCGCACTGGGCAGTTATCAGTTGGAGAATGAGTACTTCTTAACAGTATTTGGTGAGTGCACTAACTTTAACCGCCAGCGTTTAATTAATGAGTATAACTATGTAAAACAACTTGATCCCAACCATACGCTTATTGTCAGCCGCAGCAATAACGCTATCGGTTTGCCGATTGGCCAGCCGAGGCCCGATGAATTCGGTGTATCTGTATACAAGCGAGTTTGGGATGCTACGATTACACACCGCTATTTTGAATACCCGTTTCCGGCATGGTTTTACGGCTTTTTGGCCGGTGCTGGCAAGATTTTAACAGGTAAAGATATGATAATTCACGAACTCCAAGCCGAACCGTGGCCTCCCGGTGGTATTACTGGGCCGACGTCATCAATGGCCGAGCTGGCTAAATCTTTAGATGCCAAACGCTTAAAGGATAGGTTTAGCTATGGTGAAGCCACTGGAATTCGTGAAATTTACCTCTGGGGAGCGGAGTATTGGTATTGGCGCAAAGTTAAGTTTAACGATGACAGCATGTGGCAAGTTGCCCAGCAGGAATTCGCCAAAGCCAATGCTGATAACGCTAATCTTTTATCTAAATAGTCTGCTATCCTGCAATAGCCATGCGGGCAAGCAGGGCATGCAGCACGACGTTATCGCCCATTGAGTGATTCTGGCCCTCAAGACTTACGACAGATACACGGGAGTTGTCTTGATTCGCTAACGTGTACCTGAAAAAGTCCTGCATTTCAATCGGAAATATCCTGCTATCTCCGCCGCCACCAATAGTAAGCTTAAAGTCTTGATTAGCCCCGGTAGCCGCGGCGACATCTGTATTTAAAGTGCTAGAAGCCATTCCTCGCTTGACGGAGCGCATTGTCATTGCTGACCAGCTGATTATCCAGTCTTTGGTTATTCGCGCAGTCTGTAAGATATTATTGATGCCGCCGCCAGCGCGCTGAGCATCTGTTAGAGCTGGTATCGCCGAGTCGTTAATGGCCCGATTTAGATCTTTTAATTTAGTGCTGAAGAAAGCGCCTTCCAGTTCCCTAATTTTTCTGGTTAGACAATTAGGTGGTTCAAATAGTCCGGAATTACCTAATTCAAACCGACTATTTTCTGCAGCCAGTCTTAGTGCGGCCGCTCCAACCGAAGCCCCAAACGAGTAACCTATTACATTCAGTCGCTCTATCTTAAGATAATCCAATACATGGGCCTGTTTATCGGCAATTGGGTCAAAGTGACCGTTTGCCACATCTGTTCGCTGATCATCACTCAGAGCGTAAGCTGTCTGGCTTGATGTATTATCTGGAAATACTATCAGCCGGGTAGGCTCAGGCAATATATTCTGCAGAGCCATGGCACGAATAGCCATGCTGGGCTTCCAACCGTTCGTATAAGGCAGCGTTAAGACAACCGCTGATTCGCGGTCATGATCTTCCATGGGTGAAAGTTCAACATAACGTGCACCTTCATAGCCACTGTACTTTGCTTCCGGCATAGATTTAACAACTTGATCCAAGGATTGGGCTGCTAAGTCTTCATGAGCCTCCCGGGCATGGTCATCCCAGTAGGGCAGGAGCTCAGGCGGCACCACAGGTTGAAGTGTTTCCAAGCTCATAATTAATAATATTTTATCATTTTAATAGGTTTTTGTCTATACTTATTATGCTTTTACTGGTACAATATTTGGGTTATGAAAAAGAAGGCCAAGAGCCAGATCAAGCGCATATCTAATCGACGAGCCAAGTTTGATTACGAACTAGGTGATAGTTTTGTGGTGGGCCTGCAACTAACCGGCGGCGAGACCAAAGCCCTACGGTTGGGTCATGGCCAGCTGCGCGGAGCCTACGTAACCATTAAAGACGGAGAACTGTGGCTAATTAATGCCGCTATCAGTCCCAGTGCAGGAGTACCCATTAGCGAAGCTGATCAAACCCGCAGCCGAAAACTACTGGCCAAGCGAAAAGAAATTGACCGACTAGCTGCCGCCAAACAACAAGGCCAAACTATCATTCCATTGGAAATATT
Organism: uncultured Candidatus Saccharibacteria bacterium; assembly: GCA_964520375.1. GTDB lineage: Bacteria > Patescibacteriota > Saccharimonadia > Saccharimonadales > JANWIN01 > CAZFNQ01. The sequence continues at coordinate 23,569 of CAZFNQ010000001.1, forward strand.
GACAGGCGGGCGGTATATAAAGCTCCGAGTTTCACTTGGAAAAGGCAAAAAACGCTATGACAAACGCCAAGTTCTAAAAGCCCGTGACCAAAAACGCCAAATTGAGAATATAGTTAAGTCGTCTTATTAACTTTTAAGCTTTAGTATAAACCATGTTTGCCAACAGATAAGCCCTCAGCTATAATTCGTCCGTTAGTCGCTAATCCAGAGTAGCTCAATGGTAGAGCAGTGCCCTGTTAAGGCAATGGTTGCCGGTTCGAGTCCGGCCTCTGGAGCCAAGCATAAGCGCTTTGAAAGAAGTGCTTTTTTGATGCCGCGGGATTATAATTATGCTTATGTTAAGAAGAGAAGACGGTTTTGGAGTTCTACCCGTTATTGTCGTAGTTGTAGTATTAATAATTATTGGATTAGTTGCAAGTAAGGTACTAACTAACAACAAACCAAGACAGCAATCACAATCTACCAGACAAGCCAATAGCCCTCAGACGAATAATGAGAACTGTAACTCCCAGCCGCGGTTTCAAACGCCGGTCGATCTTAGCAAAGTTAGCAGTATTTTATATCCCGGGCAATACCGCGGCAATGAATACAAAGCCCACGGTGGTTTTCGGTTTGATAGCTACAAGCCCGCAGATATAGTAGTAAAAGCACCCTTAGACGCCCAGATTGAGCGGGCTGGTCGCTATATCCAAAATGGTGACGTGCAAATCCTGCTAGAGTTTAGCGCCGCTTGTGGCATAACTTACCGCTTTGATCACATACTTACTGTTGCAGCCGAGCTGCAGTCGTTAGTGGACAGCTTGCCCAGGCCGACATCGGACTCACACACTACACTAGTCAACCCACCAGTGAATATAACTGTTGGGCAGGTGATTGCAACTGCGGTCGGCTCGCCCAGCACCCACAACACATTTGTTGACTTTGGTGTTTATAATACGCTGCACAAAAATAAGGCATCTAATGACCCTGCATGGCTAGCCAAACATACTCAAAACCCAAATGACCAGTACGGAATCTGCTGGTTCGATCTACTAACACCCCGGGATGCTACTCTGGTCAGGAGCTTACCATCAGGGTCAAGCGAGAGTGGCAAGACCAGCGATTATTGTAACTAAGTTTAAACTGCAATATAGTTCTAAGTTCCATCACTATGGAGAGCCATAGATAAATACGAGCTTTAACTTCGTTTATGGTTCTACATTAAAGTAGCCTGCTGTCTCAGCATGCAAATGATCGTGGAACTGATAAGTGCCCGACTCGGAGAGCGTTATTGTCTTACCATAGCCTTTTTGAACACTTAGTTCAGCCACCCCAGCGTAGGCTTCATGCGCTAGGTGAGGCCCGAATGAAATATCACGAATTTCGTTATCTTCATTAATAAACGTCAGGGTATCGCACTTGTGAGCAGCCGTATGCAGAGGACTTACCACTCCGTTTTTGATGTTGACTTTGTGGTTGACACGAAGCTCCTGGCAAGCCCCGGTCGCCTGACCACCAATCTGGGAGATACCTTCATCATTGACTAGTTTCTTTGTGATGTCTGTTGACGACATATTGTAGTGCAAGTTGTTAATGATCAATATTGATCCGCCCACTATAATCAGAATGACACCGACTGTAGCTACATAGAAGAATAAGTTCCAATTTGGTTTTGGTCCACGGCCTATATGCAAGAAGAAAGTTATTTGAATCACCATTTGGATTACGGCAAACCCTAAGATTGTTGCCAGCAGCGCCGTACCTGATATCGATTGGTTTACGACTAAATAGTAAGGAATTAATGTAACTACCAAAGACAATATCAAACCAATGACATAAGATTTCATAGTCCCATGCTCTGGCTTAGGTTTGCCGCTAGAATTGTGTGCTGGACCACTCATTTAAACGCCCCTAAGTACACGAAAGTGAAAATAAAGATCCAGACAATATCCAGAAAGTGCCAAAACAGACTGAGCATATTCAACTTTCGAACCATATGCCAGTTAAGTCCCCGCTTCATGATGAAAGCCAGGGTGATAACCATCCAGAGTAGTCCTGAGATAATATGCAGTCCGTGTGTTCCGACCAGCACGAAGAATGATGATAGAAAAGCGCTACTTTGCAGAGTGTGCCCATCGTGGATTAAACTGGCGAATTCATGCATCTCTATACTTAAAAACCCCAGACCGAGTAGGAACGTGACGGCGAACCACAAAAGTGTCTGATTCTTCTTGCCCCCACGCGCCGCGATCATGCCAATACCACATGTAAAACTGCTGGTGAGAAGTATGATGGTTTCAGTCAGTGCCAGTGGGAGACTAAAGAGATCTCGGCCCGACTCTGTGCCAAAAGTATTGCCATGCAGCACCGCATAGGCAGCAAACAGGACAGCAAACATCAAAAGATCCGTCATCAAATACACCCAAAAACCGAAGGCAGCCCGTTCATTTGCCTCTATTTCGTGGTGGTTCAACTGGTGTGATGTTTCCATGTGCGCCAGCTTTTATTTTTTATAACATCTCTCGCAAAGACGAATACAAACTTCACAAGTTCCCATAGGCTCATATCTTCATCGTCATCATCATTGCCAGATTCAGTAGTCTCTGTCTTCCTTAACCTGACTTCTTCGAGTTTCTTTACTTCATCTGCTTCAAGCGTATAGTCAATATCTTCCTTGAACATACGAATAACCAGTACAACGATGATGCCAATTATCGATACCGCTGCCAGCCAGTTGATGTCCCAGACAAAGGCGAAGCCGGCTAAGAAGGCGAAGCCGGATATATAGATTCCGGCCGCTATATTCTTAGGCATATGGATTGCTTCATAGGCAACTTTTGGCAGGCCATGCTTCTTCATTTCCCAAAAGGCATCTCGTGATGTAACTTGCGGAGTAGTGGTGAAATTGTAGGACTGCGGCGGCGACGGAGTAGCCCATTCTAAAGTTCTCCCATCCCAAGGATCACCGGTCGTATCACGCAGTCGCTGCTTTTGAATGATACTGGCCAATATTTGTGCCAACTGCAGAGCCACGCCAATCGCTATGACGATTCCACCGATCAACATAAGCACATATAAGGGCTGCCAGCCAGTGGAAGAATCGTAGTGATCAAGTCTTCTTGTAGCTCCCATAAGTCCCAGCACATACATTGGTATAAAGGACAGGCAAAACCCAATAATCCAACACCAAAAGGCATTTCGGCCAATCCGCTCATTGAGCCTAAAACCCGCGAACTTAGGGAACCAGTATGATATCCCGCAAAAGACGCCAAAAAGTACGCCGCCAATGACCATGGAATGGAAATGCGCAACTAAGAACAGGCTATTGTGAAACTGGAAGTCAGCTGGTGGTACCGCCAACATGACACCGGCCATACCGCCAATTGCAAACACAGCGATAAACCCAAGGAACCACAACATTGGCGTATCAAACCGAATCCGTCCTTTGTACATCGTAGCAATCCAAGTAAACACTAATACGGACGTCGGTATGGCAATAATCATTGTCATCGTGCCAAAGAACGCGTTGACATCAGCACTGGCACCCATTGTAAAGAAGTGATGCAGCCAAACAGACAGCGCCAGCGTTGAAATTCCAATCATACCGAGCACATTTGATGTGTAGCTGGCAATTTGCTTGCGGCTGAAGGTTGTAACCACCTCCGAAAACACACCGAAGGCCGGCAATATTAATATATACACTTCAGGATGCCCCCACATCCAGATGAGATTGGTATACATCATGGGGTCACCGCCACCAACAATCGTAAAGAAGTGCGTGCCTAAATATCGGTCAAAAAATACCAAGAATATAGTGGCGGTAAGTAGTGGAAACACAGTTACGGCCATAATCATGCTACAAAGCGACCCCCAAGTGAACAGCGGCATTTTACCCAAGCTCATGCCGGGTGCGCGCATCTTTAGAATCGTCATAATAAAGTTAATGGCACCAAGCGTCGTGCCAATACCAGAAATCTGTAGACTCCATATCCAGTAATCCACACCCGCACCTGGACTGAAAACTTTTTCCGACAGTGGAGCAACCGCTAGCCAGCCGGTAGCAGCATATTGACCGCCAACGAAGAAAAACATGTTAACCATGACCACTCCGGCGACAAATAACCAAAAACCCAGCGTGTTCAAGAATGGTGAAGCTAAGTCTCGAGCCCCAATCTGGAGTGGCACTATGTAATTTATGAGCCCAAAAATAAACGCCATAGCCACAAAGAAAACCATAATATTACCGTGAGCTGTAAAGATTTGCTGGAAATGATCAGACGACAGGTACCCATGTGAGGATCCGGAAGATAGCGCCTGCTGAAGCCAAATCATTATTGCATCCAGTCCGCCGCGCAGGAGCATTAATCCACCGACGATAAAGTACATAATACCGATCCTTTTCGGGTCAACTGAGGTCAGCCACTCTTTCCAGAGCCATTTCCATCGTTTCAGATATGTTATTACCGAGATAGCAACTAAACCCATTAGGGAAAAAGTTAGCGACGCACCGATTGTAAACCATTCATGCGGCAAGGCTTCCCAAGTCAATTTGCCCAGTAGTAATTCTTTCATTATTTGTGTGAATGGCTTCCGTATAGCCCTGTGTATTTAATAATCACTCTGGCATATAAATTATTGTCGCTAAGATTGTAGAAGGCAGCTGGATTGCTTTTACTGGGTTGTAAGATGCTGTCGTACTTGGCGGTATCAAGCACACTTGGAGACTGTTTTACTGCCTGCACCCAACGGTCAAAATCTTCAGCGTCACTGGCACGGGCAATAAACTTCATTCCTGAAAAACCAGCACCATTAATTTCGGCTGAACTTCCTGGATAATCTCCAGGTGTGTCGGCCATCAAGTTTAAACGATTGACATGCCCGGTCATGGTATATAGCTGACCGCCAAGATTCGGAATCCAGAACGAACTCATTGGTGCCTCATCAGCTGTTAACTCAAATTGAACCGGGGTATTTACTGGAATTTGAACAAAATTGACCGCCGCAATTCCTTGTTCCGGATATATAAACAACCATTTCCAACGCATCGATACGACTTGTATCGTTAGCGGTTTGGTATCAGTAGCAATCAGTTTCTGTGGCGCTAGCCTATGAGTAGCAGGCCACATTACGGATACTAGTATTAGCATGAAAGTGCCTGGTATTGCCCAAACGCCAATATTAAACCACTTGCCATGATGAAAGTTTGGTTCATATTTAGCTTTTGGATTAGACTCCCGGTATTTCCAGGCGGTGAAATAAAGCAAGGTAACTGATGGTACGGCAATCACCAACAACACACTGACCGTATAAAGCATTAGGCCGTGTTGCTGCTTGGCAATCAATCCTTGGGGATTAAATAGCGCTGTGTTATGACCGTGTAGTAGTCTTCTTATAAGCAACCCCAAGTCTGCTAATACCGTGAGAATAATCAGCACAAGCCACCCCGGACTAATACTATTTTTGTTACTTTCTGACATCAACCTGGTTCTCTCAAAACGTAACCATAATCATGTCTATAACTATATCATGAGCTGATTAGCGTGGGGGATTGGCCCAATTTGAGTCCCGCCATCGGATCCAAGGTAGAACTAAAGGCGAAGAATCATTAAGAACTTGATAAAATATACTTATGCCTACAAAAGCAATCGCAACTGACTTTATGCATAAAATGCCGATAGATTTAAAAAAAGCTCTGCATTCTGACGAATCAGTTTACGAGCGGTGGGAAAACCTCACGCCACTGGCACGCAATGAATGGATCTGCTGGAATATCACAAACAAAAAACCAGAAACAAGAAAAAATCATATCGAGCGGACCGTGATGGAGTTGCTAGAAGGAAAGCGCCGACCTTGTTGTTGGATAGGTTGTATACATCGTTGGAATAAAATGCATAAAATTAAAAGTGCAGTAAGGTAAACTAAAGGCAAATTGGTATACTAGACTTATGCAAAAGATAGCAACACGAGTATTTATTATCGCTTCCATTACCTTTGGTATTGTTGGCATTTTAATGGTCATGACAGCTCCTTTTGGAGAAGGCGAAACGAGTTCTGACCTAAACCGAGCATTTCAAAAACTTCTACTGATAGCTGTTTTTATAATTCTTCCTTCGTTTGCACTTAGCGTTGCTAGTAAGTACCTAAACGGTAAATCTTAATTCTTAACTTCAAAAACGCTGAGCACCGTTATTAACTTAAGGAATTTTACGAAACCTAAGGTAGTTTAGTGTTGAGCACAGCGACAACTAGATTGGTATAAGCATCGTTGCCGGCGTCTGTGTAATGAATATTTGACGGCTTCATGTATTCTGGATGACCTTTGGCCGCCGAACACCAGCCGACAATTGTAAGATTAGGCCAACGACTTTTTGCGTCCGATAAAGCAGTATTGATTATCCCGCAACCGGTTTGATCTTGACTGGGTTCAAGACTACAAGGCAAATTTGTCCATAGAATCGGGCGATTAGTAGGTAATAAGCCCATTATGTAGTCGATCTTAGTTCCATAGTTTGCATAGCCACGAGTGGAAGCAGTGCCTAAAATACCAGTGTCATTTATTCCGAGTTCAACCACATAAGCATCTGGGTTGAGTTTGCTGCGCACTAATGGAATGCGAGTTTTCCAATAATCTAAAAAGGCCGGGTTGGGGCAGGGACCTGTGCTGCGGCAGCCATTCCATCTTATGGCAGCGCCGGCGGCTGCCATATCTATTGGCACGTAGCCAATTTCACTTGGTGTCATTATCATGTCACGGCGGTTAGCACCGTAAACTATGTTTGAATCCCCAATGAAGGCAACCACACCTCTGACTGAGCCAGCCGGAGTTCCTGAAAAAGCTCTAACAACTCCAGAAACGGCTACCAGTATGGTAACTGCTGCTACTAAAAGTGATAGTTTTCGGTTCATAAGTTCTCCACCTTTATTTCCTATTAGATTATACACCATTTTAATGCAAAAAGCAAGCTGGGTTGCTTTAGGTAACGGCTGCTAAAACTCTGTACAATGTAAGCTATGGCCATAAATCCTAGGTGCAATAGTTGCGGCAAGGAACTGAACCTGTACGGGGCAATTTTATTTAGCCCTCCAAATAAAAAAACTGAAGTTAAAAAGTTCCACCTTTGTAAAGACTGTTACAAAAAAATTGTTAAAAACTTCATGTATAAGTAGTTATGGTTTACAATCTCGCAGTCGTGTTTTACAAGTAAACCAGCTAGTATTTTTGCTATCATTAGGCAATGTCATTTCCATCACATTCAAGATCAACATGGGACAAGGCCCAGGAAGCAGAAAAAGGCCACTGGGCTTGGCTGTGGCAAGCCGCTGATTCCGAACAAAGAAAATCCTTAATTAATAATGAGACTATAAAAGGTGAGTTTATATTCCAGCAAATGGCTGATTTTTTTAAAGTTAAACCACAAAAAGATTGGCACAAGCTTAAAGTACTTGATGTCGGCTGCGGACCTATCAGCCTTATAGCCCGCAATAAGCTGGGTATAATCAGGGCCGGGGTAGATCCGCTACGTTACCCGAATTGGGTGTATCAAGAATACGAGAACAAAAATTTCAAGGTTTACGAAAAACCGTTTGAAGAGTTAGGTGTTAAACAGAAGTTTGATGTTATTGTTTTTTATAATGCCCTGCAACACTTCGCTGACCTAAAATCCGTCGCCAAAAAGTGCCATGAATTTTTAGCCAAAGATGGGGTCATTTATTTGTCAGAATACCTAGAGGTTCCAACCAATGAGGCACATATACAATTTTTAGAATCGGGTGCATTGAATATGTTGTTTAGCTCCGCCGGTTTTAAAGTAAACTCCGTGGAACGAGCCGTACGACTGCCAGGTTACGTTGAGCGGCCCGATGGTTCACCTATTAACTTGTATATAGCTAGACTGATGTAGGCGATAGGTCCAATTTATATCTATTAGATATCCTAAAATCTTTGGTTGGGTGGCATTTGGATGTTGCGACGGTCGTGCCGTCGGCGCAAAAATAGCCATAGCCAGATTAATAGCCCTACAAAGATTGCTACCAAAGAAATAATAAGTATCCAGTGATTTGGTTTTTTCGTTGCCGCTGCAGCGGCAGGAGTTGGGGTTGTAGTGGAGGCTCCCAGCACTTTAAATGTAAAAGTTGCTTTGCCATTTTTAATAGCATTTAGAGTAATAGAAATATCATTTATGCCGTCACCATTTACATCAATTTGTTTGGTATCACCTACAAAAAAACGGAGTTTAATAGCGCCGGGACTAATGGTAAGGTCAACGTAGTTACTGGTAACTTTATTGATAGTTATGCTATATCTGATAGTTTCGTTATTTGCGGTAACGTCAAAATATAATACTTGGCCGGCTTTTAATACCAGCTGCTGGCCATTAACAGAAAAAAAGTTGTCATAATTATTAAGCAAAATTAGGGAAGTGCTAGAGCTGGGAGTGCTAGAACTAGGTGAAGAACTAGATGGAGTTGAACTCGACCCAGAACAGCCTTGGCTATATTTACAAGCACCGTAGTTGCCGCCGCCGTAAACTGCCGCCCAGGCAACTGGCTGCAAAACAAAAGCACAAACAATAAACACAGGAGCTAATAATCTGGTTATTTTGCCAAATGTCTTAATTGCCATTTACACAAGCGATTATAACATTTATACTAAGTCTAGAATTAAAAAAGGAGAGGGTATGTTTGGTAAAACAGAAGATTTGGTCATAGTTCTGCTAATTATCTTGTTGCTATTTGGCGCTAAGAAGATTCCGGACTTGGCTCGCAGTATTGGCCAATCGGCCCGTGAGGTCAAAAAGGGCTTTAGTGGCGAAGACGAAGAAACTAGTTCTAAGAAGTCTAAGTAACCCTCAAAAAAAGGAGCGGGGGTGGCACCGTCACAAACATTTCATGACCACATAAAAGAGCTCCGCCGTCGCATAATGTGGATAGTGCTGGCGATTGGCATAACCGCGGGTATCAGTTATGCACTGCGTGTTAGTCTTATTCGCATTTTGCAAAAACCGCTAGGAGCAACACTTTTTTACACTTCACCAGCCGGTAGCTTTAATTTTATTATAAAACTGTCGACTATTATTGGTTTATTTGTAGCTTTGCCAGTCATAATTTATCAGTTGCTGCGTTTTATTGAGCCAGCCTTACCAATAAATATTAAAAGAAGTACGATGTTTAAGTTAATATCGGCTTCGTTTTTGTTGGCGCTGGGTGGCATAGCTTTTGGTTATTTTTACATGGTGCCGATGTCACTACACTTTTTCGCCGGCTATTCCACGGATCAAATTAAACCGCTGATTTCGGCCAATGAGTATTTATCTTACTTGATGGGCAACTTGACTATCTTTGCCTTGATGTTTCAAATCCCCCTGGTCGTACTATTTATTAACTGGATTAAGCCTACCAGGCCGCGCAAGCTGCTGCGCTACCAGCGACACGTCATTGTCGGTTCGTTCGCATTAGCCGTGGTTTTGCCGTTTACTTATGATCCTATTTCGCAGTTTATTGTGGCCATACCAATTATAGTGCTGTTTTACTTATCAGTAATTTTGCTGTGGGCCGCGAATCGAGGCCGCATTTATCCCGGTGAGGCCAGCCCGGCCGTCAGCCCAATCTTGCCAACACCTCCGGCGCCCTACACTGAGCCAATGCTAGTGCCAGTATTGACTCCAACCATTAACAATAGACCGCGGTCTATTGCGGTGGAAGGCTTCGTTAGTAGGCCGGTCGGGGCACTACCCCGCCGCACCCAATATGCCAATTCCACCGAGCTACGCCAACAGGTGGCTGGACAGCCAAAGCCAAGCCACAAATCCTCGCCAAAGCCCAGGCTGTCCATTGATGGCATTAGTCCGCCTTTGACATCTTCAGCATAAGATTAAAAAGCCTTGACACTGCCCACAATATTGCTTATTCTATTAGGGAAATAACCATAAACAAATACTACTCTGTTGTGGAAGCATAATGGACAAACAAAAAAACCTACAAAAACTTTTCAACAAACCTATGGATAGAAAACAGTTCCTGGGTCATGTGGGCGCCGGGGCTTTAATGGTTATGGGAATAAGCGGTCTGCTAAAAAGCCTACTGGACTATGGCAGCCAACCGCGGCAGCAGTCTGAGGTTGGTTATGGTTCATCATCATATGGAGGCGGAAAGAAGTGATATATAATACAGGCTAGATAAGCTTTAGGGGAGTGATTACTGTATGGCACGTTTGCCAACACCTGGAGGTGATGACGGAACTTGGGGGGATATCCTCAATGAGTTCTTAGATGTCGGCCATAATAGTGATGGCACTCTAAAAGACGTAGTAAAGACAAGTGGTAATCAGACAGTAGCTGGGACAAAGACTTTTAGCGCATCTCCACAGGTTCCAACACCCAATAGTGCAGCTGATGCTACCACTAAAGCCTATGTCGATGCCACGGCTGGGTTGGGCACTACTGGTGCTACAGGCGCAACAGGTCCGGCCGGCCCCGCAGGAGCGACCGGTAGCGGCTCTACTGGTGCTACCGGGCCAGCAGGCAGTGCCGGCGGCCAAGGTAGTACTGGCGCTACCGGTGTCGGCAGCCAAGGCAGTACTGGCGCTACCGGTGCCGGCTCTGCGGGAGCAACGGGTGCAACAGGAGCAACTGGCACAACTGGCGGATCTGGAGCAACTGGGGCAACCGGGGCTGGTAATACAGGTGCAACGGGGCCGACGGGCTCAACCGGCCCACTAGGCAATGTCGGGGGTGATAGCTTTACGTTTACTTATGACAGTTCCAGCACAGCCGATAGCGATCCAGGCAACGGTAAGCTTAAATTTGATAACGCCACCATTGGCTCAGTTACTAAAATTTATATTGATTTGCTGGAAAGCAACGGCAGCAGCGTTACGGCTTGGCTGGATAGTTTAAATAACGGCTTCCTTAAACTTTTTAGAAATTCCAACCCAGCCAACTTTATATTGTTTACCCTTAACTCGGTCACGACTACTTCCGGCTATAGAAAATTAAACGTTACTTACCTAGACAACACCGGCACACTTAGTACTACAACTGGTGACACTGTAGTAACATTTGCAACCACAGGGCCTACTGGGCCGCAAGGTGCAACCGGCAGCACGGGTGGTCAAGGCTCAACAGGAGCAACTGGGTCCAGCGGAACAGCGGGCGCTACGGGCTCAATAGGAGCAACTGGTGCCGGCAGTACTGGTGCCACTGGACCAACAGGCAGCACGGGTGGTCAAGGCTCAACAGGAGCAACTGGTGCCGGAACGACAGGAGCCACCGGCCCAACAGGCTCAACAGGCGGCAGCGGAGCTACTGGGGCGACCGGTCCGCAGGGCACATCAGGCGGCTCAACAACCTTTGTAGGTGATTGGGCAGATGCTACGCCTTATGCTTCAGCTGATCAGGTAACTCATAATGGTTCTAGTTACTCCTGTACTTCAGCTCATACTTCCAGTCCCTCGACTGAACCTGGGGTTGGGGGTAGCTGGCAAACCAAGTGGCAATTGGCAGCCCAGAAGGGCGACACTGGTGTAACCGGGGCAACTGGTGCTGTAGGTGCCACTGGCGTTGGAGCAACTGGAGCAACTGGAGCAGGCGGCAGCGCCGGAGCGGCTGGCTCTACTGGTGCAACTGGCGCAGGAGGAGGGACTGGGGTTACCGGGGCTACCGGCCCACACGGCCAGTTTGGCGGTAATTCATTCAGCTTTACTTATGACGATTCAGCGACTACAGACAGCGACCCGGGTAATGGCAAGTTTAAGTTTGACAATGCCACTGTTAGCTCAGTCACCAAGATATATATTGACTTGCTTGATTCCGGCGGTACAACCATAACCACCTGGTTGGACAGCCTAGACGACATTACTAACAGTGTTACCGGCAGCCTAAAACTATTCAGCATTGCCGACCCCACACTGTGGGCTGTCTTTAACCTTACATCGGTTACTTCGGCAACCGGTTATCGTAAACTTAATGTTACTTACGTTGCATCAAACTCAACGCTGGCCACTACAGCTTCAGACACAGTTGTCAGCTTTGCAGTAGCCGGCGCAGCTGGTGCCACAGGCTCAACTGGTAGTGGCGGTGCCGACGGGGCAACGGGTGCCACCGGTGCAGGTGGATCAGCTGGAGCCGCCGGAGCAACCGGGGCCACGGGCGCTGGTGGTGCCAGTGGAGCTACCGGCCCAAACGGAGCGAGTGGCGCCACCGGACCGCAAGGCAATACCGGTGGTGATAGCTTTACGTTTACTTATGACAATTCCAGCACAACTGATGCCGACCCTGGTAATGGCAAGCTAAAACTTAATAACGCAACCGTTTCGTCCGTCACCAAAATCTTTGTTGATTTGCTGGACAGCAATAGCGCATCGGTTACAAATTGGCTAGACAACCTCAACGGCGGCACAGTCAAGCTGTTCAATAATTCTGCGCCAACTAATTTTGCAATCTTCACGTTAACTTCAGTAACCTCAGCAACTGGATACCGAAAGCTAAACGTAGCCTATTTAGCAGATAACGGTACCTTGGGTACCGGAACCGGTGATATGGTGGTAACATTCGCACCGCAAGGCGCTACGGGGGCCACTGGGCCTCAAGGCGCTACAGGTACAACCGGAGCTACTGGTACAACTGGCGGTGCCGGATCCACAGGAGCAACAGGACCCTCCACCGTAGCTGATAACGTTTTTACGCTACAAGACGATGGTGATGCTACTAAGCAAGGACAGTTCCAGCTGTCTGGGGTTAGTGCTGGCTCAACTAAGACGCTAACCTGGCCAAATGCTAATGACACAATAGTTGGCAAAGCTACCACAGATACCTTTACCAACAAAACATTTGATACGGCAGGGACAGGAAATGTCCTTCAAATTAATAGCACAACCGTTTCTGATAAGACCGGCACGGGTAAAGTCGTCCTGGATACGTCACCTACCTTAGTTACACCTGCCGTGGGTGCAGCCACAGGAACATCATTGGTCCTATCATCCTTCCTAAACGAGGCCAAGGGTGCCGATATTGCTTCTGCGACGACCACAGATATTGGGGCAGCGACCGGTAACTATGTACACGTTACCGGAACTGTAACTATTACTGGACTAGGTACAGTACAGGCCGGAACCCGTAGGATAGTTAAATTCACTGGCGCCTTAACTCTGACTCACAACGCCAGCAGCTTGATTCTGCCAGGTTCGGCCAATATAACTACCGTAGCTGGTGACACTGCTACATTTGTTTCCCTCGGCTCCGGTAACTGGATTTGTACGTCATACCAGAAAGTCACTATTACAGGTACTGGTAGTGCTGTCTTAGCAACTTCGCCGACAATCGTGACTCCGACCATCGCTGCAACTGACTGGACAAATGCGACTCACACGCATGCTGGCGCTTCTACCGGAGGCCAGATTGCTCACTCAGCATTAACGGGATTAACCTCTGGAGACGACCACACTCAATACGCACTATTAGCCGGCCGTAGTGGTGGGCAGACTCTAATTGGTGGTACCGGTTCGGGCGACAACTTAACGCTAAAATCTAGTTCCAACGGTACGGTTGGTAAAGTTATCTTTGGCGCCGCAGCTGCCACAGCTTATGATGAAGTCAATGAACGATTTGGCGTCGGTACAGCCTCGCCCAGCTCTGTACTAAATATTGTCGACACCCAACCAGCCTCGGTAAGTTCTTCGCCTGGTACTGACGCTACCAATAACCTGGTCGTATCAGGCGGTATAGGTGGTGCTACTACGATTGCAACTACCGGTACTGGTGGACATGGTGCCGATTCATCCGTTACTACCGCTGCAGGAGGTACAGCCGCCTCGGCCACGACAGCCTCCACTGGCGGCCGGGGCGGCAACTTTACCGTTACTGGTGGACAAGGCGGACAAGCAGGTCTTCTTGCCACTACTGCCGTTGGTGGAGTTGGTGGCGGCTTCACAGTCACAGCTGGACAAGGTGGAACTGCTATTGCCGGTGGTGGAGGCGCGACTGCAACTGGTGGAGTCGGTGGCGCTATAAATCTAACAGGCGGAACAGGTGGTGCAGCAACCCTTGCTACTACTGCTAATGCCCAGACCGGTGGAGCGGTCAACATTACCGGTGGGACGGGCGGAGCGGCCACCTCAGGTGGAACAAATAACGGCGGCGATGGCGGGGCTGTCATAATAACGGCCGGGCCTGGAGGTACGGGAGCGTCTTCTGCAGGTACCGCCGGCCTAATTCTTTTCAAGACCAGCACCACCACTGGTGCTGCGACAACAAAATTGACAATTGGTCTTAACCTATCCATTGCAGATGCCGCCAACGTCATACTTGGTACCTCTACAGGAACTAAGTTCGGGACGGGTACATCTCAAAAAATTGGTTTTTATAATGCTACTCCGGTTGTGCAGGCAGCCTCTATCACTCCCGCACCGGCTGGCGGGACGGGTGCTGCCGCCGGTGGTTGGGATACAGCTGCACACAGAAACACTGCAATTACGGCAATAAACGATATAATAACTGCATTACAAAACTTAGGCTTAACGGCGTAAAGGGTATAATACTATGGTTAATAACGTTCAAGCGGCACTAAACTTAATAGATCAGAATATTGCCAATCTAAATGGTACCCGCCAATCCCATATGGAACTTCAAGAGGCCGTTGCGATTTTACAAAACTTAATTGATAAAACTATAGAAAATGCTAAAAATCCAAAGACTGTAGAAAATAATAAAACTACGCCAGAAACTGCCGCGGTGGATAAACCTAAAACCGAAAAGAAGAAAGTCTAAAAAATATGGCTCGACTGCCAACACCTGGAGGTGATGATGGGACTTGGGGGGATATCCTCAATGAGTTCTTAGATGTCGGCCATAATAGTGATGGCACACTTAAGGGTGTAGTTAAGACTAGTGGTAATCAGACCGTAGGCGGGACAAAGACTTTTAGCTCATCACCACAGGTTCCAACTCCTAACAGTGCGGATGATGCTACTACTAAAGCCTATGTCGATGCCACGGCCGGGGTAGGAGCTAGCGGTCCGGCCGGATCAACTGGTGCCACTGGGCCAGCTGGTAGCGACGGCGGCCAGGGCAGCACAGGAGCAACTGGTTCGGCTGGTAGTGCCGGCGGCCAGGGTAGTACCGGAGCAACGGGACCGCAAGGCTTTGATGGTTTCGATGGTGCCACTGGCGTACAAGGAGCCACTGGTTCTGGTGGTGCCACTGGTAGTCAAGGCAGTACTGGAGCCACAGGCGTTGGAAGCACAGGAGCGACTGGATCTGTTGGGGCTAGCGGGGCGACCGGCCCTAGGGGTTACGCTGGCGGTGACACGTTTACCTACACATACGACAACTCTAGCACGGCTGACTCTGATCCCGGAGCTGGTAATTTTAAGTTTGACAACGCTACGATTTCATCTGTCACTAAAATCTTTGTAGATTTACTAGATAGCAATGGTACCACCGTTACTAACTGGCTGGCTAATATGGGTGGCGGTGTTGTTAAGCTATTCAATAACTCCGATCCAACTAAGTTTGCCATCTTCGCAGTTGACTCTATTACAGCTGTAGGCGGTTATACCAAACTCAACGTTACATACACTACTAGCGCGGGGACGCTAGGAACTGCTGCCGGTGACAGCGTTATTACTTTTGCGCCACCAGGACCGACTGGCCCTCCGGGTAACGCCAGTACCCAAGGTGCAACTGGCGCCACAGGCCCAGTTGGAGCCGACGGTGCGACCGGCGCCACTGGTGCAGGCGGTAGCGCTGGCTCAGCTGGTCCAACTGGGGCCAGCGGGGCAACGGGACCAACTGGATCAGTTGGAGCGGCAGGTACAACTGGTGCGACAGGTTCGGCTGGTAGCACGGGCAGAGACTCTGGCCTTAAGTATACTTATTCGACTGATACAGCTAATAACGATCCGGGTAGTGGTAAGATTAAGTTTAATTCAGCCACGCTGGCATCTATTACTACCTTACGCATCAGTGAGACTGATGGCGATAGTAACGATATAGCTACACTTATCCAGACTTGGGATGATAGTACTACCAGCTCGGTCAGGACCACTATTACAATGGTCAAAGATGGTTCACCAGGCAATGTCCTGGTATTACAAGTAGCTGGTGCCATTACTGACAACGGCACCTGGGACAACTGTACAGTTTCATATGTAACTTCTTCCGGTTCTTTTACCAACAACGATACTGTCAAATTGTTCTTTGCCAGGACTGGTGATCAGGGGGCTACGGGATCGACCGGGGCGACCGGCAGCGCCGGGCCCTCTACAGTAGCCGACGATGTCTTTACCCTGCAAGACAACCTAGACTCTACCAAGCAGTTGCAGTTCCAGCTGGCTAATATCGGGAGTGGCTTAACCCGGACTATTACCGTTCCTAACAATAACATTATCCTGCCAACCACAACCCAACCGATTACGTTTAACGGGACCACAACCGGTAGGGTCTATGCTCTACCTGATGCCAACACTGAGCTTTTGAGCACAACGATAATCGCTAACGTTGGTAATAAAACGTTTCTTAATACCAATTCTATGTCCATTAAGGATAATTTATTAACCCTGCAAGACAATAATGACACTACCAAACAGGCTCAATTTGATCTATCTGGCATCACTACCGGCACTACCCGAACCTACACATTGCCTGATCGTTCGGATACGCTAGTTGACCTCGGCAGTGCCCAAACCCTGACTAATAAAACCATCTCTGAGTCGTCGGTTACGAATCTAACAACCGATCTAGCCGACGTCCAAACTCAGACCGCTCTGCAAGCCGCTCAGATTCAATCAAGGGTGCAGGCTGATTCCGGGCACTATGTATGCTCAGGCTTGGGGTTGACCGCAAACGCCACTCCTACAAAGCTCAACATGGCCGCCGGTACTGTGTTCATGACTACCACTGAACTGAATGTTGCGGCACAGTCGGCGATTTCGACAACCATTGCCAGCATGGCGGATGCCACAAACCCGCGGTGGGTGATAGTAGAACTGGACTCATCCACAGTTGTTCAATTCAACCAGGGCACCGCTGCTGCCTCCCCAGCCTTCCCGGCGTTTACCGCCGCACGAACGCCACTAGGGTTTTTGTATATCCCAGCCAATGCCACAAACGTCGACACCTTGCTCACAACTAATAACGGCAATGCAAAACTAATTGACGCAAGGGTGGTCTACAATATTCTTCCGGCGCGGCGACTCACTTCCAATACCACTACGACTACAGTAAATAATCCCGCTACTCCGACAACTATGCTCAGTAGCCCGATAACTTTGCCAGGTGATTCTCTCAATGTCGGTGATATTTTCAAGGTAACAGCCGGTGGAAAGTTTACGCCCGGCGCAACAGCAGATACCACGGTCCAAATTCAGTTTAGCATCGGTGGCGTCGTTTATTTCGATTACACTACAGTGAACTTAACTAAGGCAGGTAATACTACTGACACCCGCCCCTTCCGTTTTGAGTTCGAGTTTGTACCGTTTAGCATAGGGACAACCGCCGTGCTGAAGTGGTCGGGACAATTCGTTATTGCCGCGGTTGCAACCAGCAATGTGGCTGGATTGGGTGGTGGCACCTCCGGCAGTATGGCTGTAACCAATGGGCAGACGGGGTTTATAGATAGCACCAATAATCTGGGTATTGACTTGCTGATGGCACGTGGTGCATCGGCGACGAACTCTAGCTTTGTTTTGCGAGAATTTTCACTAACGAAATATCCGGCCTAAGCTTATGATTTCACAACTAGCAATTATTGGAGACTCCCTATCGACTGGTTTCCCGACTGGCTCGGCTATGGGAGATGGTCGACAAGGAGGTTGGGACGAACTCCTGGCTGAAGGTTTGGCGAATATTTCGGGACTGGGGCCGATGTTGAGCTCTGGTTATCGCGGTGTTGCCAATGGCATTCAAAGTTTTCGCGAATGGTCATATGCCGGAACGTGGACGACAGTAACAAACGCAAATCTTTGGGACAAGCTTCCCTATGGCTTCGGAAAAACCGCCAGTGGGGCTGGTAGTATTGCGACTTTTACCCGTCCGATAGAGTGGCGCACACCCGTTGGGTTTAAGCTATACTGGGTGGACTTATCCACTGGCGGTAATTGGCAATACCGAATTGACGGCGGTTCATGGATAAACATGGGCCAGACCTTAGCGCATGATAGTAAAATCTGTGCCTTCTATGTGCCAACGCCCTTCACCGATACAATTGATATTCGTGCTTTTGATGGTACCAGCAGTGCTGGCTGTTTCCCTGCCGGTATTGAACTATTTTGGAGTGATCCGACTGCACCGGGAGCAAGCGGGCTCATCGTCCATCATTATGCCGTGGGCTCACAAAACCTACACAAGCTTTTCACTTCTATTGCCGGGGACAGGATGGCAATAATGGATTCCGTAAAATTAGGCACCGGATCGCCAATTGTTAATGCTGCCAACATCTGTACCCTGATGATGCACATCAATGACGTGAAGGATTTTGGCAACACCACAACCTGGGCGAACGATCTTACATCGTTCAACTCTCGCGTATCACCACTCGGTCCTGTCGCATTTATGAATCCTTATGAGACAGTCCCAACCACCTTTAACGCGACGACTCAAAGCGACTACCGCGCCCAAACCAAGACAACTGCTGCTGGATTCGCTACGCCCGCCAAGGTACTTGATCTTTATGATTTGTGGACCGCGAACGGCTGGGGCACAGGCGTCGGTACGCAAAACGATGTCATCCAGGCTGCAGGGTTAACCTTCGACAATATACACGAGACCTTGGCCGGACATCTTGACCTCTACTTTCGTATCTACTGGTGGATTCGTACTCAAATCCTATCCGGGCTCAATGATAATACGCCCAGCAGATACCCGATGGCCGCCAAGCAAACAGCAATACAATATTCTGGCAAGCAAGCCGGAGTGCAATATTCGGCTGGTGCACCCATAACGGTGTCAACTCGAGGCCAACCTACAAACTAAGAAATTACTTACTCCTAAGTTTGAAGTACTATTATCTGTTTGTAGTAAAGTAAGAGCAGATGAAGTTTCGCTTTCATGTTATTAGTTTGCCACATACTCAAACAACAGCTGAGTATACGGCCTGTGCCTACACCCAAAAGGTCATAAAGTTTTGCCGGATGATGAAATCGCTAGGGCACGAGGTATATCTGTATGCTTCAGAAGAAAATGAAGCGCCGTGCGATGAGCTTATTACCATTGTGACTAAAAAAGAACAACGTAAATGGTTTGGCGAATACGATTTCAAACAGCAATTCTTTAATATTGACTGGAACGAGACATTGCCGCACTGGGTTATCCCAAATGCCCGCGCAATAACGGAGATTAAGAAGCGTGCAAAGGCGCGGGATTTTATTTGCATCATTGGCGGAGTTTGCCAAAAACAAATTTCCGATGGCCTGCCAGCCATGATGAGCGTGGAGTATGGCATTGGCTACTACGGCGTATACGCGCCGTATCGGGTCTACGAAAGCTACGCCCAGATGCACTATGTCCACGGCCAGCTGCAAAACGATAATGGTCGGTCGTTTGACGCTGTCATACCCAACTATTTTGACCCTAAGGACTTTCCGTATAAAGCCAAAAAAGATGACTTTTACCTATATATTGGCCGGATGATTAAGCGCAAAGGCCCGGACATGGCCGTAGAAGTCACCAGGCGGATTGGCGCCAAACTAGTTATGGCGGGCCAGGGCGTGAAAAAGATTGAAGGTAACAGGATTATTGCTGACGAGATAACTGTTGAGGGTGATCATATCAAACACATGGGACATGCTGATATTAAGCAGCGCGGACAGCTAATGAGCCGGGCTAAAGCCGTGTTTGTTATGTCCTATTATCTTGAACCGTTTGGTGGCACCTCAATTGAACCTTTATTTTGTGGCACACCGGTTATAACTAGCGATTGGGGCGCCTTCCCGGAGAATATCCCGCATGGGCTGGCCGGTTACCGGGCGCGCACCTTGGGAGAGGCTATCTGGGCCGCTCAGAATGTCGATAAATTAAATCCCGCCAAAATCCGTAAATACGCTGTAGATAATTTCAGCCTAGATAGAGTGAAGTACTTGTACCAAGCCTACTTTGAGCAGCTCAACACCTTATGGGACGAAAACGGCTGGTACAGCAACTGGCACAGGGGTGTTTCTAAGTACCATCGCTACACCAGGTATTATCCCTAAAATAAATAATGTAAAATAGCATCATGGCTAAACACAAACATTTAATCGTATCTTATGCGTCATAGTAGCCGTATAAAACTTTTAATCCTACCATCGCTAATAAGCGGGGTGACAACAGTGCTTTTGAGCGCTGCTGTACTGGGTACTGCGATTTATTCTTATTTATCTGGCAAGGGTATGGTTTATGAATACCTGTTTGGGCCAAATAGCTCAGCCGAACTTATCCGCCAATCAAGAGGAACTATTTCAGCTTTTAGCGACACCGTCTTTGGCAATCAAACGCTAACTAAGGTTTTATACTTTGCATTTTGGATGATTGTTGGCCTGGTGGTTTACCTAATATTGCATACCTTAATAAAAGGCGCGTCCGTGGCGGCCGAGGATATACAAGAATCCACCTATAAAAATATACGAGTCAGGGATATGCTGACAAATATTGGCACCCGCTTGGCAGTTAGACTGGCTGCTTTAACTGCCTGGATAGTTTACTGGGTATTTTTTATTAAAACCTTGCTGCCTCTGAGTGTCTTGTTGGCCCGGACCGGGACAACCGATCTATCTAGCCCGACGGGGTGGCTGTACGGAGTTTCAGGGTTGACTGTATTAGTATTGAGCATTCATGTACATCTGATATTTTTACGCCTAGTTGCGCTTCGTGCTAGGTTATTTGAAACTAGTGAAGTCTAACAAGATTGCTTATAACCCCGCGGCACCCAAGATAATACTATATTTTTAGATTTGTTATATAATAAGCGAAGTTAGCATAAGCAATGTCAGATAATAATAACAAAGATTTATTTACCAAAACTATTGAGGCACCAGCCCAAGTGCTAGACAGTACCGTCGAGGAAGCTGGTAAGGTATTAAGAGCCATACCAACCGATCAAATGGTTAAAACTGCCAAAAAAACTGGCGAATACTGGTCTAATCTGGGTCCTGGTTTAACAACTGGTGCGTCAGACGATGATCCCTCCGGCATTGCTACTTACTCACAAGCTGGGGCCCAATATGGCTTTCGATTACTTTGGCTAGCACTTTTTACATTCCCACTTATGGCCATCGTGCAGGAGATGTGTGCCCGTATAGGCTTGGTTACAGGCCGTGGGTTAGCCGGTAACATTAGAACATTCTTTCCACGCAAGGTTTTATATATCTGCACTGTGTTACTATTCGCCGCCAATGCCTTTAACATTGGCGCCGATCTTGGTGCTATGGCCAAAGGCGCCCAGCTGCTAAATCCAAAATTAAACTTTTCACTTTTAGTAATTGGCTTTGCGCTGACTAGTTTGATGCTCCAGATTTTTTCGCCTTACGCACGCTATGCTAGGTATCTAAAGTATCTAGCGCTAGTATTATTGGCCTATGTTCTCTCAGCCCTACTGGCACATTTGGATTGGAGTCAGGTGCTCCAACATGCTGTTATACCATCAGTGAGGTTCCATAAAGAGCAGTTGCTATTAATTTGTGCTATTTTAGGTACTACCATATCGCCATATCTTTTCTTTTGGCAAACCTCCCAAGAAGTCGAAGAACAAGTAGAACTAGGTCAAACCTCAATTGCGTCGCGTAAAGGCGCCAGCAAACAAGATGTGAAGAAAATGAGAATAGATGTTTGGAGTGGCATGCTGCTGTCTAATATTGTGATGTTTTTTATTATTGCCGCCTGTGGTGCCATTTTGTTTAGCCACGGAATTACCAAAATAACCTCTGCTGCCCAAGCCGCTGAAGCCTTGCGGCCATTTGCCGGCAACGCTACCTACTTCTTATTCGCAGTCGGTATTATTGGTACCGGCTTGTTAGCCATACCGGTATTGGCTGGTTCCAGTAGCTACGCTCTGGCAGAAAGCTTGGGCTGGCGCGGGGGTTTAAATCACAAGCTTAAACAAGCCCACGCTTTTTACGGCATCATTATTATTTCCATGCTTATGGGGCTAGGCCTAAACTTTATTGGTCTGGACCCAATTAAAGCCCTTATTTACAGTGCTGTTGCCAACGGTCTGGTTGCACCGGTTGTACTGCTACTAATAGTCTTAATTAGCTCAAATCGGAAAGTCATGGGTGAGTGGGTGAATAAACGCAGCACTACTGTATTGGGATGGTCTGTAACCTTGCTGATGATATCCGCCGGTCTAGCGGCCATTTTTGCGCTAATCTAATTTATTCATAGCGCAGAGCATCGATCGGATCTTTGCGGGCTGCTTTAGCAGCTGGGGCAATTCCAAATAGTATGCCTACTAAAACTGAGGCCAGGCAAGCAACCAGGACTATCGGCAAAGTAATAACTGGCTGTAAATGCGTAAATATACGAATAGCTATATTAGCCAAAATAGCGATCATAAGTCCGGTAATAGCTCCGACACCGCACAGCACTATAGCTTCAATTAAGAACTGCCCCAGAATTTGCTGGCTAGTGGCACCCAGAGCCTTACGAATGCCAACTTCACGAGTTCGTTCGGATACCGATACCAACATAATATTCATAATTCCTATACCGCCGACTACCAGTGAAATAGCAGCGATACCGGCAATAAAGCCGGTAAGAAGGTTTAGTATGTCGTTAGTAACTAATAAGTTTTCATCTTGCTTTAAGACAGTAAAGTCATCTTGTTGACCATGTGCGCCTAATAGACCCCGATTAATAGCGGCAATAACTTGATCAGTCTTGTTAGCGTCCACTGGCTTAACTAGTACTTGAACTAACTGGCTATTACCGCCGGTAATTTTTTGGGCGACGTTGTAAGGAATAAATATAGCTTTGTTAAAATCTGGCCCAAGGGCAATAGGGGATGAATCAAACCTATCAAAGATACCGCGGACTATAAAATCCTGACCGTGTATATTTAAAGTCATACCTACCGGACCCTCCTCACCGAATAATTTTAGTGCCACATTGCGGCCAATTACAGCGGCTGGGGATTGGCTATCAACAGAAGTAAAGAAGGAACCATAAGTGATTTTTTGCTTTAAGATGTCCGGCAGATCCGGTCCGGTACCTATAATGTAGCCATCGTTGTACTGGTGTCCATCAACTTTGGCACCGCCGCTTATAAGGCTAATTGGAACCGTTGTTTTGACACCGGACGAGGCCAGGATGACCCCGAGATCATTAGCCGCTAAACTACCGCTGCTAAAGTTATAGCCATTAAGTGCGTTAACTTTAGTTATTCGCCCCTGAGCATCACGTTCGACAATTTTACCGGGTCTAATGGTTATTAGATCACCGCCTAATCGGTTAATTTGACCCACGATCTGGTGTTTTATGCCTTCGCCCAGACTAACCGTAGTCACAACCGACACCACACCAATAATAATGCCCAGCATAGTAAGCAGACTGCGCCATTTGCTAGCTCGCAGCGAGGCAACCGCCATCTTAACATTACCTTTGAACATTTACTTTTTTCTCCTGGGTTTGGTTTTTTTGCTGGCTTTTTTGCGGGTTTTGCGTCTTTTTGGGCTGGTAGCTGGTTTGTGCGGTAAGGCATGCATTAGGGCTGACACACCGGCAGCATCGTCGTCCTCAGTAGCCTTGCGCGGAAATAAATACATCACCCTGCGCGCTCGGCGGGGCACCTCGCCAATTGGTGTCTTTTCATCGTGAACAATATTGCCATCGTGCATATAAATTACGCGGCTGGCGAAGCGGGTCAATTCCGGATTATGGGTAACCATTAGTACGGTATTGCCAGATTGATGAACTTCGCTAAGGAGCTCCATAACTACCAAGCTGGCACTACTGTCGAGGTTGCCGGTCGGCTCATCGGCAATAATAATGCTTGGATCATTAATTAGGGCCCGGGCAATGGCAGCCCGCTGAATTTGGCCGCCACTTAACTGCTTGGGCATAAAGTACTCACGGTCAGCCAGCCCGATTTGCTCCAGTATGACACTTGCTCGCTTAAGCCGCCTAACTGGTGTAATGCCACGGTAAGCCAGTGGCAGAGCAACATTTTCCACCACATTTAACTTTGGCAGTAGATTGTAATACTGAAATACAAAGCCTATCCTGTCGCGTCGGATTTTGGCTCGCTGGTTTGGCCGCAGCCGGGCAACCGAGCGACCACCTAGGCTATAGCTGCCGTGAGTGGGGTGATCAAGCAGGCCAATTACGTTCATAAGTGTAGACTTACCCGAGCCGCTAGGACCCATGACAGCCACAAATTCACCTTGCTCTATGTCAATGTTAACTTCCTCAAGAGCGACCGTTGTGGCGTCGCCCCAGCCGTAAAGTTTACTGACATCTTTTAGGGATATTACCGGCATTTCTTTGCCTTGTTTTAAGTTTTTAGTGGCACATAAAACGCTTATGGCAATCAGTCGACTATACAAAAGGTGCCCTCTGCCGGAACAGACTAACCCGCATTGGGTAATCTGACTGGCAAAAAACACCTTTTGCACTCGCTTCTCGCGCTCAAACCATATCTACAGATAAGGTAAACCCAGTGTACTCTTTAAATAACTTGCAGTGCAATATAAAAAGTGTAGTAATTTTGAGTATAATGTTTAAGTTGATGGATAGTTCAAGCCAGGAGAGGTCGCATAGTTGGCCTAGTGCGCCGCCTTGGAAAGGCGGTATACCCGCAAGGGTATCGCGGGTTCGAATCCCGCCCTCTCCGCCAAAAAGGTTATAATGGAATTATGAAAGTTACGAAATATGAACATGCTTGCTTGGTGGTCGAGGAATCGCCCAGTTCCGCCCAGCCAAATCAGGACCGCTGTTTGGTAATTGATCCAGGAAATTATACTAAATCTCTACCGGCCTATCTAAACAATGTGTCAGCAATCGTGATAACTCACGTCCATGCTGATCATTTTGACCCGGAGAATTTAAAAAGATTAGTTGAACAAAATACTACAGCCGACATTTTTTGTACTGAAGAAGTCGCCAAGCAGCTAAGCCTTAAAAACGTCCAAATTGTAACCGGTGGGAGTAGTGGTGAATCAGGTCCATTTCGTTTGTCCTTTTTCGGCGGACAGCACGCTCTTATCCATCCATCTTGGCCAGTTGCCCAAAATGTCGGGGTAATGGTAAACAATAAATTATATTATCCAGGGGATTCATTTGTAGTTCCGGGTACAAAAGTGCAATTATTGGCACTGCCGGTCAGTGCGCCCTGGCTCAAACTGGCCGAAACTATGGATTTTCTGACGGCAATAAAACCAAGGCTGGCTTTTCCAACCCATAATGCACTTTTATCCAATATTGGCGAAGACCTAGTGGAGGGGATACTTAGTGGCAGCGCGCAGTCTTATAGCGGTCTATTGAAATCTTTGCCAGTTGGTCAATCGATAGAGATTTAGCCCTTAATTAATGTACCTACGGCTTTGCCGTTAATAATCTTGAGCAAATTGTCTTTTTCAAAGGCATTAAAAACAACTATCGGCATGTCATGTTCCATAGCCAACCCCAGAGCTGCCTTATCTATAATTTTAATCTCCGGGTTCTCAATGGCTTTTTGAAAATCTAGTCTATCAATTTTAGTAGCGCTACCATGCTTATGCGGATCGCGATTATAGACACCATCTACCTTGGTAGCTTTTAGCATAGCTTGGCAGCTAAGCTCTAGGGCGACATTTACGGCGGCTGTATCGTGCGTAAAATAAGGCCGTCCGATTCCGCCAGCGACAATTACCACCCGGCCATGTTCCAAATGCTTATTTGCTCGTCTGTATGAGTAGGCTTCGGCGACTTGGTCGGCAAAGATGTTACTTAGACACCGCGTCGGGATTTTATTCTTTTCAAAAATATCGGTCATGGCCATAGAATTTATTAAACCACTCAGCATGCCCATTTGGTCGCCGGTTACCCGTCGGATGCCTTTAGCGGCTATCTCAGCACCCCTAACCATATTGCCACCACCAACTATCATGACCAACTGACAACCAGCTGCTAGTACTTTTTTTACTTCTGCCGCCAAATAGGCAGCTGTCCCGGGATCAAAGCCACCCTCAAATTTACCAGATAATTGTTCACCTGAGAGTTTTAGTAACACCCGCTTATACATTGACAGCTAGTCTAGCAGATGTGGTTTGGTAACGCTATACTGATGTTATGAGAATTTATTCGTGGAATGTGAATGGTATTCGGGCTGTCTGGAACAAAGGTATGTTTCAGGAATTTATCAAGAAAGAGCAGCCGGACATATTATGCCTGCAGGAAACCAAAGCGACGAGGGACCAATCAGAAGTCGACTTAGTAGATTACCAAGAATATTGGAATTCCGCCGAAAAGAAAGGTTATTCTGGGACAGCAATTTTTACCAAAATAAAACCGCTAAATATTATCAATGGATTGCCCGAAGACATAATTAAAAAATACAAGGTAACCGGTGATATTTACGGTGATCCCAACAAAGAGGGCCGGGTCATAACGGCCGAGTTTGATAAATTCTACCTGGTAACTGTATATACGCCTAACGCTAAGGATGACTTGTCGCGCATCCCACTCCGTCACAAGCACTGGGACCCAGCCTTTTTAGAATATTGTAAACAGCTAGAGCAAAAAAAGGCAGTCATCTTCTGTGGTGACCTGAATGTAGCTCATACGCCCGATGATTTGGCTCGACCTAAAGAAAACGAAGGCAAAAAAGGTTACACCAAGGAGGAGCGCGAAGGTTTCCAAAGCTTCGTTAAGGCCGGCTTTGTTGACACTTTCAGGCTATTCCAAACGGGAAATGGGCATTACACTTGGTGGACGCACTGGGCTAATGCCAGGGCGAGAAATGTTGGCTGGCGGATAGACTACTTTCTAGTTTCATCCAAGCTAAAAACCAAAGTCAAAGCTGCTGGTATCCATGCTAACGTCATGGGCTCCGACCACTGTCCGATAAGCATTGACCTTGAGGTTTAACAATGGACTTGTCGCTCATCGCACCTGAGACTACTGATAAATTAGAGTTACCTGGCTTAGAGGACATACCGCAAAAAGACACAGATAAAATGACTAGCACAATAAAAGACAGACCATTTGCGGTTTTTGATATTGACGGCACATTAATACGCTGGCAGCTATACCACGCCGTGGCTGATGCTTTAGCCCGACTCGGCTATTTTGACCCACGCGTTTTTAAAGGGGTGCAAGAAGCTCGAGCCTTGTGGAAACAACGATCACATGATGAATCATTTAAAGATTATGAACATCGCCTAATAGTAGCTTACGACCAATTGTTGACTAAGCTTACAGTCAAGCAGTTTAATGAGGCAGCCGAGTCTGTTTTTAAAGAATATAAGGATCAGGCCTATACATACACCCGCGACCTAATAAAGCAACTAAAAAAGAAAAACTATCTTCTGTTCGCAATTTCCGGATCCCAAACTGAGATAGTCGCTAAGATTGCTAACTATTATGGCTTTGATGATTTTATTGGCAGTAAGTATGAACGACGTGGTAATAGGTTTACTGGTAATAAGCAAATCGCCAAAGGGACCAAACATTTGCTGCTTCAAGAATTAGTTAAAAAACACCAGGCTACGTACAGCGACAGTATTGCTGTTGGCGATAGCGAGGGCGATGTATCTATGTTAGCTGCGGTCGAGCAGCCAATAGTCTTTAATCCCAATAAGATTTTGTTTAAGAAAGCTAAACAACGAGGCTGGCCAGTGGTAGTTGAGCGCAAAAATATGGTTTATAGATTTGAGCCTAAAAGTGGAACATACATACTGGTATAAACAAACTGCCGAACAGCCGCTGTTCCCAGATCTTATCTGGAGCCGCCCCCAAAACAAGCATACTTCTGGCAAACTATTAATTATTGGTGGCAATATTCATAGCTTTGCCGCCGCTGGACAGGCGTATAGTGCTGCCCAGCAAGCCGGCATCGGAACCGCACGGGTTGTTTTACCCAACGTATTGCAACCTACCATTAGTAAGTTAATACCTGAGGCCTATTTTGTAGCCAGCACACCCAGTGGAAGCTTGGCCGAGCGATCTTTGGCAGAAATTTTAGAATTATCCGCCTGGGCAGACGCCTTGCTCGTGGCTGGAGACTTAGGCCGCAACAGCGAAACAGCCATTCTACTAGAAAAACTTGTCAGCAAATATAGTGGCCTTTTGGTCCTGACAAAAGACAGCGTGGATCATTTTACGCATTCAGTTGGAGCAATAATTGAAAGACCCCAAGCCGCATTAGTGCTTAGCATCGCCCAGTTGCAACGGCTTGCAATTAGTGCAAATTTTGAAATGGCTTTTACGTTTGATATGAGCTTAATTAGGCTAGTGGAATGTTTGCATGAGTTCACGAGCCGATTTGCACCATATATTATCGTCAAACACTTAGATACTTTAATTGTTGCCGCTAACGGACAGGTGAGCTCAACTAAGTCTAAAGTAGATGAACAGTCCTGGAGTCTGCCAACTGCCGCCCAGGCCTCTGTTTGGTGGCTGCAAAATCAGAGTAAGCCATTTGAGGCCTTAACTTCAGCCGTAAATACTGCAAACTAATAATCGGTAGCGGTATACCTCTTGTACTTCATTTATAAGTATAGGTATTACTAAGAAACAACATGGTGCCGGGGGAGGGACTTGAACCCTCATGATATTGCTATCACCGGATTTTGAGTCCGGCGCGTCTACCAATTCCGCCACCCCGGCAGGTTATATTATCAGATAGGAGAACAGGGACAATTGTACTATATACTATACTTGAGTAATAGTTCTCGCTTATGGATCCACAAAACCCACAACACCAAGCTAATCATCCCCATCAGCCACCCAGTGATGCCCGTGCTAAGGAAAAAGCCCAAGCTGATAGTGCCGCTAATTTAATTAGACAAAGGCTAGATTCACTGTATGAGGAAGAGCCGGCTGCTAAAGCTGAGGCACGTGAGGCCGAGCAAGTCACGCACCGCTCCAAGCACCAAAACTTTATGCACAAGTTAAGTGAATCCGGCAAATCGCTAGCCGAAATACAATCAGCCTGGCATGAATATTACGCCGGTCTGCCGGATAAAGAGAAGTACGAGGTTTGGGATGAGTTCTATAAAAGTAACGGCCAGCAGTCACATTTTGCTACAGCTCAAGCTCACCAACCCCAGGATAGTGGTGCGCAGGTGGTGGAAACATCCCCGCCAGAAACAGTCAGTCATCACAAACCTGCCAAGCACCACAAGCATCAGCCTTCTCACGCAACACGATCTGTATCTGACGTTAAACACCAGCTGATGAGCGACTCAAGGCCTCATCGTAAACTTAAAGCTAAACAACATTTTCAATCGTTACTGTTTGGTTTGGGGCTAGGTTCAGCCGTAGTACTAATATTACTGTTTGGTTTTTTCAACGAGCGCTTTATCGCTCCATTTATAACACCAAGCCGACATGTCAGTTCCACGCCGATTATTACAGACCCGAACAATGACAAAGTCGATCCAGCCCCAAGAGTTATTATTCCAAAAATTAATGTTGAAGCCCCGGTGGTATATAACGAGCCCTCAATCGACGAACAGGCTGTTCAAAAAGCCTTAGAGCGGGGTGTTTTGCACTATGCTACCACACCAAATCCGGGCGAGAGAGGTAACGCGGTTATCTTTGGTCACTCCAGTAGCAATATCTTAAACCATGGCAAAGCAAAGTTTGCCTTTGTACTGTTGAGTTGGTTGGATAAAGGTGATATTTTTTACCTAAATAAAGATGGCAAGCGCTATGTTTACAAAATTTACAAGAAAATGATCGTCAATCCCCAGGACGTAGCAGTAATTGGTCAACAGGACAAACCGGACACGGCTACGCTAATAACCTGTGATCCACCAGGCACTTCGGTTCACAGGTTGGTTATAGTCGGTCAGCAAATCAGCCCCAATCCGGCCAGTAATACCGCTAGTACGGCTATAAAAAGCAATGCTCTTCCAGCCATTATTCCTAGCAACTCAATAACCCTTTGGCAAAGAATTAAAGACTGGTTTAATTAATACCAGCCAGGCTTAGCAGGCTTAAAGATTATTTGATCTTAAGCTCGGTGCGAGTGAGAGCAATTTTGTGACCTGGCGCAACCGAAGGGGCAATATTGTATAGCGCGTTGAAACCAGGATCAAAAAAGATTGTCTGACCTGGCAGTGTGGAAGTCAAGTATTGTTGGTTCACGCCATCAAAATCAAAAACTAAGGTTTTATTTTGAACTGCAAGAGTTAGCCGTTGTCCATCCATCCAAATGGCCCCAACACTGCTGGCCAGCTTTTGGCCTAGCTGATAATAATACCGGCTATCGCTGTCAATATCATAAACCCCAAAACGGTTGCCGCTTTGAGCAGAAATAAAGCGGCTACCTGGCGAAAAAGATAAGAACTTTAAATTAGTCATTCTAAGTACTTTGAAGGGTTGGGGGGTGCGGCCACTGCGGGCAGAACCGAGGGGATTCTTGTAAATATAGGCATCACCGGTAATTATCGGCGCAATTACTATATAGTCGGCACCACTGTAGCGGCCAGCAACTATTTTATAAACAGTTTTGGCGGGGTAATGATTAAGTAAGTAGCTTTTTTGGCCATCCCAGAGTTTTACAGTCAGCTTGCCGGGGACAGTTCCATCGTTAGTTACATATATTAATTGGTTGGGGCCGTCGGATTTAAAAGACATCACTTTAGACAGCAAGACTGCTAATTGTCTGTTCTTTAAATCCGCCGTTGAAATAGTTTCGGCCTTTTGGCTATATAAGTAGAGTTTGTCAAAACGATGGTCGCGCATTTCAACTGACGACGGATTGACTCCAAACAGCTTGTTTAAATTGATTGAACTGGAAGGAGCAGCGCGGTCAAACATAATAAATTCGCTGCCGCCACGGAAATTATGTTTGAGAAGAACATGTCGATTATCACTCGACCATTCTACGGCGAAAAGCTTATGTGAACCCGCAGATTTTGTTAGTAGGTTACTCGGAAGTGACAGGGATGCCAGGTTTGGACTAGTAACTTTAAAGTCGAACTCATCAAACTTATTACTCGATCCGGCCGGTTGAACTAGGAGCCAGCGCCGATTGGGACTTTGAGTGGCCATGACTGGAGCATCATTAAAAAGCTGCCGATCAGTTCTAAGAAGTTTAGCAGGGAACAGCAACGGATATACCAACTGAGTTACACTGCCGCCATCCAGATAAAAAGTCCGACTCCAATCTCGGTAACCGTTGCTTTTAAGCAAAAAGCTGTAGTTGCCGGAAGGTATATTTAGCCGTAAGCTAGTTTTGCCTTTGTGATCACCATTGACATAAACATCTGCAGATACTGGCTTTGAATCAACAAACACCAAACCGTTTTGTATTATCTGGCCGGTATGGCGGTTATAACTGTAACCACGGGCTAATAGAAAGATTAGCCAGGAAGTTAGTCCCAGTACAATAGCCATTAGAATATAGCCAATAAATAGTCTAATATTATGTTGTCTTTTTTTGGCAGGGTCGAGAAAATCCATGTTTGAGTATTGTGAGGTTAGCTAATCCCTATTTATAGCACTAATGTGCTGCTTCTACTAGCACGTATATTATTGTCAACTGATTAGTTTAAGCGTAATATAGGTTCGTAGACGCTTAAGCTAAAGCGGCAAAAGAGGGCATTATTGCTACAGTGAGCCAACAAAAAAATACATTAGTTATAAATGGTAAAACTTACAATGTCAAAACTGGTTCTATGTTAAATAATATACCTCCAACCAGCCCACCAGTTCACGGCACCAAGTCACTAGAGGGCTTTATTAAAACTAGCAAAACTCAAAGTGTTGCCCACCAGGCTGCACCAGTCAGGCCATCAACCAGATCCCGAGCTACTAGCGCTAATGCCCTACACAGCAAGCGCCAGCACGCCAAAACGCTTATGCGCGGGATTGTTAGCAAACCGCATATCAATAAAACCTCGGCCTTTGCCAGCCGCTTAGAACCTGACAGCCAATCAACTATTACCAGTAAAAACATCCATACCAAACTTGCGACCGCTCGCAAACATCGAGCCCAAGGTATAGCAAAAAGTATCCATGTAAAACGCTTTAACGAAAGCCAGAGCGAGTCGATAGTTACTAAAAAAACAGCGCCTTTAGATGTTAAGCCCAGCCCACATCCATATAGTGTTCGTAAATACGAACCGGTGGAAGTAGAGCCACCAAATGCTTCAGAGTCAAGCGACTTTTTTGCAACTGCCCTCAGCCAAGCCACCAGCCATGAGCAGTTGTCTCCCAAGCCAACTAAAAGACGACACAAGGCAGCTAAGAAGCTAGGCCTCAGCAGAAGGGCTGCTAATATTAGTGCCGCAGCGCTAATAGTAATTATCCTGGGCGGATTTGTTGCTTATCAGAACATACCCAATATGGCCATGCGGGTAGCCGTTGCCAGAGCTGGCCTGCATGCTTCTTTGCCAGGTTATCAGCCATCTGGTTTTTCTCTTAGTCATAATATTCAAACAGCGCCAGGTCAAATAGTGATTAGTTTCAAATCCAACAGTGACGATCGACAATTTAAGATTACCCAAATCGCATCGGATTGGAACAGCCAAGCTTTGCAGGATAATTACGTGGCTACTACCGACCAACCTTACCAGCGTGTCGACCAAAACAATGGTAAAACCGTATTTATATACGGCACGTCCAACGCCAGCTGGGTAGACGGTGGCATCTGGTATAAAGTCGAAGGTAACTCCAGCCTGACCAGTGACCAACTTCTCAAAATTGCCAACAGTTTTTAAAATAACTGGCCCCTGTTGCATGCTACAATACAGCTTAAATGAAAGCTGTTAGAACCAGGTTTGCACCTAGCCCCACCGGTTTTATGCACGTCGGTGGAGTTAGAACAGCTTTATTCTCATGGCTTGTCGCCAAGCAGGCCAGTGGACAATTCTTGCTACGGATTGAGGATACAGACAAAGCTAGGGAAGTCAGAGGTTCGGAGCAGCATATTAAAGATTGTCTTAACTGGTTAGGCATTAAGCCAGATGGACCTGCCTACAAACAGAGTGATCATTTAGATATCTATAAACAGTGGGCTCAAAAACTTGTTGACAGTGGTCGGGCTTACACTGATTCACGCACGCCAGAGGAATTAGATAAGATAAGACAGCTTGCTGCAGCAGCCAAGCGCCCAGTATTGTTTCGAGAAAACCGGCCAAAAGACTCACCCAAATGGCAAGACGGTAAGCCACTGCGGTTTAAGAGCGATCCGAAAATTTACAAATGGCATGATGAAGTCATGGGCGACCTATCTGCCGGCTCTGAAGCAATCGATGATTTCATACTTATGAAGAGTGATGGTTATCCTACCTATAATTTCGCGCATATAATTGACGATAAACTAATGGAGATCTCACACGTTATCCGCTCTCAGGAATTTTTAGCATCAATTCCAAAATTCCTAAACTTATATGAAGCGCTAGATATTGAAGCACCTATAATGGCGACTTTGCCCTATGTTATGGGTCCGGATGGCAAAAAGAAACTCAGCAAGCGCGATGGCGCCAAAGACTTATTAGACTACGCTAGGGAAGGCTACTTGCCTGAGACTATGGTTAACTTTTTAGCCACGCTGGGCTGGAATGATGGCAGTGAGCAAGAAATCTTTACGATCGAAGATCTAGTTAAAAAGTTTAGCTTGGGCCGAGTCCAAAGGTCAGGTGCTAAGTTTGACGAACAGCGCTTGCTGTGGCTCAATGGCGCTCACATTCGCAAACTGAGTCTGGATGAACTATACAAACGCTCAGTAGATTTTTGGCCAGTGGAAGCAAAAAAATATGACGACAAGTATAAAAAGGCAGTACTTGCCTTAGTCCAAGAACGACTCAAATATCTAGCCGAGCTACCCCAATTGACCAGATTTTTCTTTGTCGATTTACCAGTCGATCCAAAATTAATTAGTCAGCATAAACAGTTAAAAAAGCTACCTGAAGACGAACTTAAGTCACTACTACAAAAGACCCGAGACGGGCTAAAAAGCAGTGATTTTACAGAGTCAGATCTTAGCCGTAAACTAAACGATCTACTCGTTCAAACCGAACAAAAGCCTGCCATACTATTTAGCCTAATCCGTATCGCCACGACCCAAGCGCCAGCTAGTCCGGGCTTGGCCGAAACACTAGCCGTACTGGGCAAAGCTCGCAGCCTAGAGCGAATAGAAAACGCTATTAGCGCAATGAAATAACATTATCGTGTTGAAGATCTTGCTCGGTCGATGGCTTGGTTGGCACTGTGGTTAATTTTTTACGTCGGCGAATACGCTTGCGTTTTGGTTTTTGAGACGTGCTTTGCTCGCTTGTTCTAGCACCAAAACTATGAGCCGAAACCGTACCTAGATGCCTGAAAATTGGCGTGTTTGATTCAACAACTGCCTTAGTCTCAACTTTTGCGGCTGTAACAGTCATAGCCCGATCATCCTTGGCTACAAATTTAGCCAACCTCTGAGGTTCAACATAGCGGGACTGGACTTGTAATTCAATCTCATCGCGCCGAGCGGCATACTGACGCCGGCTTTGTTCAATAATTCCAGCAGTTTGATCAGCGTAGGAATCCGGTAAGTCTTTGGTTGTTCCAGAAAAGGCCTGAACCTTTTCACCATTAATGGTCATACTGACAGCAAAATGCCGGTTGTGCATGTGTACCAAATCGTGTTCAACAAAAGTCGGTTCAAAGTATCGCTGCATGCCACCAGCATCATCTGCACTCATTCGAAAGGCAATAATTGAGCCGACGTTACCAAAAACGGCATCACGAACAGCTGGATTCATCTGAGCGATGTACTGGTTAGCGACGGTCAGGTTTAATCCATACTTACGGGCCTCACTCAGGATAGTAGCAAAGGAATCAGTAGCAAAGTTTTGAAATTCGTCAACATATAAATAAAACGGTGTGCGGTCTTCGGCGGCAATATTAGCCCGACTCATAGCCGCCATTTGTATTTTGGTAACCAACAGTGCACCTAGCAAAGCTGCGTTATCCTCACCAATAAGGCCGCGCGACAAATTAACAATTAAGATTTTACGCTCGTCCATAATGTGACGAATGTTAAAGCTGCTTTTGGGCTGGCCGATGATGTTTCGTACGGTCGGGTTAGCTGTAAAGGCGCCGACTTTGTTCAGTACCGGAGCCACAGCTTCGGCCGCAAATCTTTCATTCCAGCTAGCAAACTCGACGTTCCAAAAATTCCGCACCACTGGATCCTGCACATATGTCAGTACTTCCTGGCGAAATTTCCTATCGGTTAATATGCGAGTTATATCCAGCATGGTGGCATCAGGGTAATCAAGCAGTGCCAGGATGCAATATCTCAAAATATATTCCAGCCTGGGCCCCCAACTATCGAACATGCGCTTTAGGACACCAATCAGTTCACTACAGGTATGGGTTTTGAGTTTAGGGTCATAGAC
>CAZFNQ010000001.1:59147-74832 GCA_964520375.1 uncultured Candidatus Saccharibacteria bacterium
AGAATATTGGGTGTCTCAACGTTGGTATGGGGCAGGTGATAAAGACTAGCTATCTCCTCTATATTGCAAACAAATCCCTTATGGCCAAAATGACGGTTGCGGTATTGGTTTATAAACTTTTCGTCAGTACCCAAGAATTTTTGGGTAAAGCCGTTTAGATATGTCGTATTAAACTGCTTGAAGCTAGCAGCAATGGACTGAATACGCATTTTGGCTTGGGTAGGCGAACCGTTACCGCGGTAGACGATCTTAAGCGCTACTTCATAAGCTAGTTTATGACTCTTTTCCTCGGCTGCGTTAGCCCGAGCCGATTCATATTCAGCCAGTTTTGGTGTTTCAATTTTATTGGCCTGGGGTGGAGATATGAATGTCCGCAGTAAACTGGTGTGCGCACCGCCGCGTATACTACCGGCGTACTGCTCGCTTTTCTTGTACCAGTTATTTTGTGCCGGTCGAATAACCACTTGAAGCCAAGCTTCCTCGTTGTCATCAAATTGAGCCAAGGCCGCCGTAATAGCAGCTAGGGGGTCAACTTCAAAGCTGGGGAACGTCCTGATAGGCAGGGCATCGTGAGCCGTAAATTTCAGTTCAGCACTAAGCTGACTATTATATGTTTGGGTAGTATTTAGAGTATAGTCTGAGACTTCACTAATATAGACAGTCGGGTACTGGGCATATATTTGCTCCTCTACGAAACTTTTTAAGTGATTAGGGACCCAGACGTAAAAACCGATACGTTTTTGTTGAACGGCAATTTCAAAACTTACGCTATCGCGCGGAGTAGCGCTAAACAGCTGTTTATCGGCAGTTAGTAGTAGCCCATGTAAGCTAGCAAAGAGTTGCTCAGCCGCCAATTCCTTTTTTTCATTAGTACGAGGAACCTGCAATAACAAAACAGTGCCAGCAACCGTCTGTTCGGCTTTGTAGCTCTTACTGATTATCATAATAGCATTATTATAATACATTATGGAAATATTTACAATACCCTGCATTATATTTTAGACCTTTTATCAAATACATGGGCCCACACATTGACAAAGTATAAAAAAGAATTTACAATAATCTACACAACTAGGTTGGGAGGTTGAGTCGCAACTCATCATGAGTAATGCGCGAGTCATTAGCGAAACCAAGCAGCTTAACCCTCATATTCCTACACAGACCTAAGGGTCGGGCTCCAACGCTACCGACCTTATTGTTGAACTTTTTTATGCTTAATATTCGCTGCATGTGCCAAGGCCACATCGGCAATGGATTTGGTTCATGCCGCGACGATGCGATGTCATGATTCCCAAACCAGGTGAGTTAAGTCATCACACAAGTCACTGCATGACGTAGGCCTCATGGACGAGACCTATTTAACAATTCAAGGATGAGAATTTCCATACCGACAACAGGAGGTTCCAACGATGAAGCGCAAGCTTCTGAGGCATCCCTTTCTCTGGGCACTAGTTGTCCTGGGCGAGGCAGTCATTTTGATAGTCGCTGGCTTGACGGCAACAAATGGTCGTCTGGCCGACGCATCACCGATAACAATTCAGGAGTACAACCAAACCCAGCACGTCAACGGCGACTGGGCTCAGGAAATTGCCGATCACCCGGCCGAGGCAATTCTGGACGAAGCCACAACGGCCAGAGTCAACCAAGCAATCGCGGCCAGTAAACCACCAATGACGGCTGAGGAACGCACCGGATTCGTTACTGGTGTTCAGGCAATGCAGGCCAAACTGCGTACCAGTGGCCTCACCAAGCAGCAGCACGATCACTTCGTGAGTGTTCTGCGGCGGCGTGGCCAAACGGCAATCGTGGCCGAACAACTGTTCAACGACCCGATCGCCCTGGTCACCATCGCAATCGACACGGTGACGGAGCAGCCGGTTCAGAGCAATGCTGTGCAGGAAAGTTTCTTCACAGATGCAAAAACAGGGAAGAAGTACGGCTTTGCCAACACCTTTGGGTCAACATGTGGCACCACAACGTCGACAGACCCGTACTTAACCAGGAGCGGCTACGCACTGGCTGGTGATTTGCTGTGGAGGGTCAAGTACATCAAGAGTTGGTGCTGGCAAGTAACGTATCTACCAGTGCCATATCTGCCAATCACAACAATCACCAGTGCACCCAGCTGGTCGCCACCGCAGTTCAAAACAACCCAGTGGTGCATCGGCTGCGATTTCACAGTCGATTTTCACAAGGAGAGCTGGTATGCGTACTCGCCGCCGTATCCACTTACCTGCACATCGAGGTGTGGCTACGCCCAGAAGGTGAACTTCCACATCAAGCAGTGCTTTGGAATCGGGCCGATTGCTCAGTGCATGAGTCCTGATTACGAGTATTGGAGGCTGAACCTTCACGCCGACGGTACGTTCGCTCCGTATTACTCCTAAGGGGAGTAGCGACATGATGCAGAGCTCAGACAGAGATCATAAGTGGAGTAGACCAACCGCGGTGGCACTGACAGCGTTGACTTTGGTCCTCGCAGTCGTCGTGCGATCGTCAGCGGAAGTGAACCTCGTCTTGTTCGCACCAGTTGCTGCCATGGCATGGTGGGGAGCTCGACGGTGGAACAACCGGTGGCTGAAAGGGTTGGCTATGGTCTTGACGGCGTGGTGCTTCATTGCACTTGTTATTGCCGTTGGGATTGAAACCAACTCCACCCAAAACCGAGGAAATTTCAAGCCGCATCGCCAGTCAAGTACTCCATGCACCTTGTCAGATAAAGGTGTCTGCGACCCTTCCACTCATCTGGGAGGCTAGCTATGAAGCTACTGCTGCCCAAAGCTCTGCGCATTGCGGCGATCGTCATTGCTGTGCCGATAGTCGGAGCTATCACAACAGTCCTGATTGTTCTCTTTGGAACAGGCCAAATGAGCCAAGTGGCTCCAAGCCCAAGACCAAGGACAGTGGCAACAGCGCAGATGATGAGCTGTGCGGAACTCCAGAAACACTCCGACAACTACATGATCAATCTTCTCCGATCCAAGAAGGGACGGCAAATTCGCTTGCCGAACCAAGAAGATTGCCCGAGGCCAAAAGTCTCTGGTAGTGATCGGTGAACTCAGGTTCATTGCTGGCCTCGAGCTTCATGTGCGTCCGCCTATCATGGGCAGGCCGGTGACTCTCGAGGTCAGAACTGTCGAATGCGACATTACCAGAACACTGGTCGTGTCGATCAAAAAAAGTTTCAATAAAACGGGCGGAGAGAAAACCGCATCCTTGAGTTAACAGTCGAGACACCGGCTATACCTGAACTTTCAAAGTTCAGTAGAGTGTCGAAAGGGCAACGGGCGGGCCCGGGAGGTTAGATTTGGTCGCACATGCGTCCTTTCAGCCTTCCGGCCCCCGACCCCCCCTTTCATCTTTCTTTCGTCCGCAGATATAACAAAAGCTGTGCTGATGAGCCTCTAGGGAGGCGAAACGAAAGAGTAAGCCTCAAACAAAAACCATAAGCAGTCTGGTACAATAGACTGCATGAATGATATTACTCCGCGAGGGACGGCGGATATTAATGAAGATGCTTCAAGCCATAATTCAGATACATTTCGTCCAATTGATGGCCCTAAGACACCAGTCGACACAATAGACGTTCCCTCAACACCTAATAAACCACACAAAAAAGGGCGGTGGCACTGGCTTCGGTTTAAGCGTGTTCATCTAAGTAAGAAGCAATGGGCGTTGGTTATCGTGGCTGCCGTAATATTGCTTTGCGCTGGAGTTATAGGCGCCATTTATCTTTATAAGCATTTTACTAAGCTACCAGCCCAATCAGCAGTCGTTAAAAATGCTAAACCCAAAACTGAACCTTCACGCTTAACCGGCCTGCAAGTATCTCCGGAACTTAATAAGCGACCCATAACCGGAGTAATGATAGAAAATAGCCCGGATGCCCGGCCTCAATCCGGACTGCTTGATGCCGGTGTGGTTTACGAAGCTATTGCCGAAGGCGGTATTACCCGCTTTCTGGCACTCTACGAGGAAGCCCAGCCTAAGTATATCGGCCCGGTCCGTAGCGTCCGCCCTTATTATTTGGATTTTCTATTACCATTCCAGGCCTCTATCGCACATGTCGGGGGCAGTCCACTGGGATTATCCGAAGTTAGGGCCCTACATATCCGTGATCTTGACCAGTTTGCCAACGCTAGCGCCTATCAGCGCGTCAGCCAGCGCTATGCGCCGCATAATGTCTATACTAGTTCGTCTAAGCTGGACGCTCTGGAAAAGGCCAAAGGCTTCACCAAAAGTGACTTTACCAGTTTTCCCCGTAAAAAAGACCAGCCGGCTAAAACACCTAATGCCAGCTCAATAGATTTTGATATATCTAGCTTTTACTACAACGTACATTATGGCTATGATGCCAAGACTAATAGTTACAAACGCAGTGAGGGCGGCGCTGCTCACAAAGATGAACGTTCACATAAAACACTTAATCCAAAAGTAGTTATTGCTTTGGTGATGAGCTACAGCTTAGCTAGAGATGGTAAGCACAGCCAGTACGACACCACCGGTAGCGGGGCCGTACTGGTCTTCCAGGACGGTAAGGTGACAAAAGGTACATGGCGCAAACTTAGTCGCAGCTCCCAAATATCATTCAAGGATGCCTCGGGCAAGGATATACGCCTAAACGCCGGCCAAACCTGGATTAGCCTGGTCGGGCTGCGCAGCGATGTAAGATACAAGCCTTAGAGCATGGACCACTTTACGCGCTTAAAACGTCAGATTAAGCAGTACATACTTGGCGGCTTGTTACTGAGTAGCTGTGTAATTTTATTCACCTGGTGGTTACTAAGCCAAGTATTGGGCCAAGACAATAAGATATTTACAATTCTAATACTTTTTACCGAGGCCTTAGTGCTGGCGTTTGTCTTTGCGATCAAGGCTACGGAGTACGTAATTGAGCCCGTTAAATACTTGTGGCAGGCTATATTACACGTGTCTCCAGACAACGGCAATACAGCGGCGCCAAATCTGCAAAACAGTAAGGTCGGCCGGGAGCTAATAACTAGTTTATGCTTGCAGGTTTACCAACTGGCTAGCACCAATGGCGGTGGTAATAATACCGGCGGTGATGATGTCAGGGCCCAGGCCATTGCTGCCAATTTGCCACTACCTCTAATTGTTATGGACAAAGCCCAGGGTATTGTTTTTGCCAATGAAGCCGCCGGCAAATACCTGGGTCTGGCAGTCAATGAATTGATTGGAAAAAATTTCTATGAAAAGCTCAACCTATCGTTTTCCAGCACTTATACGCTGGACCGATGGCTGAGTGAGTCTAAGGACCATAACGTTACCTCATCACGCAGTTGGGAACGAGTACGACTTAACTTGCCCGATGGTAAAACGCCCTTGCAGTTTGACATGGCCGCTTATTATAACAAGCAAAACCCATCTAAAGTCGAGACCATCGTCACATTGTTTGATCACACCTCAAAATACAGCCAGGAGGATAACACCATCAGCTTTGTGGCCCTGGCCGTACACGAACTACGCACACCGTTAACACTTCTCAGGGGCTACATTGAGGTCTTTGAAGATGAGCTGTCATCAAAGCTGGACCCGGAACTGCTAGGTTTTATGCGCAAAATGCAGGCTTCGGCCCAGCAACTATCATCGTTTGTAAATAACATTCTAAACTTTGCCCGAATAGAAGATGACCAAATGGTCTTGCAGCTGCAAGAAGAAACTTGGAATGACATTGTCTCTGGCGCAGTCAGTGATCTTAAACTGCGGGCCGGGGTCAAAAACAAACTAATAGAACTCCAGCTGGCCAGTGATTTACCGCCGGTTGCAGCCGACCGCGTCAGTATTTACGAGGTCCTTAGCAACCTGCTAGATAACGCTATAAAATACAGTGCCGATGGCCAAAAGATTATTGTCAGCACCGCTCTGGCTGAGGGCGGGGCAGTACAAACTTCTGTTCAAGATTTTGGTGTTGGTATTGCCACTAATATTGTGCCTCATTTGTTTGAAAAGTTTTATCGTAGTCACCAAACCCAGCAACAAATCGGTGGCACCGGGTTGGGGCTGTATTTGAGCAAGGTAATAGTTAACGCTCACGGCGGCAATATATGGATCCGATCTAAGCCAACCGAGGGAACAACCGTTGGTTTCACGCTTAAACCATACGCCCAGCTTGCTGGTGAGCTTAAAAACAGTGATAATAAGGACATTGTGCGTAACGCCTACGGGTGGATAAAAAATCACTCACTTTACCGCAGATAGTCATATGGATACACCAAAAACTGCCCACAGAAAAATACTATTTATAGAGGATGAGCCGTTTATTAGTGAGCTGTATAGTCGAGCTCTGCATAAAGCTAACTACACGGTTAAGATCACTAAAGACGGCAGTGACGCCTTTAACGAGGCCAAAACTAATGCCTACGATATTATTTTATTGGACCTTATGATGCCCAATATGCTGGGGTTGGATATCTTACGGCGCTTACGCAGTGAAATGCCAGACCTGCACGCTAAAATTATTATTACCACTAATTTGGAGCAGAGCAAAGAACGTCGAGCCGAGATTGAAAAACAAGCCGATGGCTACTTGATTAAAGCCGAAGTCACGCCCCGTGAGCTAGTGGAATTCCTAAGTAAAGTCAAATAAGTTGCATGTCCCCATGCTAGTGGTATTATTAGATTAGTCATGTGCGTACTTTCACCTTAGGGCGAATTTCTACATACAGGCTTTATAACACTCGGGCCAGCATACCAAGGTCACTGCTAACGCCCATATCTAAACTTCAGCTTTTCGTAACGAAAACGTCGGGAACGGCGCGCGTTTTTTAACGAACAGCTTGCTCACAATCCGTTCGCTGACAGACAATTCTGGCCAGCCTAATTTTTATTACCCATAACCCAGGAGTTTAGATATGACTACAGCTGTTAACAAAGAAGTTGAGATCAACGCGTTTACTTTCACTAACAAACAAGCTTTTAGGAGCATCCCCAAAACCATTACTGTCGATGAACGGCGCTACTCGTTCATAGACTCAGGCCTGCGCTACTTGGTGCAACGGGGACAGCACCTCATCCGCTTGTTTGATATGACCGACGGCCAAAGTACTTATCGCCTACGGAACGAAGATGATCACTGGACCTTAGTGAGCATCAAGACCGTTTAGTGAAAATAGTACTAAATCACAGGGGCAGTGACGCACCAGTTAAACGGCTATCGGCTTTAATAACGATGCGTCATTGTTGCGAGGATTGTTTACAGCCGTGCTAACTTCATATACCTCAAGACCGTTGTCTTCAAACGGGAACAGAAGTTTACCAAGACTCTCTGGTTTATTGTTTGATGGCTCAAGCCAAGCAGATTCTTCTTTTGGCTCCAATATTACTGGCATTCTATTGTGGATGGCTTTCATCTCTTTGTTTGGTTCGGTTGTCATAATCGAGTATGTTTTAATCTCATGACCGTCTTGACTTTTCCAGTTGTCCCAAATACCAGCGAAGGCATACAAATCTATATGCTTGGGATGAATAAGGAAGGGGGTTTTACCTTCCTTGGACGTCTTCCATTCATAAAAACTGGTGGCTGGAATTAAGCAGCGGTGATTAAGCACTGTGCGCTTCCAGAAACCACCAAAGGCCTTGTCGGCCCGAGTGTTAATAAGTTCTTTAACCAAGTCTTTACCAAGCATACGGGGAATACCCCAGTGCATAAGTTCAACATGGCGTTTACCAGATTCATCTTCTGTAACCACTGGCATAACTTGCGACGGAGCAACGTTGTAGTTTGGGCGAATATCTTTAGGCACTTTGGCAACGTTGTAGCGTTTAGCTATATCTTCAGCTTTTTTATTGAGGGTATATCGTCCACACATAATTTAATTGTACAAGGAGTTTGTAATGAAAGAAAAAATAAATCAAGAAGTCAGCGTAGTCATGTACTACAGTTCTAAACAGAAACGAGCAGTGCCATATCTATTGTATTGGCAGAACAAAGACTACGCTCTGGGGCAAGTTGACTACTACCATTCATATATGGAAGGCCAGGAAAGGCAGCACGTTTATGAGTTGGTG
Organism: uncultured Candidatus Saccharibacteria bacterium; assembly: GCA_964520375.1. Classification (GTDB taxonomy): domain Bacteria; phylum Patescibacteriota; class Saccharimonadia; order Saccharimonadales; family JANWIN01; genus CAZFNQ01. Next base: position 67,176 of record CAZFNQ010000001.1, read on the forward strand.
GATAAGGAAAGTTCTATGTTCTTTAGGCTGCGACTGGATGGTAGCAACCTACATTGGACTTTGGAGACTATACACGATGGACTTGCGAATTAACGACATAGACCCACAAATAATGCATGTCGATCTCAATTCCTGCTATGCAATTATTGAGCAGCAAGCCAATCGCTTAATACGCAACAAACCAGTCGGAGTCGCTGCTTATGACTCGCCAGGCGGGTTCATTATTGCCTCGTCATACGAGGCTAAGCGTTTGGGTATTAAGCTCATGAGAGTTAGAGAGGCAAGGGAAATCACTAAAGACATAATCGTACTCACTCCTGACCCTGAGAAATACTTTGATGCGCATAGGCGCTTTAGGACCGTTTTAGAGCATTATACCAGCGAAGTTACACCCAAGTCAGTAGATGAGTTTGTAGTCGATTTTAGAGGTTCTAGAGCCCTGCAAACAGGCCGCAGCTTAGTTGATGTAGGTTATCAAATAAAGCGCGACATAAAAGAGTCGTTGGGAGAATATGTAACAGTGAATATAGGCATAGGACCTAATCGTTTCTTGGCCAAGATTGCAGCCGGAATGGATAAACCCGATGGCTTAGATGTTATAACCACGAAAGACATCTGGAATATATACGGCCAGATTGACCTTATGGACTTACCTGGCATCAACCACCGCTATAAAACACGATTAAATTTAGCTGGTATATATACACCTTTAGATTTTCTTGAAGCTAAAATGTTTAAACTCAAAAAAGAGGTGTTTAAAAGCATCGTTGGCTATTATTGGTATTTAAGATTAAGGGGTTACGAAGTTGATGCTGCAAAATTTGCTACAAGAAGTTTAGGCAACGACTATGCCGTAGGTAAGAAAACAGCGGATCCAGAAGAAATATCTAAACTGCTCATGAAGCTTTGTGAAAAGACGGGTCGCAGGCTGCGCAAGCATGATTTTCAGGCACAGGGAGTATTTCTAGGACTTGGCTTTGAAAACAGAACATGGTGGGGCAAAAGCAGACGATCAAAATCATTGCTTTACTCAACTCAAGATATTTATTTAAGTGTTATGCAGTTATTTCGGCAAGTTGCCATACCAGCTAGAGTTACACATGTTAACATTGCCGCATTTGATGTTGTACCAGCATCACCAGTTCAGCTTGGTTTGTTTGATGGCACTAGGCTTGATACAAGGTCATTAGCAATTGCGGCTGACAAAATTAATAACCGTTACGGTGAGTACACGGTAATTCCTGCCACTATGGCAAATATGCAAGACGTTATAATTAAAAGGGTCCCTTTTGGAAGTGTTAGAGATATTTAATGTCCTGAGTTATGGCCGACTCGGTAATTCTAAATTCTTTTTAATGAAACTTGCCACTTGCGCTAGCACCGTTTGATACTACTAGTGTGTAAATCAGTAAGGCAGCGATGACAACTAGTAGAACTATTATGATGTAAACGTGAGTTGAATTAACTCCAGAGTTTGATTTGCTTACTTTTGATTGAGCCATTTTTTAGTTTCCTTTTTTATTATAGTTTTTTAATGAAACTTTCCTGAACCCACTAGATTGTTTTGATTACTGGGCTGACGTCCCATTTGAATAGCACTTTTTGAAGCTACCGAGTATATCATTAATCCGGCAATGACGATTAGTAGAATTATTATAATGTAAATGTGGTTTTCGGTAATACCATTGATAGATTTATTTGATCTTGATTGAGCCATTTTTTGTATCCTGTTTATTTTTAGTAGTTATGCTTAATGTTTATACTCTGGAACGAATTAGTTGTCAAGGAGTGAATAAGTATCTATTAAGCTGATAATTGGTGACCTCAAGGGGAATCGAACCCCTATTGCCAGGATGAAAACCTGGTGTCCTAACCGTTAGACGATGAGGCCTAAACAGCAAATGCATGCTAGCATAATTAACAGGGGACGTCCAGGTAGTCCTCGTCTTATTTACATTGCTAAAAAGAGGCAAAACCCAGATAATAGGACCTATTAAAGCATAAGCATCCATACATGAATATATTACTTATTATAGGCGGGCTCATTATAATAGTGCCGGGAGTTATTGGTGGTTATATTGTGCGGGCTAGACTCCGCAATAACACAGCCACGCCACTTGGCGGTGGCAGTTTTAAATCCGAACAGGTGCAAACCGAAACGCTGCTGCGCTCCGTAGCTGATGGCATATTCGTGATTGATACAGAAGGAAAAATTAAGATTATTAACCCAGCTGGTGCTGAGTTAGTCGGTTGGCCGGTGGATGATGCCGTCAATCTGGAAGTTGGCGCCGTAGTGAAACTTATGCAAGAGGACGGTAAACCTATACCTGATGACAGCAATCCCTTTAAGGAGGTCATAAGCGCCAAGCAAGCGGTTAAAAATACCTTTCAGCTTAATACGCGCGATGGCAAAAAAAGAGTTGTTTCATTAATTATTTCGCCGGTGGTTTTACCGCCAAAATATGAGCTATCCGGTGCCGTGGCCGTTATGCGCGATATTAGCCGTCAGCACCAAGAAGAAATGCAGCGAGCAGAGTTTATAAGCACCGCCAGCCATGAAATGCGCACTCCGGTAGCGGCCATTGAGGGTTATTTGGCCTTAGCTATGAATAACCGGGTTAGCAATATTGACTCTAAAGCGCGGGACTTCCTAGAAAAAGCCCATGCCTCGACCCAGCATTTGGGCAAGCTCTTCCAGGATCTACTAACTAGCGCCAAGGCTGAAGATGGCCGCCTGAGTAACCATCCAGTAGTTGTTGAACTGGGGAATCTACTCGACCAGGTCACACAAGATTTGCGATTTGCGGCCGAAAAAAAAGGTTTGGCAATGGAGTTTATTGTTGGTTCCGGCGCTGCCATTGACGCTAGCCGCGATGTTAACTCCAAAGTGGTGCAACCGCTATATTTTGTATCCGCCGATCCGGACCGTTTGCGCGAAGTAATAACCAATATATTCGATAATGCTATTAAGTACACCGACAGCGGTAGGATATCCGTTGGCGTTACTGGTAATACCGAACTGGTGCAGTTCTTTATTCGTGACACAGGCGCTGGCATACCGGCCGACGATATTCCTCACTTGTTCCAGAAGTTTTATCGAGTTAATAATGCGCTGACGCGCACTCAAGGCGGTACCGGTTTGGGACTATTTATCACCAGAAAAATTATTGAGATGTATGGCGGCCGTATTTGGGTAGAAAGCGAGCCAGGTAAGGGGACCACGGTCTATATAAATCTGCCGCGTCTTAGCGCCGCAAAAGCCGCTGAGTTACAAGCCGGAACTACCGCTCTTTCTTCCATACAATCAACACAGAGTCCAAAGGTTCAATAATTGTGGAACACCGTGGTACAATACATTTAAGCTAAAGCATCATAGGATTACAACGAATAATTATGGCAAAAGTACTACTGGTTGAAGATGACAACAACCTACGCGAGATTTATGAAGCCAGGTTGTTAGCAGAAGGTTATGAGATTGTATCTGCCCAGGACGGCGAAGAAGCCTTGGCCTTGGCTGTAAAAGAACGTCCAGACTTGATTATCGCCGATATTATGATGCCCAAAATAAGTGGTTTTGATATGCTTGATATCCTGCGAAGCACGAATGAAACCAAAGATACCAAAGTTATTATGATGACAGCACTTAGCCAGGCTGAGGACAAAGAACGGGCAAATAAGCTTGGCGCTGATAGATACTTAGTAAAGTCTCAGGTTACGCTGGAAGACGTAGCCAAAGTCGCCCATGAAGTATTAGAAGGCAAATCCCCAGGTGGTCCAGCTGCACCAGCTCCAACCACGAATAGTAATGATACTACCACACCGCCAGTAACCACTGCAGCCGCCGACTCACCAAGTCCTAAACCTGAAGAACCGATTACGGCTAGCCTACCGACGCCCACTCCACAGTCTGATACCTCCGACCCAGTACAAGGCCAAGATTTACCAAGCGATACACCGCTTAGTATGACACCATCGACTCCTGAGCCGCTAGCCATTACACCCGCCCCAGACTCACCATCACCCTCTAATTTAAGCCCAAGCACTAGTAATAACACTGCACCCATGTCATCTATGCCTATTACCACGGTAGCACCGACACCTAAACCAGCCTCATCAATTGGTGACAATGCTATTGCCAAAGACGAGGAAGCTATAGCCCTGCAGCTTGGTCAAGCCCAAAATAGCCCAACTCAACCACCAGGTAAACCAATTCAGGACTTTGTCGACCATCCAGCCGGTGCAACAGTAGTTTCTATGCCTATGCCACCAGCTTTACTTAAACCGGATGCAAGTGGAACTGCCTCTGCAGCTGCTAGTCCAGCGCCTGCACCAGTCGAAACAGACAATAAAATTAGTCAGCAAGAAAACAATGACGGTGTCCTAGCAGACGCCATGGCAACAGTAAACGGTAACAAACCAGATGATAATGCTAATTCTATCGGCCGTCACAGTGTGGCGGTAGCCGAAAACACTGGTAATTCATCCAGTGGTAGCGGTAAAAACTCGGAACTCAACGATAAAACCGTAGTTCATACAAAAACCATAAGCCCAATAAATGACTTGCACAAACAAAGCGCTAGTATTGAAGCCTTGCTAGCCGAGGAGGCAGCCAAGGAAGATGCAGCCAATGGCGAAGGAAACAGTGCCGTTATAGCTGAAGTTACTGGCAAGCCCCAGGCTCCCATTGACCCGACAATCCAAACTATTACACCCACCCAGGCGCCGGAATCGGATGTTGCCACGGCCGACCCCAGCTCAATAGCTCTTTAAGGGCTATGAGCTAAAAATTATTGACTGTAAACTAATGGCATGCGTTTGAACCGTTTTTTGGCCCAAGCTACCAGCATGAGTCGTCGATCAGCAGATATTGCTATTGCAGCTGGCAAAGTACGTGTCAATGGAGCAGTTGGCTTAGTCGGACAAGAAGTCCGACAAGCTGATGCAGTAACACTTGACAACCATTCTGTTAATGTCGCTGACGAGACTGTTACTATAATTTTAAACAAGCCGGTTGGCTATGTCTGTAGTCGCGTCGGCCAGGGTAGTAAAACTATTTACGATTTACTGCCCAAAGATTTGAGTGAGTTAAAGCCGGTTGGACGGCTAGATAAAGATTCTTCTGGAATAATACTACTTACAAATGACGGCATGTTAGCCAACGAATTGACTCATCCCAAGTTCGCCAAAGCAAAAATTTACAAAGTTAGGCTAAATAAACCACTTAGTCAATTTGATCAGGGCAAATTCACAAAGGGCGTGGTGCTAGATGACGGCGTGAGCAGACTTAAGCTTACTGGCAAAGAAAACCTTTGGACTGTAACCATGAGTGAGGGGCGGAACCGCCAAATCCGCCGTAGCTTCGCTATTTTAGGCTATAAAGTAACAAAACTTCATCGGATTCAGTTTGGCAAATACCGACTCGGCTCACTCAAACCTGGCAAATACATAAATTCATGATATAATAACAGATTAAGAAAGTGCTGGTTAGTAAAAGTATGGCAGTTAAAAAAGTACCGATTGTGGCAATTGTAGGCCGGGCCAATGTAGGCAAGAGCAGCTTATTCAATGCAGTTTTGCGCCGCCGTGAGGCAATAGTGGCTATGGAGCCAGGTACAACCCGTGACTCTATCATGGCCAAGGCTTCTTGGAACAATCAAGACTTCTGGATAGTTGATACAGCTGGCATGAAAGATGCCCAGGACGATTTTGAATTCACCATTCAAGAACAAATCACCCAGGCTGCCGATAGCGCCGATATTATATGGGTGGTTATTGAAGCTCCAACGGTTATAACGGAAGAAGACCGTCGTGTAGCCAAGTTAGCGCTGAAAAGTCGTAAACCAGTATATTTAATTGTAAATAAGGTTGACCAAGTTAAGCGTGCCATAGCAGACGACTACCAAAAACTGGGTATAAAACCAATTGCTCTAACTAGCACTACCCAAAATTATGGTATTGATGAGCTACTAGACAATTTGGTAGCCAATCTTCCAAAGGTCAGCATAAAAGAGTCTCCGAACCGCTTGCGCGTAGCGATACTTGGCCGTCCCAATGTTGGCAAATCGTCACTTTTTAACAGCTTGGCCAAAAAGCAGCAGGCAATTGTGACGCCTGTTGCCGGTACCACCAGGGATGTAAATCGAGCGCTTGCAAAGTTTGAAGGCCGAGAGATTGAACTTATGGATACGGCCGGTATCCGACGTAGTGGCAAGATTGAGCGCGGCGTTGAACGTTTTAGTGTTATTAGAGCATTGGCCGCCATTGAGCAGGCCGACATAGGCTGTCTATTGATTGACGCTACCGAACCAACCGTACAGCTAGATCAAAAAATAGCTGGACTTATTAAAGAAGCGGGTAAAGGCCTAATACTTGTTGTCGCAAAATGGGATTTACTAGACGCCGAGAAAACTCCGCATACCCGAGATAATTTAGCAGCACAAATTAAACATGAGTTTGACTTTGTGCCTTGGGCGCCATTAATTTTTACCAGTTCCGAAACTGGGCAAAACGTTACTAAAATTTTTGAGATGGTGCTCGACATTGATAAACAACGCCAAATACGGATAAAAACTGCGGAACTTAATCGTTGGCTTAGGTCAGTTGTTAACAGCCACCCGCCAGCCGGTTTAAAAAACCGACTTCCAAAACTAAACTATATGATTCAGGAAGCCGACAGCCCGATTAACTTCAAAGTCTATGGAGCCCATACCAGGATGCTGCATTGGAGCTATAAACGCTATATGGAGCGCGCCTTGCGTCAACAATTTGGTTTTAATGGTACACCAATTAGATTCTGGTTCTTTGAAAAACACATAAACAACCGTCAATCTCAAAGCAAAAGCCAGATTAAGACATAACCGCTAGTATTGACTTTTAGTATTTTGCTGTTAGAATAACCTTACTGACACATGGGCCATTGGCAGCAATGATACCTTCTCAGTATCTGCTCACAAAGAGTAGGTGGAGCGATTAGCGAAACCGGGCGAGCAAGCTTCGTACAACAGATGAATTTTGTTTTGAATGATACACCCGGCACACGCGCCGGGCTTTTTTGTGTCACGTTATTTAATAAGTCAGATAGGTAGATATTTGGAAAGTTCGTTGAGAGCATAGAGAACCTTTATATCAGGGTTTTGTATGCTCTCAACTTGAGCTCCATCCCCAAAACAGGAAGCGGTGATCGTATGAAAGTGAAACCGAAAATTGCATTAATGGTGGCTCTGTTTGCCATCATGTCTATCGTCACGGCCCCAGCCGCGACAGCCAAGTCAACCAAACCACCCGGTAACAACGGGACCATCAAGATCGAGGGACATGACTTCGATGGCGGTCATGACAATGACCCCCATGTGAACTGTGATTTCTCGCTCTTGTTCTACGGTTTCGACGCCTCCACCAGGACCGCCGACATCACGTTCTGGGCTTGGCCACCGAGTGCAGGGAAGCCATTCGTGGTAACCCCGCAAGTCGGAAGGCTCCACTTCACCTTCCAAGGCAGTGGTGCCGGCAACGCCCTCAACCATCAAGAGCAGTACCGACTGCCAACCGACGGGCTCAGGGCTGTCAACGGTCAATACCACTACAAGGTACGGGCGAAGGTCTCGGGATCAATCGGTGCGGATGTCAAGTACAAGGTGTTCTGGACAAAGAACTGTCC
>CAZFNQ010000001.1:74932-76878 GCA_964520375.1 uncultured Candidatus Saccharibacteria bacterium
TCGTGAGACGTCGGCGTTTCATCAACTTGTAGACCCTGAAGGGAGAGTGAGGACCACTGTCTGAAGATTCGTCTTCACACACCTCACTCTCCCGCAAGGGAACCAACTACCTATCTGACTTAATCCACTAATTCAAGCGCGAGTTCTCAAGTTATTGAGTATTGGCACTTGCTTTATTTAGATGTTTTATCTGCACCAAACTTAGAATTGCGTGTAAACTAGGCAATATGGGATTACTGCAAAAAAAACCTCAAGTCAGCAGTAGCGTACCACTATACCGCTTAGGTCCAGCTAAAAACGTTCTAATAATTGGCCTTGGCAATCCGGGTAAGAAATACGATGGCACAAGGCATAATATTGGCTTTGCCTGCCTAGACATTTTTGCTAGCAAACTAGAATTCCCAAGTTGGGTAGACAAGAAAGATCTAAAGTGTCTAATTACCAGTCACAACATTGCCGAGAGCAGGATCTTTCTAATTAAGCCCACTACTTTTATGAACCTTAGCGGTGAGTCAGCATTAGCAGTAGCTAATTTTTATAAAGTACCAGACTCACAAATCCTGGCAGTTTATGATGAGCTAGCAATTCCATTTGGCCAAATTCGCACCAGGGTAGGCGGTAGTAGCGCCGGTCACAACGGCGTAAAGTCACTTATTCAACATTTAGGCGAAGGCTTCGGGCGAGTTCGGATTGGCATACATAATGAAATTGCTAATAAAGCTGAGGACGCGAACTTTGTACTTGGCAAGTTTAGCAAAGCAGAGCAGGCTGAGTTATCAGCGCTGCATCAAGAGGTTAATAGTATTTTATCTGAGTATACTTTCAGGGGCGAATTGATTCCCGAAACCCGCAGTTTTATTTTGTAGCTTCGCTTCGGCTACCACTCCAAAGATATATTTTTGATATATAAATCGCCAGCATGGAAGTTGTTTGAATCCGGGTAATTAGTAACCAGAGGCTCTATTGTATTATATTGTCCTGGACTTAATAGAATAGTTTCAGTATGACAAACCTTGCGATATGTCAGACTACCATTGCCAACTACGAATAACTGATCATATCTGTATTGAATATCCAACTTATTATTTGTAGATCCACTGGTAAACCGATACGTGGTACAAATATTTGGGCGAAATGATGAGCTTAGAGCAAATACTTTAAATTTTGTTGCAACACTTGCGTAGGTTTCTAGCCGCCAAATGGTGGTGTTGGGTAAACCACCATGTGAGTCTGTTTGCTTTACTCCAGATCCATGGAAGAGATATATTTTGCCTGCACCATTTACCAGAACGTGGGCTGGTGACGCGAAACTTTTATAGGCCGTGTAACTGCCGCCAATTACGGCAAAAGCAATTGCGAATAATAACATACTCTTTGCGGGACTGGTAGGATTAATCCAATTAAGTATTTTTTTAATTTTATAAGTTTTTTTATTTTTGGTAGACATAGTTTTCCTTTTTGTTATATTCTTACAATTATTTAACAACAAAGCATGTAAGCAATCAAGCTATTTTCAAACTATTGATATAGCAGCAATAGCCTGGAGATTATTCTTAGCCTATATTATAACGTCGCGAAGATATTCCTCAGCACCATGCACTATTAGCACCCCGGCCATTGTCAACAGAGTTTCCCTTGCAGCTTGCAGACGCGATAGATCTGATCGCGCTTCGCCAATAATTGAGTGAGGAAATATATCATCAGCATCAAGTGTCATACGAGCTATATTCTCGCGCTTTTCAACCGTGCGCAAAAGTTCCGGTAAGGCTTCCGAAATTAGTGACAATTCTACAGGGCTTTTATAGCAGGCAATAAGTTCTTCTTCGGCGGTTAGAATAGCTCTATCGCTTTCAACAACCATAACGTTATTATACTCCTTGTTGTACGCAGTAAACTAAAATGAGCCTCCAGAGGGGGTGGGCACCGCTGGAGACTCATTCTAAGGG
>CAZFNQ010000002.1:0-52375 GCA_964520375.1 uncultured Candidatus Saccharibacteria bacterium
ATTACCCACTGTCATGAATATACTACCCACAATCACCCACAAGCAAGCGTTTTAATTAAAAATGTCGCCTGTTAATTGGCGACTTATCCACAGCTTTTACAGATTATACCCTAAAACCACAAGATATGGTGGGTAACTCTATTTACGTAACACTACAAGGTTATCTCTGGTTGGCTTCGTTTTTTTGGTTTTGAACATATTCTACATAGGCGTGAGGAACTTTTATCTGCATGCCTTGTTTTAATTCATCTTCACCCTGTTGATGAGCTTCATCAAGAATTGCCTTATCAAAATCTTCTCGATCTTGGCTACCTTGTACGCCAGAGTGGTCTGCAATGTTATCTGGGGTATCTTGAGGTCCTCGTACTTGGAAATCGGTATCTAGTGCTGGCAATTCGTGACTTCCAGTGAGTGAATGATCTATCACATTACCTACAGCTTTATGACTAACACTACCCAGAGCAATTACACTGGCACCTATGGCAAGAGCTCGACGATTACGCTTTACTCTATTGGATGGGCGCTTGGTATTGTGTGATCTGAGTACATCTTGATTTGATATCATAGCTCATATTATAGCAAAACATATGCATTTTGTCAATCTCAGGCCATGCCCTATTACTTTGGAAAGTTGTATTTATTATAAGTCTAGCTCTGTTGGTTTTTTATCATCTCGGTGTACCAATGTGCACTAGGCCGTATTTGCCTTGTCATGCCATTTTTTCGATCCACAGAGACCAGGCCGAACTTTGGCCACCAGCCATATTTCCATTCAAAATTATCGAGCAAACTCCAATGAAAGTAACCGGCTATATCAACACCTTCGCTAATTGCTCGTTCCATGGCAATAACAGTTTCCTCTAGCCACCACTGCCGATATTGGTCCTGTTCATCGGCAACGCCATTTTCAGTCACGAATATTGGTTTTTTATGATGGGCCCAGGTCCGCATAAGTAGTGGATATAAACCCTCTGGTTCCATATACCAGCCAAGGTCATTTTGCGGTACTTTAGGGTTCTCACGCTTAAAGTTTTTATAATAATCTGTGAAATAGTAGTTAAACCCCACAAAATCTTGGTGATTTCGAACTCTTCGCAAAAACCACCAATTCCAGGCGTACCTCATTACTTTTGTTACCGCTTGATCAACGAAGTTGTGCGGTCGTTTAGCTTGAATGTTAGCTAGCTGGGCAGCCATACCAATTTGCAGGTGTGGGTTTTGTTTTTTAAGTATCTTATAAGCCTTTTTGTGAGCTTTTACTAAATTCAAATAGACAGTCACTGCTTGCAGTGGGCTTTTTTGCTCGGGCGGCCATTCCCCTGTAACAAAACTAAAGCTAGTGTAAACATTGGGTTCGTTGAGAGTTATTATGTATTTGAGTTCTTGGCCATATTCTTCGGCTATTTTGGTGACAAATTTATAAAAGTACTTAAGATTGGAACGTTTGGTAAAGCCACCTTTATCCTCAAACCAAACTGGAACGGTCCAGTGCCAAATATTTAAGAATGGTTCTATGCCGCGTTTTTTGAGGGCCGATATATATTTTTTGTAATGATCTATGGCTGCACTATCCCATTGACCCTGTTCAGGCTCCAGTCTGGACCACTCGATGCCAAAACGGAAGGCATTGAGTCGAAGTCTTTTGGCAATATCGAAATCTTCTAGATAGTGGTTGTAATGGTCTACACCTCTACCTGAAACGTAGTTATTTGGACTGGTCGCTCGTTTTTTAACTGCATCCCAATCGGGCACAATTGGACGCATTCGGACCTCTGCGGTATTTGCTAATTCCTTGGCATGAGCTAGCTCCCACACACTCCACTGGTTTACGGTACCACCTTCGACTTGGTGACTAGCTACACTGGCTCCCCAGTAAAAATCTTTCGGAAAAACCCTCTTTTTGTCCATTGACCTTTATTATAACTCAATTAACAAAGAGAAACTGCTATCGATATTCGGGGTTTTCAAAGTCAAAACGGCTACCAGCGTCCCATTTGCTGCGCTGGTTACCCCAGGCCGGTATCCCACCGCTATCTTTTATCATCTTGGCTAGGTGCATCAAATTCCAGGCCATAAAAGTAGTGTTTCGGTTTGTAAAATCATTCTGTGGGCCGCCACTGCCCTTATCCAGGTAACTTGGTCCGGGGCCGGCTTCACCTACCCAGCCGGCATCGGCTTGCGGAGGTATTACACAACCCAAATGTTGCAAACTGTACAGAACATTCATAGCACAATGTTTAACACCATCTTCATTGCCAGTAATAATACAGCCTCCAACTTTGCCATAATAAGCATATTGGCCCTCATCGTTTAAATCACTGGAATTGCCATATAACCTTTCAATAACACGTTTGGTTACTGAACTGTTATCTCCCAGCCAAATTGGTCCGCAGATAACTAGTATGTCAGCGTCTTGCACTTTTTTATAAATATCTGGCCAATCATCAGTTTTCCAGCCATGTTTAGTCATATCAGGGTAAACGCCTGTGGCAATATCATGGTCAACGGCGCGGATTATTTCAATATTGACGCCATGCTTTTGCATAATATTTGTACTCAATTTTAAAAGCCCCTCTGTATTACTTACCTCTGGTGATTTTTTAAGCGTGCAATTAAAGTAAAGCGCTTTTAGATCGCTAAAGTCCATACTTTTCGTAACTTTATCTCGTGCTGCCATTTAATTCTCCAATCTTAGTTAACTAATGCCAGCCTACCACATGCTCGCCTTGTGACAAACCGTCAATTTTGGCAATATCTTCAACCGTTAGAGTAATTTCTTGCGAGTCCAGATTTTGTCTCATACGCTCTGCGTCAGTAGTTTTTGGTATCGGTATTGTTTCATGCGTAATAGCCCATGCTAGCATAATTTGTGCACTTGTGGCTTTATGTCTCTCAGCAATATTGCCAATAACTTTGTCATTGGCATGGCGACCGCGGGCCAGTGGACTGTAGGCCTCGACAATTATATTATTTTTACGGCAAAACTCTAGCACAGGCTTTTGATCTTTGTAAATATAGGGATGGAATTCAATTTGATTAACGGCTGGCTTAACTTTTGCAGTTGATAACAGTTCTTCTAAATGGGTAGCCATATAATTAGACACGCCTATGTTCTTGGCTAGACCACTTTTATTAATTTCTTCCATGGCCTTCCAAGAGTCGGCACGTCGCGGGGCATCATGCCCGGGCCAATGTATAAGATATAGATCCACATATTCTAGGCCCAAGCGCTCAAGAGAATCATTAAAGGCCTTGTGTGCACTCGCATAACCCTGGTCGCTGTTCCAAAGCTTGGTAGTTACAAATATATCCTTGCGCGGGACTTTAGAATCTCGCACGGCCGACCCGACTCCGGCTTCATTTCCGTAAATTTTGGCTGTATCAATTAAGCGATAGCCTGTTTCAATGGCTTTCAACACTTTTTTGTGAACGCCAAAAATTATTTGCCAAGTACCATAACCAATACCCGGCATTTGCTTCCCAGTGTTGAGTTTAACGTACTTCATTACCCAATTTACCTTTATTGGTCGGCTTTATCGGTTCTCGGTCTGCTTCTATATGCCAGCTCATTGCGTAATTTATCTAGGCGGACAATATAGCTGTCAAATTCTTTAAGTAACTGAGAATACTGCCAGTTGGGTGTCATGATATTTTGCAGTTTGCCCTGTTCCTTTAGATATTCGGCCAGACTATGGAAATCACCATCGCCAGATACAATTATGGCTTTATGGTAATTTTTAAATTCTTTCATTGTCCATAGCACCAAGTCCGCATCTATATTGCCTTTAATTGGAGACTTCCTGGCTGTGGGATCTTGCTCAGGTTTTTCAGTATTTGTCGGGGGATCTTGCTGACTAACAGATAGGCCTTCAATCTGCGCCTGATGAGGCTTTGAAAGGTCAGAAGTGGGTTTTAGTACTACCAGGTAGCCGCTGTCATGTAGCTGTTGGTACAAATCTTCAAATTCCGGCATATAGCCAATAAACATGTAAGCGTTGGTAACCTTATATTTACTACGCAGATAATGCCGGAATTTGCGCCAGTCCATTTTCCAACCCATCTTTTGAGTACCCAGGTTTAGGTTTTGGCTATCAATAAAAGCGTAATTGTTGTCGCTTGAGTTTCTAGATTGTCTTGGTTTGAGCATTATTTTAGAGTTTTTGGGATAATGCTTATGCTACATCCCAGTCGTAACGTTTAAAATATTACCATCCGGATCTTTAAACCAAGCCGCTTTTAAATCTTCTAGAATATGGATATCGCCCTCGCGTTTGACACCCGGTATATTGTCGTATTGTTCGAAAGTAATACCCTTGCCTTTTAGCTCATTAACCACTGCTTCAATGTCTTTAATCTCCCAAGCTGCAGAGGTAGCTTTGTTTGTACCTGCAAAGGAAGAAGTATAAACAAGAACTTGAGAATTGCCACTTTTATAAATGACGCCCTGTCCGCTGCGCTCATCTTTTACGGCTTTCAGGCCAAGCTTTCCCTCGTAAAATTCTTTTGCTACCTTAAGATCCTTAACCGCAATTGTGGGAATAATGTTTGCATCTCCCAACATAATAAAACCTCCTTTTTATAAAAATTGATAAATTTTACTAATTTTGGTTTATAACTTTAGTATACGCCACCTACTTCAGATTTCACTAGGCCAATGTAAGAATTTATACCATTTGCCTTTTGCCACATAGGCACACATTGGGTGAGTCTCTAAATATTGATTCGTGTATCGGCCATCCAAACCCCAGGCAATCAACCTATGGAGTCCATCTACGTGATATAAAGCAGTTTTAATCTTAACATGTCCTTTGTAATGGCCCATGGCCTTAAAACGGGTCGACAAAAATATTGGGCTAAATTCGCTATGTTTAAAATGTTCAATTGTTTTAACGCATTTGGGATTTTTAGATTTATATTCTAGCTTTTTAGCTCTTTTATAAACACTTTTAAGTAGTGCGCCCTTCTTTGGTATTAAAATGTATTTTGAGTGAGCATGACCTGGCATAAGTATTGACAATACATCATCGCGCGATAGCCTGACTTTATACCAGTTACCAACGTGTTTCTCGGTCCAATTTAGACACCATAAACTAACTTCTTTTTGCCAATTATTATAAGGGTATTGTTTTAAAAACTCCTGTTTTACTTCGCTAAAACTAACCCGCTGAGCTTCTGTCATATGATTGTACAGTCTTATCAGATTCAAGTTTAAAAAATTCTGCTATATGTTTCAGATACAGAACTATGTGGTCTTTTTCTTCGTCGGATAGAATTTTCACATTATGTCTTCCAGATATAACTGGCGTGAGTTCGTCTACTAGTTGTGTAAACCATTCACTCCATTGATAACGCCTTGAACTGCGAACAATCCTTCCTAGAGAATTAGTAACTGTTTGAAGACCCCAATAGACTGTCTCTATATTACAAGCGGCTTTAAGATCATCTGAACACTCAGACTTTTTGGGTTCATCTTGCGACCTATAGTCTTCGATTGCCCGTAAGTCAGCTTTCTGACCAAGGTAAGTGCCGACAAGTGTCTGCAAAGCTATACCATGAATTATGGGCAGACGAGCACTAGCCTCTAAGCTCTTATGTGCTTCCTCTAAGACAACATTCGCGGCAGTGTAAGCAATGTTTTCAATTTTATCGCTATAACGAGCTTCTAAAGCTAATGTTTCTTTTCTAGACAACATGGCTCCAGCAATACTTTTAACAATTTGCTCTGAAGTCGGAGTAGTTAAATCGTAAGTCTCGATTGTGCCAGATTTAAATCGGCTTGCCTCATAGCCATATCCATTTAGTATATTATGTTCATCATGTTCAAAAACCTTCGTAAAAAACCAGGCCTCACTCACAATGCTTTTCATATCCTCCATGTCCTCCGGTTGAGGAAGAATATCTGGACGAGGGCGAGCATCGAGTCTTATATGCGTATTAACTTTCCCTGGTTCAAAGTCTCTACATACATAGACCTCAAACCAAGTTTCATTGGGTTCAGTCTCTCGCACACTTAACAAGAAGCCCCCGTACCGTTCTATTGGATTAGTTATTCGTTCAGCTGTTAGATCGGGAACTGATTCTAGATTTGGTCCGTGTGTATCTCCTATCATAGAAAGTATATTATAAAACAAATCATTGAAAATAGTCAATCATAACATTTGGACCATTAACTAGTTAGAAATTGAATTCGGGGACTGTGGTGGCTGATTAGCTGATGGCGGCGAGAGCGAAGCCAATTGGGCTCTAGGAGTTATATTAATATCAGTCGAGCCAGATGGTTTGCTAACATGGTCGCCGATATTTAAAATCTGGTACTTGCCCTCTGATATTTGCCAGTTAATCATTTTCCCTAAGTCAGTTTGTACTTTTATATTATATTGATGGGAGACATGGTTGATTCTTTTGCCAAATCTTATAGTAGCTGGCTTTTTAAGACTCAAGTTATCGTTAGCTATTTCTTGTACGTCTTTATCTGTAACTACTCCTTCAAAAGTTATGTTCCGTCGTCGAACATAGAGTGTTACCACCGCAGCAGCAATTGCTGCGAAAAGTCCTATAATCAGTGCGCTCTTCATAGTTAAAAATTATACTCTTATTTAATTTGATACGATCACTAAGCTTTGATTATGTATCAATAGTTTCAATTGCACTCGGCACTGAGTGATTAGTAGCCGGTTGGGGACCTTTTTTCTTGGGGGTTGGAACAATTTTACCACTATCAAACAATTCTCCTCCCCAGACGCCTCCGTATTGACGAGTCTCTTTTGCATACTGAAGGCATTCGACATTCACAATACAGCCTCGGCATAAGGCTTTAGCCCGTTCAACATCTTCTCGATCGGTTGAATAGAATAGTTCTAGCATAGTACCCTCATTATCATTGCATACACCTGCTTTGTACCAATTTAGATCTTTATTCGGTGATTCTGGCACGCCCTCACCCATCTCTGCAGAAGGTATTGCCATTTTTTAGGCCAGCTTTTCTACAAGTTCTTTCATCTTTACACGTTCTTGATTAATATTATCACGACTCCGCACGGTAACTGTGTCGTCCTTTAGCGTGTCGAAGTCTATTGTCACGCAGTAAGGCGTGCCAATTTCGTCCTGACGGCGGTAACGTTTACCAATGTTGCCATTGTCATCAAACATGACAGCGCTATACTCCTTTTTCAATATCTCATGAACTTCCTTAGCCTTTTTGACCAGCTCTGGTTTGTTTTTAAGCAGAGGAAAGACAGCAACCCTGACCGGTGCAATATTTGCTGGCAACTTTAGAAATATACGCTTTTCACCATTTTGCTTATCTTCAGAATAGGCGTTACAAAGTATTGCTAAGATTAGCCGATCAACGCCAAAACTTGGTTCAATCACGTGTGGTACAAACACCTTACCGCCATCTTTGGGACGATATTCCATAGTCTTGCCTGATGCCTTCTGATGGTTCTGTAGGTCAAAATCAGCCCTGTAAGCTAACCCTAAAAGCTCACTTTTACCAAAGGGATACCCAAACTCAAAGTCTATAGTGCGCTTACTGTAATGGGCTCGATCAGCCGCGGGCACTTCTAGCTCGTGTACGGTCGATTTGCCAACACCAATTGCTGCCAGAAATTTATAAATATCTTTGATCCATTTCTCAAATTCTTCTTCCCATTTGCTGGGTTCTACAAAATACTCTAATTCCATTTGCACAAACTCACGAGTTCGGAATAGAAAATCTCGTGGTGATATTTCATTACGAAAGGCTTTACCAATTTGGGCAATGCCAAAAGGCAAGTCTGGCGATACTGTATCGATTATGTTTTTAAAATTAGTAAAAATTCCCTGCGCTGTTTCTGGTCGCAAGTAGCTTAGCGAATTATTATCATCAATCGGACCAATATTGGTCTTGAACATCATATTGAACAGGCGAGGTTTGCCAAAAGTGTCAGTTTTACCGCAAACCGGACATTTTTTGTCAGTTACATGATCTGCTCGTAAGCGACTGTGACAATTACTGCACTCCAGCATTGGATCGTTAAATCCTGCAGCGTGACCGCTTGCTTCCCACACCTTTTTGTTCATAAGAATGGCGGCATCTAGGCCATAAATATCATCGCGCTGCTCGACAAACATCCGCCACCATAAGTTTTGAATGTTGCGTTTTAGTGCTACGCCTAGCGGTCCATAGTCCCACGTACCAGCTAAACCACCATAAATTTCGGAGCCTTGATAAATAAACCCTCGCCGCTTGGCTAGGCTAACAATATCATCAAGAGACGCGTCGCTCATAATTTAGCTTGATTATACGTTATTTAGCTGGCTTCATCTAGCACTTCACGGGCTACTCGCTCTAATTTACTTATCGCTTTTTTTAAAACCCTACTTACATATTGATGATTAGTTCCTATAATTTTTGCTACTTGCCTTTGGGTAGGTTGTTTGCCACTTTCATCTGGCCGTAAGCAATCCATAACTTGCCTTTCACGCGCAGTTAATTCTGCTAGATCGTAAAGACGTTTTTTAATTAGGGCATCGTCCTTGTTTACTTCTATTTGCTGTAAGGCTTGTTCTTCGGTACTTGGTATCGTTCTATCCGATAAGAAATCACTCAAAGTATTTGAACCGCTTAACCTTCCAACTTCTTGATCAATGGAGATAATTTCTTGAACTTGTAATAGCCGCCTTACATCTTCAAGCGGTTCAAGTGCTATGTCTGCAATCTCCTCCTCCGTCGGCCATCTATGAAGATCTTGATATAAACGGTTATTTATAGCTCTGACTTTATCTAGTCTATTTTGATCCTCATGAGTTAAACGAATGCTACGTGCTTGTTTTTCAAAGCCACGTTTTATTGAGACATCTATCCAATGTTGCGCATACGTACTCAACCTAGTGCCCCGCCGCGGGTCGAACTTATCTACTCCTCTCATCAAGCCAATATTGCCGTTTTGAATAATGTCTACCAATGGCAAACCCCTTCCTTGAAATCTCTTCGCCCTAGATACAACAAATAGAAGATTGGCTCGAAGTATTTCATCCCTTGCTTCTTTACCGGCCCGTATCTTTGGATCGACTATTGCCTCAATTAAGGGTTCATAATTAAAAAATGTATGTATGCCGTTTAAAGCCAAATAGGCCGCTTTTACTTCTCTGGCTCTCATACCTTCCTGGAAGTTCCTAGCTAGTAGATGCTCCCTGTCTTTGCTAAGCCGCGGAGGATTACCAATGTCTAGCATATATTGCTTATAGGAATCTACGTACAAGCCATCGATTGCTTCGCGTTGGTTTGATTGGCCGCTTGTTGATTCTTGGTTGTCAATTTGCACTGAAACACCTTACTAAAGCGCCTGTTTGGCGATTATTTCAATAATCTCTACTATTATAACCCCCTTGTCAAATCTTATATGTTTGGTTTATTGTGGAGTGATTTCAATTTTATCTGCGGGCATTTCCTGAACAATTACATGTTTACTATCACTAATACGTTCTTTGAACCATCTAATAGCTGACATTACAAATATTACACTTTCGCGTTGACCGCTAAATGTTTTAACACGTTCACACAAATCCTGCATGGAATACTTTTTGGATATAGCCTCACCGTGTGTAGCCAGATGTTCATATAAAACACTCAGTTCATATGGACTGAGAGGAGTTTTAATATTGCCTTGATCATCTTCAAGTCTTAGGACTGATGCCTGACCCTCATTAGCCAAATCGCTAACAACCAAATTTACGGCTGACCAATCTAAGGTTGAGCCATGTTCTGGATCTACAAATGCAATTTCTCTTTCTCCTGATAATGGCATGGTTATATGATAATTATAGTAACTTTTTAGCGATGAATAAACTGCTGGCGCATGGATTTAACTATTCCTAGACTGTTAGTCAAAACCTTATCAAGATCTCCGACTTGACCCAGTTTAAGCGGTGATTGCAACCCAAATGCCAAGCGTATGAGTTTAATATGATTGGCACCAATAGTACCTGCTGGCCGGGCCATAAATGCCATTTTATCAATATCAAAACCGTACTTTGTATTTTGATTAAGTTTACTGCCGCTGGTATCGGTTTTTAAATTAGGCGAATGGCCTGCCAGCTTTAATATCTGAGCATACAGCCATAGTTCAATGGCCGGTTGTGGTAAGCTAGTTTCATCTAACGCTTCCAATGCGTAGCTAAGCAGCTCAAAATACTCCTCACCGGCGTTATCTTCTACCGTTTTATTAATTAATTTTATAATTTCGTAGCCAAACATAGTACGGTTTATATCGCTAGCAATGCGACTAAAATGTTTTTGCAAACGGCTAGAAATCAGAGTGTAAATTTCACTTCGGCCATGTATGAAGCTAATCTGACTTATGCTGAACAATTCTATACCGCCAGCTAATTTGCTTTTAACTTTACGGACACCCTTAGCAATAACCCGTATTCGTCCGTGATCGGGTGTTAAAATAGTCAAAATACGATCGGCTTCACCAAAATCTGTGCGACCTAGCACTATGCCAGTAGTTACGACCCGGTTCATTGCGCCGTAGTCAGGATATTGTCAACTGAGTTATTGAGAGTAGCTAGTTTGGTTACAGGTTTATAGTGATACGCCACAATATGCAAATTATCCCAGAGCATAGAGCTTATAGCCTTAAGTGTCGGCGGTACCAGACTATGAACTATAACTGGTACGGTTTGCCAGTCCTGATAGGAGCGCAGTTCATATAAAAACTCAATGCCATTATGAACTGGTAATTGTAATTCCAATATTACGATATCCGGCTTAAAGCTATCAACTCCGTGAATGGCCGCTTGGGCGGTGGCGCATACTTTAATCTTATGGCCCCGGTTTTTTAGAGAATGTATCAATGTTTGGGCCAAGTTGATATCCGGTTCAACAAGTAAAATCTTTGCCATAGCTATACCGACTTAAACCAATGATGTTTGCCGACTGGGTGGAAAGGTAGCCGCTAAACCAGTTAATTTTTGATGGCGGGCCACATGCATATGGGCGGACATACTGGACAATAACGAATCAGCTACAAATACACCGGTCCCAGTAGATGAGGTTAGCTGTATTAAAGGTTGTCGGGCATGACCGTAAAGTTCATGAGCCTTCTTATACATACTTGAGCCTAGACCTTCTAAATTAGCAAACATGCCGGCTACAATGCCGCCATGACTACGATGAGCAGCTAGTTTAATAAGAGATCTCTGCCCGGTATTTTGTCCGCTTTGAGCTTCTATAAAAACGTAGCCCAAACTGATTAAAGCTGCTTCCAGTCCAGCTTTGTGCGCCATAACCGGTTCGTACTTACCAGACAGGTGAAGTTCTAATTCACAGTTATACCGTTTAGCCAACCATGCCAGTTCATGAGCGCTATCACTTAAAACAGCTGAGAGAGAGACTGGCTCCAGCTGCAAATATGGCTGAGCCCGAGCTAGCTTGGTGCTAAGTAAGTAAAAATCCAAGAGTTTCAGGGCATTATCAGCAGTTAGTTCAATTGTTTCTAGTGCTAGGGCAGTATCATTATTACCTCGAGCAAGTTCTGCTCGACGGGCAATTTGTAGCAGCGGTAGTTTCATTTGCTCAGCTAAGGCATTGAGTAGCCTCTCGCCTGTTTCCCCAGCGTTTTGCCTGCCGTTAGTACGCACATTACTCACAATAAATTTTCTCTTTTCTAATTCTAGTATACACTCCATCCACCCCCTAACCATTAGCGTTTAACGCTCAGTCAACAAATAAAAAGTTCAGGGTGAGAAAGACAAATTAGGCAGGATAAATTTATTGAAATCGCCAATATATTGGGATGATTCTGTCCAAATTTTAAGCGTTTTATCGCGTAGAGGGAACAACACCATGGTGCCCTGCTTTTCACTATCTATCGCACCAACAACCTTAGAGCCTAGCGTGCCCTGTACTTTGGCCGCCCTAAAAGGTGTAACTTTGGCGGTGCCGCTAGTTACTTGTTCGCTAAACTGAGCCAGCACATCACTGTAAGCATCGGCCACAACCTGAACCCTAAGCGCAAATGAAGTTTTAGATTGTACATCAGGAACAAAATTAGGATGAAAATAGCCATCCAAAGGGTTATTACTGTCAGAAGATTGGGAAATATAGGCACTCCAGGATTTGGGATATCTTATAAGTACGCTGCCATAGGTTTCGGGACCTCTGTATGTTTTTAGTGGTGATTTTTCTTTTTGAGCAAATTCGTTATCTTTAGCAGTAGCGGTTTTATCCTGAGCAATTTTTACCTGGGCGGCAATGATTTGATCAGCATTATTTTTATAATTCTGACGACTAGCAAAAGCCCAAAACCCAAAACTTAGAGCGCCAATAGCTAGTAGTGCTGCAAACAATAGTGCCGCCACCAAGGCAGTGTTGCTGCCCTTCTGATTTAACCTATTCATAAGCGTAATATTACCTAAGATGTAGTTTGGTTGCAACTATGCGATCTATGAATAACTATTATACCCAGATAAACTGCTTATTCTTAGTTACTTATCCCAGCTCTTTTTTACTTTGATAACCTTATTCTCGGCTACTTTTAGATGAGCTTGCAGTTTTTCAATTAATTTTATACCTTGTTCGTAGAGACTTATGGACTCATCAATATCTAGATCAGATGATTGTAGCTTGTCCAAAATATTATCTAACTCATCATTTAACTTCTTGTAATCAATGGTGCGCGGTTTTGCCATAATTTTATTGTAATATAACCTCATCTGCCCTAGCTTTAATACTTGCGTCGGCAATCTGAGCGCTAAATGTTTTACCGACACTTATTTGCTTGCCAGATCGTATGACTTTACCATCTAACCTTAAAATTGCGTAACCGCGACCTAGTATGTTGGCTGGATTCAAGGCAACAAGTAAGTTATGCTTGCTAATTAGGTTTTGTTTTGCCTGTATGAATTGATGTGTCAATAAAGTGCTGAATTGATTAAGCTGCTGTTTCAAGTCAGTTTGTAGATCAACCACTATCGAACGAATTCTCTGATCAAGAGCCTGTTTTGAAGTAATTAAGCGTTCCATCTCCTGACGTTTATCCGGAACAATTAATTCAGCAGCATTGCTGGGTGTGCTGGCACGCAAATCGGCAGCTAATTCGGCCAGGCTAATGTCTACCTCATGCCCAACGGCTACCACTGTTGGTATGCGACTGGCAGCTATAGACCGCGTCACTAGCTCTGTACTAAATGCCGCCAAATCCTCAGCGCTGCCTCCGCCCCTAGTAACTACCAACACTTCTGGCGGTTGGGCTTGTTGATTGAAATAATCAACGGCTGCCACTATTTGACGCGGTGATACTTCTCCCTGCACTTGCACATCCGCTAGGCGTATTTCAATGCCGCCCCACCGGCCGTTTATGACTTTGATAAAGTCATGGAAAGCGGCTGATTCGCTAGAGGCAATAAGACCGACTGACTGGGGTGGATATGGCAATAGTCGCTTCCGGGCTGGCTCAAATAGACCTTCAGCCCGTAGTTTAGCTTCCAATAATTGGGAAGCCCTCTTTATTGAGCCTTCACCTACTGGTTGAATAGTATTTACATTTATACTAAAACCAAACTGTGGGTGCAGCTTAGGCGTACCACGGACTTGTAACAACAAACCGTCCTCCAGCGGTCCAGGTAACATATAAACGGAGCCAAAAAACCTTATGCTAGCTTGTTCATCTTTTAGATCAAAATACACCCAGCGGTTTTTACTGATCTTAAAATTAGCCAACTCCCCTACTATTACTACGCTGGGATAAGCATATTCTAAAGTTTGGTTAAAAATACTTACAAAATCACTGACGCCAAAAACCAGCTCTTCACTTTTCATGTTAATACTTGACGGCTTTCGCCGTGTAGCGCCTTGTAGTAAAAATAATAGCCGGCTGGCAACTGTATGAGCATATTCAGCACCCGGTACATTATTGTTACGGGTATGCTAAGCCCGGGCGGAATGCCTGCCGCTGCCAAAACAGCCGTCATAATAGCCTCAAATATTCCGACTCCCCCAGGCAGTACCGATATGATACCCGCAAAATTAGCCACGGCGTAGGCCAAAATCACAGCCCCTGGGTTTACAAAATGGCCAAAGGCAATATATACAGTGTAAATTGTCATAACTTCGGCAATGTTGCAAGACAACGCAAAGAAAACTGGCTTTATTAACGCTCGCGGCTTAGATTTAAGTTTTAAATAATTTTCATGCAGCTCATTAAATGTATCGCGGGCGCGGAGTATATTGATTGTTTCCGGTGAGGCGCGTCTAAAAATATGAATAACTCGGTTAATTATTCTTGTAAGATAAGTAAAAAAGCTGTTTATTCGTCGCTGACTGCCAATAATAAACATTAACGCCAGAGTGCCAATTAGCAGCAGCGTAAAAAGTGAGGCAGCAATTAAAATTGTAAAGCTATTTACATTGCCGCCAATTGCTAATAACACTAATCCAACTGCCATCAGTATCTGGAATGATATAAATATGAATATGAACTTGGTAATTTGTAGAAAAGTTGATTTACTTCCTGCAACTTGAGCATCGCGCATCCGAAGCGCAAAGTAGGAAATGCCCGACACGCCACCACTTGGAAATACGTTATTCACAAAATTAAGTTCCAGCTGAACTCGCAGCAGCGAACGGTAACGGATTCTTTCTCCCAAGATACGGTAAAGATGTTGGTAGAGTTTGGCATAAGAGTGATAATCTAGCCCCTGCCAAATAATCATAGCCGGTAGCGCCCAAGTATTAACCTCACCCAAGTTTGAAACTGTATCAACTATCTGCTTACGCACGGCATAAACTAAAACTACCAGGGCTCCGACAGTTACAATATTTAAAATAAGTTTCCAGCGTCGGCGCCAAAAATGTGATTCGCTCATATTATATACGCCATTATACCCCAAGCCGAAAGTTAGTGGTTGGAGTTCAGTGAACTGCCAGAAAACGGTATACTTGAGCCATGTTCCCTTCAATCTGTATTTTGGGTCGCCAATCAGCCCTAGGGCTAGCTGAGCTAGAAAGTCTGTATGGTGCTGCCTCCGTGCAGCCAATTGGTAGCGTCGCAGCTTGGCTAAACAAGCCGCCGCAGGAAGTGTCCTTTGCCTACCTTGGCGGCACTATGAAATTTTGCAAATTGTTAACCGTGTTGGATTCAACCAAATGGGCAGATGTCCAAAAATTTTTAATTGGTGCTGTGCCCCAGCACGCCAAGAAGCTACCAGACGGCAAAATGCGTATTGGATTGAGCGTTTACGGTCTTAAAGTTGAACCCAGACAAATTACTGGCACCGGTCTGGAACTTAAAAAAATGCTTAAAAAATCATCCAGAAGCACCCGGATAGTGCCGAATAATGAGCCAGCTTTAAACACCGCACAGGTATTGTACAATCAATTAACAGGTCCGTTGGGTTGGGAGTTGGTGTTTGTGCGAGACGGTGCCAAAACAATTGTGGCTCAAAGTATTGCCGTTCAAGATATTACCGCCTACAGCAAACGGGATCGTCAGCGACCAAGGCGAGATGCCCGAGTAGGCATGCTACCACCCAAACTGGCTCAAATTATCATCAACTTAGCTACTAGCGAAGCCATAGCACCAAACTGTGATCTAAAAGACTTGTTAGATAAGACTATCTTGGATCCTTTTTGCGGTACAGGAACTCTGCTAATGGAGGCTGCTTTAATGGGCTACGCCGCATATGGTACGGATATTGAGCCACGTTTGATTGACTATTCCAAAGAAAATTTGGAATGGTTAGAAAGAGAAACTAGTATTAAACCCTACTCAAACTTGGAGGTTGCAGATGCCACCGAACATAGATGGAGTAATAAATTCAACTTTATTGCTAGCGAAGCATATTTGGGCCGGCCATTTACCTCCCCACCATCTAATGAAATCCTGCAACAAACAATCTCAGAAGTTAACACGATTATTAAAAAGTTTTTACGCAATCTAGCCAGTCAAACTCGCCCAGGCCTGCGTTTATGTCTTGCCTTACCTGCCTGGAAAACAACTAGAGGCTTTGAGCACCTGCCAATACTTGA
This sequence comes from uncultured Candidatus Saccharibacteria bacterium, assembly GCA_964520375.1. Taxonomy (GTDB): domain Bacteria; phylum Patescibacteriota; class Saccharimonadia; order Saccharimonadales; family JANWIN01; genus CAZFNQ01. The sequence goes on from CAZFNQ010000002.1 coordinate 16,013, forward strand.
TAATCTTAAGGGGTTAGGCTATAATCGGGTCAGTTTTGTTAATGCTGCGGGAGATGAATTAATTTATCACCGCGCGGGTCAAATTGTTGGCCGCGAACTAGTTGTATTAATACGATCGTAGAGTAGATAGCTCAGATCACATAAAAAGGATTTAGGATATGAGTCATGTTAAAGCAGGTGGCGCTGCAAAAAATGTCCATGATAGCCCCGGACAACGATTCGGAGTTAAGTTATTTGGCGGTGAAAAGGTCAAAACCGGTCAAATTATTCTGCGTCAAGCCGGCATGACTAAGCGTGCTGGAAAAGGCACGTTTTTAAGTAAAGATTTTACGATTCACGCTGCAAAAGATGGAACCGTTAAATTTAACAGTCGCAAAGTCCGCTTATTTACTGGCAAATCTGTTCGTCGTACCGAAGCCAGCGTAGAATAAATGCTTTCAAAAATAAAAACACCGCTGTACGAGCGGTGTTTTTTGTTGCCTTGCTATTGTTTTAGCCGGCTGGTGTAACTGCTGGTGGGACAGAACCGTCGCCACCGCCTGTTGCATCGCCATCACCAGGCATTGGGTCACCTGATGGTGCCGGTGTAGCTGGCTCTACTGGTGTAGTAGGCTCCATAGGAGGATTTGCTGGCGGCATTTGTGTACCACCGTCGCCATCACTGCCTGGTGTCGGTGCTGGTGTTTGAGGGGCTGGTGCGTTTGGATCCATTACGCAACTCCTTATTTATTTTGATATAACCCGCTTACTGTACCATAAGCGTTTGTCTTTGTCATCTTTATTTAATTGTCAAATTGACATCTATATTTGTATTAATTATTTTGTTTTATAAAAAGTGTCCCAGGGTAGAAATTTATTGACCGCGGTGCAAAGGATTTATTTTTCTCCTAGTTAGGAAAAATCTTTTTGCACGGCGCATCCGGCCAGGATTTGTTTCTTTTACAGGCTTATCTGCCTCTACTGTTAGTTCTGGCTTTTGCAGTGGTAAAAAATGGGCCTTAGCCGTGTATCCCAGCTCGTTATCTGGAAAACCGGTCGTAGGATGAGTTTCCTCAACTGTCAGCCTACCCTTTGGCAACCCTGTTGTTTTATCAATCACTGGTGCGTTCCATCGCACTATCTCAATATTTTGGTCTATATCGTACTTAGTAGGATCTTCCTGCTTGCCATCTATATTGTCAGCACCAAATTCACGTCTAAGCCTCTCGAGCACCTCTACAGCACCAGATCGTGTTGCTGGAATATCAATAATTTTTTGAGTATCAATATCTACGTAGGCTGGTATTGTTAAACCTAAATTTATACTTTCATTTGGGGATTTGCCACCACTTATAACGTCGTCAACAAAACTATATATATCTTCTACTTTATGCTCAAAGACGTCACCAACCGGATCAATTTCAATGTGTCTTGCAGTTTCAGCCATATAAATGTGTCATTATTATATATTTAGATGTCGTTTAATGCGGTCCACCACATCAGCAATAACGACCTGAGATTTGACTAAATAATCATCCACGCCCAGACTTTTTGCCCGCTCGACATCACTTGCTTGGCTAAGAGCAGTCAGCATAATAATTTTTACATTGCCTACCTCTGGGGTATTTCGCAAAATATCTAAGACGTCAAAGCCACTAACTTTTGGCATCATAACATCTAGCAGTATTAAATCAGGGCGATATTGGAGGGTTGCAGTTAAAGCATCCTCACCATTGGGTACTCGCTTAACGTCAAAACCTTCAGCCTGTAACCTAGTTAAATAGACTTCGGCTAGAGCGTCATCATCTTCTACCAGTAGAACTTTTTTGGGTTTTTGGTCGGGCTGGTCTCGGGTTGGACTTGGTTGATTTACCATATTGCTATCCTATCATTTTAGACTAGCTGGTGCCAATAGAGCTTTAGGGTCATTAATGGGAAATTAAGCTGGCTATAAAGCCGCGGAACATAGGGTGGGGGCGATTGGGCCGACTCAAAAATTCTGGGTGAAATTGACTGGATACAAAAAACGGATGGTCAATAGCTTCGACAATCTCGACCAAATTGCCATCTGGTGAAGTACCCACAGCCCGAATTCCCCATTGTTCATATTTATCTCGGTAAGTGTTATTACATTCGTAACGATGACGGTGTCGTTCAGTTATTTTAGTAGATCCATATAATTTTGCAGACAGGCTGTCTTTAATAATCTGACAGGGATAATTACCTAAACGCATAGTTCCGCCAGTGTTTTCCTTACCCCGTTGGCCATCCATAGTATCAATAACTAGATTATTGCTCTTTGGGTTTAGTTCACCACTAGAAGCATCTTTAACTCCGCTTAATCGAGCGGCGGCAATAACACCCATCTGTAACCCTAAGCACAAGCCAAGGTAAGGTAATTTGTTTTGCAGCGAATACTGGGCTGCCCGGATTTTACCTTCTAGTCCCCTTATGCCAAAGCCACCCGGCACTACAATGCCATCTAAGCCGGCCAAGTCCTTGGCAACATTTTTGCTTTTTTCTAGCTGTTCAGCATTAACCCATTTTATTTTTAAATCTACTTCATTCCACCAAGCAGCCGACCGCAAAGCCTCGAACACAGACATATAGGTATCCTGATTGTCCATATACTTAGCCACTACCCCAACTGTTACCGGTCGGCGGAATCGGGTTTCAGCTCGTTTAACTACACCTCGCCAGCTCTTCATGTGTGGTCGGCTCATCTTGAGTCCCAGGTGTGTGCTAATTACTTTAGCAATTCCTGTATCTTCCAGAGTTAATGGCACTTCATAAATAGACGGCGCGTTTGGCAAAAATGCTATAGCTTCTTCAGCTACCCCACTAAATAAGCTTAATTTACGCTTGGCATTTGGATTGGCTCGTTTTTCGCTACGCGCCACTAATACATCGGGTGTTATGCCCAATCCGCGTAGTTCACGGACCGAATTTTGGGCTGGCTTAGTTTTGACCTCTTGGCTAGCCGCTAAAAAAGGTAAATACACCACATGTACGTACATACACTTGTCCCGACCTACAGCGATACCCAGTTCGCGGATAGCCTCTATAAAACTTAGACTCTCATAGTCGCCAACTGTGCCGCCAATTTCGACAATATGCACATCAAAACCGTCGCCTGCTTCCATAATATATCGCTGAATAGCAGCTGTTAAATGAGGAATGATCTGTACATCATCACCCTCGTATTTGCCGGCTCGTTCATCTTGGATTACTTTCAGCAGTACTCGTCCAGCCATCAGTGAACTATTTTTATCAACCTCTTGATCTAAGAACCTTTCATAGTGGCCCAAGTCTAAATCTGTTTCAGCGCCATCGTGGGTTACAAAGCATTCGCCGTGCTCACGTGGATTTAAAGTACCAGCATCAACATTAAGATATGGATCACATTTTTGAATATTTACTTTTAGACCTCGTGCCTTGAGGATATTGCCGATTGAAGCGGCCGTTATACCCTTTCCTAAACCGGAAAGCACACCGCCTGTTACAAATATAAACTTAGTCGGTCTTTTTGCCACCGCTGTTCCTCCCTAAAGGCACCCAAGGCACTTTATTGCCCTAATGCTACCATAACTCCTAGAAAATAGAAAAGCGAAATACTAAGATTAGGCCTAAAGCTTCTTTAATGCTACTTGAGTGCGTTTAAAGCGGCCTCGAGTTGAGGGTCGCGGTTGGCTTTTATATCCGCATCGCTGCGCTTTATAACCCTGTCAGGAGATATACCCTGTTTATCTATGTTTTTGCCGTCTGGAGTATACCAACGCGCAATAGTGACCTTTAGCATAGCACCATCAGCTAGATTAATTATGTCTTGAACACTTCCCTTGCCAAAACTTTTAACACCGATAAGTATGGCCGCGTGGTTATCATGTAGAGCACCAGCTGTAATTTCGCTGGCACTGGCGCTACCGTCGTCAATTAATACTACCGTGGGAGTTCCCGTTAATGTTGATTTTTCATGGGCGCGGTAAGTGTCGATAATTATGCCGTCACGACGCGTGGTTAAAATGGTTTGACCTGGTTTTAGCCACAGGCTGGAAACTTTTACCGCCGCACTTAGTTCTCCGCCCGGATCACCGCGCAGATCTAAAATTATAGCTTTAGCACCGGCATTTTTTAGATTACCAGCTGCCTTGGCTACTAAATCACCAGTGTCGTTTGAGAACTCGCTAATTTTAATATAACCAATGTTACTTTTTAAAGTCTTAGAGCTAACACTTGGTATCTTAATTTCAGTTCGAGTTATGGATAAGCTGATAGTTTGGCTTTTGCCTCTAAGAATCTTTAATTTAACTTTTGTACCGGCCGGGCCACGTATATGGCTGACGGCTTCGTCTACCGACATGTTAGTCGTCGACTGGCCGTTAATTTCAATTATTATATCTTTGGATTTTAGTCCGGTCTTTTGGGCTGGAAAACCAGCAATCGGCGATACCACAATGAGGTTTCCGTCCTTGTCTTTGCTAAGTTCCGCACCAATACCCTGAAAGGTACCATTTAACTGGTTATTAAAGTCTTTCGCCTCATCAGGCGTGAAGTAATCTGTATAAGGATCGCCCGTAGCCTGAACTAAGCCGTGTTTTAATCCGTCTAGCAATTTGTTAGCATCAAGCTGGCCGTCATAATTTTGCCGTAGTGAATTATAGATCTTCTCAACAGAAGAGTAATTTAGATTTGCCGGAAGTGTCTTTTGTTCTGTTTTTAATCCGCCGATTTGGATATGACCACTGCCTACTGCCATGCCTAGCCAAAATACACCTACTATAACTAGAATTTTAGCCGCTGAATTAGTAATTCTTGCTACCACTGATTGTTTAGTGGATTGTGAGTCGCTGCGGTTGAACAAAGTCCCCTCCAATATCAAAAATACAGCCTTCATTATGGCACACAATAGCCGTTAGCTGTTAGCTGTTAATTAATCGCTACGAAGGCTTAATTTAAAAGTGTATGAAGACCAGGCCAGAGGCAGTAAAATGGTAAATTTCAGAATAAGTACCGTGATAATCCCAGTTATATTGGCTAATATTTATAGTGCCATCACCATTGACTGAATCGACATGCATAGCGTGACCAAATGAGCCCCAATAAGCGATAGCTATATCACCAGCCCGTGGAGAGCCGCTAACGGGTATGCCGGCTGCTCTGGCGTTGTCAGGCCATTGATTAGCATTGCCTGAACCACCCCAATATGGCATGTACCGTCCGCTACTGGCTACTTTCCAGGCTGTGTAGCTAACACACTCACGATTGAACATACCCCAAGCATCTATCATGCTATCCTGAGGAGCGTTGCGCCATGTATCAGGGTAAGTATCGCGGCCGTTATGGCCGGCTACAATTGTATAACCTAAAAAGTGTTGAGCATTTATGGCTGCCTGCTGAGCACGTAAATCAGCTATTTTTGATTGGTTGGATTGGATTTGCTTATTATAGGTATTTTGTTGACTTTGATTATAAGACAATAGTTGGTCTTGTTTATTCCTGGCCTCAGATAGTTGAGACTGTTGAGTCTGCAAGTCTAATAACAGCTTCTCTACTTCTGCTTTTTGATCTTGCAGTTTTAGCTTAAGCGCCGTTACTTCGTCCAGCGCATTTTTGACTTTATCTTGAACGGTACTTTGATAAACTTGTTTATCGACAAAGTCACTTAGGTTATTGCTGGACGCTAGCATTTCAAGTGTGGTAACCTGGCCGCCAACATATATAGCTCGGACACTAGCTCCTAATATCTGTTTTTGCTTATCAAGCTCGACTTGGGCTTCTGCTATCTGCTTCTTTAGCTGTGCTTGTTTAGCGTGATTAGTGTCTATTGATTGTTGTAGTGAGCTAATTTGAGCCTGAAGTTTGTTTATTGCATCCTGATAACTACTAGCTTGGTCCTCTAATTGGGCTACAGCATCTTGCTTTCGGGCGTTTTGCTTTTCTAAAGTATTAATTTTTTGGTCAAACTGGTCAGCACTAACTCTAATAGATACAGCTGTGCCCAATCCCAATATAACCGCCATTACAACTAGCACTATCTTTCGCGCAGTCGAAGACAATAAAGGTATATTAGCTTTTAATTTTTGTTTTGGCATTAGCATATTCACTATAACACACCCCCTGTTACATTTCAACCCCTCGCGAGTACCTTTGACAAGGTCGATCCCTTTGGAACGATCTTTATTTTATCGATGTAGCTTTATTTCGTTGTCTTGAATTTTAGATATCGCCGCGTAGCAAATGTAGACGAAGCGGCTCCAATCAATATACCAACGCCCAGCTGTAAAGTCAAAAATATCCAAAAATGGCTGGCAAAATATTCATTGGCATAATTAATATCCAATACGCCAAAATTTGTCGCCTGTAGTGTAGATGAGGAGACAGCAAATAATCCATTTAACAAAGCCACGGATATAACCGCTGAAAAGACACCATAGAGCATACTCTCGACCACGAATGGCCCGCGGATATAAGAAGTGCTAGCACCGAGTAGACGCATTATTGTCAGCTCATCACGACGATTGAATATAGCCATTTGAATGGTATTAAAGATAATCATTATAGATATCAAGGCAAAGACTATTACCCCAGCCGCCGTGGCTCGGCGTAAAAAGATCGATGCTCGGGCTATATTATCAACAGCCTCCTTAAGCGTGCCGGAATACGAGCTTGGCTCAGCTTGTAGATCCTGAATCTCCGGTTTATCCAAGAATTTTTTTATACCGCTAAGTTTATTGGTATCGATGGGTTTTATCTGAATAGTTGCAGGCAATGGATTGCCAGCCTCTGCGGCCGCAAGCAATAGATCTCGATTTCCAGCATACTGCTTATTATAATTGGCCAGGGCCTGCTCTTTAGATACATAAGTAACTGACTCGACGTTATCAAGGTGTTTAATTTGAGCAGTTAAATCATCAGTTTGCTGAGGGGTCACTGAGTCTTTTAAATACACAGATACGTTAATTTTGTCTGTAATTTGCTGCACGGTATTGTTGAAAGTAGCATTGGCTATAAGAGAAAACAGCACTATTGTAAGCGTAATTGTCATTACCGCCATGGCTGCGATGCTCAACCAAGAATTGCGCACAAAATTTATGCAACCGCTTCGTATTATTCGACGAAGTGTAGTTAGCCAGCGCTTAAATCTTTCCCAACTAGTCATGACTTATAGGCTCCACCTGCCCTGTCGCTAGCAATTTTTCCGTCATGAATTGTAATAACCCTTCGCTTCAGCCGGTTGACTATATCCTGGTTATGAGTGGTCAATAAAACCGTGGTGCCATAGCGATTAATTTTTTCCAAAACTTTAATCACGTCCCAAGCATGTTTCGGGTCCAAATTACCGGTCGGCTCATCAGCAATCAATATTTTAGGCTGGCGAACAATGGCACGGGCAATAGCCACCCGCTGGCGCTCACCACCTGACAATTCAAGTGGCATACGCTTTTCCTTGCCTTTAAGGCCGACAATATCCAGTACCCTAGGTACGGTATGGTGGATCTCGCTATTGCCCATACCCACCATTTCCAGGGCAAAAGCCACATTTTCAAATACGTTTTTACCGTTTAATAGCTTATAGTCCTGGAAAACTACGCCAATTTTACGCCTTAGCAATGGAATTTCTTTGTCCTTGAGCTTATCATAATCTATGCCGCCGACAATTATTTTGCCACCGGTCGGTTTCTCCTCGCGTGTTAGCAGTTTCAACAAAGTGGATTTGCCAGCACCACTGGGACCGACAATAATAACAAACTCCTTGGGTTCAACATGCAGGCTGACACGATCTAGTGCCGGAGCAATTTCACGGTTATAACTTTTACTTACCCTATCAAGCAGAATCATATAGTACTGCCTATTATAGCAAATCGCTTATGTGCTAAGACTATGCTCAAGGTAAGCGTTGATAATCGGCTCTAGCTGGCCGTTTAAGACCTTGTCAGGATCACTGGTTTCATAGCTGGTTCTGAGGTCTTTAACTTGTTTGTATGGGTGTAGCACATAGCTACGGATTTGGTTGCCCCACTCAGCCCGTTGGTTTGGCCCCTTGAGTTCTGTCAAATGATCTTTATGCTGCTCCAGCTGGAGTTGAGCCAGGCGCGAGCGTAAGACAGTTAGTGCCGTTTCTCGGTTTTGAAGCTGTGAGCGCTCGTTCTGGATAGCTGCGCTAATGCCTGTTGGTAGATGAGTGATGCGAACCGCAGAATCCGTGGTATTGACACTTTGTCCGCCGTGGCCGCCGCTGCGGTAGACATCAACTTTGAGATCTTTATCATCAAGTTGAACCTCTTCTGGTCGCTCTATCTTGGGCATTACTTCTACTTTTGCAAAGCTAGTTTGGCGCAAATGGTCAGCATTAAAAGGGCTAAGGCGGACTAAACGGTGGACGCCATGCTCACCCCTAAGCTGGCCATAGACAAAGTCTCCATCTATCTCAAACGTAGTACTTTTGAGGCCTGCTTCCTCACCCGATGACTCGTCCAATATTCTAACTTTATAGCTATGGCCTTCGGCCCATCGTAAATACATGCGCATTAGCATCTGTGCCCAATCTTGAGCATCCGTGCCACCTGCACCAGCATGAATGCTAACAATAGCGTCATTACTATCATAGGGGCCGTTAAACTTGAGCTGTTCTTTAAGTTCACCAAAGTGCTCGCTGGCATTGACTAATTGCTTTGTTAAATCTGCCAGTAAACTGTTATCGCCGGTTTTCGACAGCTCGATTATATCAGCTAGCTCATTGGCTAAAGTCTGCCAAGGACCGATATGAGCTATTAATTTAGCTTGCTGCTTTAAATTGGCTTGGGCTGTGTTATTATCTGACCAAAAATTTGGCGCCTGAGCTTGGATTTTTAACTCTTCTAGCTCTTTTTCGTCTTTAGTCAGCTTTAATCGATCAATAGCGGAATCAACTTCTTGCTTCAAAACTTCAGCCTGTTTATTTATCTCTTGCATGCCCTGATTATAGCAGTGTTTGTATGAGGTCGACCGCTGTCAATAATTACCAAAGAATCTTAAGCTGTTTAGACATTTTGGTAGCAAATTCTTCCCCGACGTTTCCTAGCACGCCTAAACCCCAAGTTTTTTCGGCGAACAGTTCCTCCATAACATTTACAATCCGGTTGCGTGATACAGCTTTTATGCGTTCCGGTACCTTATAATAATCGTCAATCTCATCATCAAAAAAATAGCGATAGCTATAGCCAGCCGCGGTGCCGCCAACTGTTTGGCCGCTGCGTTGGTAGCGCCCCAAAGAATATTGCTTGGCAGCAGCGACATCTTCTTCTTTTAATTTACTTTTAAAAACACTCCTCAGTTCTTTAATAACAATATCCAGTAGTGGCTGAGCGTTTTTAGGCAAAACTTGGGCACCAATCCACCAGCCACTGCTAGCTTTTGTCTGACCAAAACCCGAGCTCATACCATACACTAGCCCTCGTTCACGGGCGGTACCTAAAATTAGTGAATACAAAGTTTCAGTTAGCATTGTATTGACCAGCCCTAGGGCATCAACTTCCGGGTCACGTAAACGACGGCCCATGAAGGTATCTAAATAAAAATACAAGTTATCTACGGTGTTGTTGTGAATATATAGCGGCTTAGCTAAGCCGCGGGGTGTTTCTTCTGGTAACTCAAGCCTGCCCTTTCCTTTTGGTAGCTCTATGGAGCTAAGAATTTCTTTTATTTGTTTGCGGCGCTCAGGCAACAACTTACCGGCAATTACAAAACGCATGTTAGAGCTAGTATGCGTTCTTTTGTAATGTCCGCGAATGTCATTTAAATTAACATTATCCATGAGCTTAAGACGCGCTTGGTCAGTAAGCATTTTAAAGCCATACTTATTACGCAAAGCTAAACTTAAATGACGGAAGTGGTTGTTAGACCGACCGGTTAGTTCCTCGCGCACATTGCCGAACTCGGCATCAAATTCTTCTTGCAGGAATAAAGGTTTAGTAACAGCTACTAGCAGCAAATCCAATATTCTATCCCACTCTAGTTCCGCGCATTCCGATTCATAAGTAATCTCATAACTACTTGTGCTGGCGTTGGAATAAGCACCGTTTTTCTCGAACTCAGCCTGAAAGGTGCGAGCCTTGGGAATAAGCTTGTTAGCTCCCAGTAATACATGTTCCATCAAGTGAGCAGTTTCCCATTTATCTGGCGGCGCATAGCAATCACCGGCCCTAAAGTTAACGTCAAAAGTCATAACCGTAGCATCTGGGACATGCACCAGCAACCCACGTGCGCCGTTAGGCAGAACAAGCTCACTGACATTATGTTTCACTTACGCTTTTTCCCCTTGTGGCGGCGTTGGCGTTCAGCCTTACGGGCTTTTTTACGGTTTTTGGCAGATTGGTGCTTTTTAGTAGCAACCGCCTCAGGCCCAGTCTTAAAGTCGCTTTCAGTAAATTCTTCAGCGTCTATTATTCTATCGGCGTTATCTACAGATTGGCGTGCAGCCCTGGTAAGTTCGGTTTCGGCTGGGCGGTCTAGCTCATCTTCAGCAACCGTTTCAGCGTGAGACAGAGCCCTAACCACATCGTGGCGTAAGCTGGCTTGCATAGCATCAAAAATAATCTGGCCTTGACGTCTATATTCCACTAGCGGATCACGTTGGCCAACGCTAATCCAGTGAATGCCTTCGCGCAAATGATCCATATTCTCAAGATGCTGCATCCACAAATTATCAAGCACTTGAAGATAAATGTCGCGCTCAATCTTATGCATAATTTCTTGGTCATAGGTTGTATTTTTAGACTCATAAAACTCCAAGGCTTCACTTTCCAGAGCTTTACCAAATTTATCTGCATCCGAATCAAACAGCCTGTCTAGTGTTGGCTCATCAAACGGAAAAACTTCCTTGACGACATCTTCGTAATCATCACTGGTTAGCATGGGAGAAGTGGCTAGATCCTGAGCTTCCTCGCTAATCATTAACTTTACACGCTTGCTGATGTCCGATTGGTTTAATATTTCGCGCCGCATCGCGTAAATGGCCCGGCGGTGGCGGTTCATAACATCATCGTATTGGACCACGTTTTTACGTTGGTCAAAGTTGTGGCCTTCGACCTTCTTTTGAGCAGCTTCCAGACTACGCGAAATAATACGATTTTCAATAGGCGTATCAGCATCTACTTTTAGGCGATCCATAATCGAAGCGATACGCTCGCCACCAAAAATTCGCATTAAATCATCTTCCGTGCTAACAAAGAACTGGGTCACACCTGGATCACCCTGACGTCCGCTACGGCCGCGTAACTGGTTATCAATACGTCGTGATTCGTGTCTCTCACTCCCCAACACAAATAGGCCGCCGAGTTCCTTTACACCGTCACCCAATATAATGTCAGTACCACGCCCGGCTATATTGGTAGCCAACGTAACCGAGCCTTTTTGCCCCGCGCCAGCAATAATCGAGGCTTCGCGCTCATTATTCTTGGCATTAAGGACTTTATATGGCACAGCGGATTTTTTAAGCAAACTAGCCAAGACCTCATTTTTCTCTATTGAGACTGTGCCAATTAGTACTGGCTGGCCGCGTTGGTGCAAAGTTTTAATTTCACTAACTATGGCACCGAACTTAGCGTCTTCAGTCTTATAGATCCTATCCGGCCTATCAGTACGAATCAATTTACGATTAGACGGTATCTCGACAGTGTCCAGTTTGTAGATTTCATGAAACTCTTCGCTCTCAGTCATGGCCGTACCGGTCATACCCGATAGCTTTTCGTATAAGCGGAAATAGTTTTGGAAAGAAATTGTGGCCAAGGTCATAGATTCTTCCTGTACCTCCACGCCTTCTTTGGCTTCTATGGCCTGGTGCAGTCCTTCATTATAGCGTCGGCCTTTTAGTAGCCGTCCAGTAAACTCATCTACTATTACAATTTCACCATCAGCTGTGACTACATAATCCTTATCTCGCTTAAATAATGCCTGGGCACGTAAGGCCTGTTCCAAGTGGTAAATCGTGCGGATATTATCAGTTCCATATAGTCCTTGGATACCTAAAATCTTTTCTACATGTTCTACGCCGTCATCTGTTAAAATTACAGATTTACGCTTCTCATCGACTTCGTAATCAGTGTCTACTTTTAGCTGTCTAGCCACTTTAGTAAATTGAGCATAGGCACTGCCGCTAGTCACAGCCGGGGCACTAATAATTAAAGGCGTACGGGCCTCATCAATTAATATTGAGTCAACTTCATCTACAATCGCAAAGTGCAGATCGCGCTGACGAAGCTGATCTAATTCACGGACCATGTTGTCACGCAAATAATCAAAACCAAATTCGTTGTTAGTGCCATAAGTAACGTCAGCCGCGTAAGCTTCCTGGCGAGTGCCGCCTTTTAAGTGTCTAAAACGTTCATCATCATGATCGCGGTTTGTGTAGTTGGGGTCATATAAATATGACTCGTCGGCAATAATTACGCCCGTAGACAGTCCCAAAAAGTTATAAATTTGACCCATCCAGCCGGCATCACGTTGGGCCAGATAATCGTTAACTGTTACAACGTGAACGCCTTTTTCGGTTAAGGCGTTCAAGTAAACTGCCAGGGTGGCAACTAAGGTTTTGCCCTCACCCGTCTTCATTTCCCCCACATTACCCTCATGCAAAACCATGCCGCCGATTAATTGCACATCAAAGTGACGTTGACCCAAAGATCGCTGAGCAGCTTCACGGACCACAGCAAAAGCATCGGGCAAAATTTTATCCAGGCTTTCTTTTTTAAGACGATCCTTTAATATCTTAGTTTGCTCGCGCAATTTTGCATCACTTAGTTTTTTATATTTCGGCTCAAGCCTGTTGATTTCATTCACCCGCTTTTTAAGCCGTTTAATTGTTTTGTGCTGAGGATCGCCCAACACACGTTTTAATATCTTCTTCACTGCCATAAAAACTTATATCTCCCTCGGTTTGTATGTAGGACACACATTTCAGAATATCAGGATATATTGTAGCTTATTTTGCCTCGACCGTCTGCCAAGATTTATCTATTTATGCCTCACCACGGGCAATTTGCAGTGCAAGGCCAATATATGTTTCTAGCTTAAGCCTCCAAACTAGCAAGCATAAGCGGTACTGTATCTAAACGCTGCGGCGGCGTAATACTCGGGCTAATACGCGGCGGTGGATACGTGATTTAGAGTGGGTTTCTTTATACTTTCTTAGCTGGTTTTTAAGTTTTTGTTCCACGATATCCACTGCGGCATACATATTTACCGTTGTCTCCTGAGTAGTAAGTGTAGCTTGTGGCAGGAATAGAATAACTTCACAAGTAGCTTGTTTTCTGGCTTTAATGCTAGTTTCTTTAAGTTTGACCTCTGCATGAGCAGACTGGCGCACATGGCGGTTCATATACTGATCTAATCTGCCGATCTTTTTAACCACATATTTGCGCAAATCATCGTCTATTTTGGCATGTACGCCGCTGATTTCTAATTTTTGAATCATGTTTGTTCCCTATATTTACTATACAATGTAATCTTTGCCATTTATGTATGGTTTTAGAGCATCTGGCAAAAGCACTTTGCCGTCGGCCTGCTGGTTGTTCTCAATCAACGCTATATAGATGCGACTAAAAGCGGCGGCCGTAGCGTTAAGCGTATGCACGAAATTTATTTTACCGTCCATGTCTCGATAACGGATATTTAAACGTCGAGCTTGATAATCTGTAACGTTTGAACAACTCATTAGTTCACGGTAAGTTTTATCGATTGGGCTATAATACTCGATATCAAATTTTTTGTATGCCGGCGCACCTAAATCGCCAGATGCAATGCGAACCAGCCTATAAGGTATGCTCAGGATTTGGCAAATTTCTTCCTCTATAGCAATAAGTTTCTGGTGCCATTGCTCACTATCTTGGGGCTGACAAAATACATATAGCTCTAACTTATTAAACTGATGCACACGGAATAGACCTTTACTGTGCTTGCCGTAAGCACCGGCTTCACGGCGATAGGATGGGCTGATACCAGCGTACAATTTAGGCGCTTGGTTTATATCTATAATTTCATCTGCATGATATCCAGTCAGTGGTATTTCTGCAGTCGCTATTAAATGTAAATCTTCATCTGCTACTTTATAAATTTGTTGCTCCTCACCTTTTGCCAAAAAACCGGTACCGTCTATCGTTTTTGTATTTACCAAATGCGGTACGCTCATTAATGTAAACCCGTGTTTTAGTGCAGTTTGCAGACCAAGCTGAAAAACAGCCTGTTCGAGTTCTACCAAAGCTCCCAAAGTGAAATAAAACTTGTTACCAGCTACTTTGGCACCGCGTTCGAAATCCAGCAAGCCACGTTCCTGGGCCCAAGTTAAATGGTCTTTTACATCAAAACCTTTAGATTCAGAGCTACCCCATTTTTTTACTTCTTGATTGGCAGATTCGTCTCCAATTGGCGTATCATCTGGGAAGGTGTTAGGCACAGACTTGAGTAACACCTGAAAGTCTGTTTCTACTTGTTCGAGTTGTTTATCTAGCTCATTTAACTGTTGCTTGGATTCTTTAAGTCTAGTACGTTGCTCTTCGCTCGGTGGTTGGGCTTTAAATTCCTCGGATGCTTTATTTAGGTTAGCCCTTAGTTCATCTGTTCTTTGAATAAATTCCCGCCGTCTGTTATCCAGATCTAAAAGATGATTTATATCTATATCGTAACCTTTTTGTTTGGATTTTTCGGCCACTCGTTGGCTATTGTCCCGGATAAACTGAATATCTAACATGGCTACATTATACCTTTTTCTTTTTTCCCTTTTGCTTAGTTTGTAAATCTCTAAGCGTTAGCTCGGTGCGGGCTTTAGCATACGCACAATAATCACATTCACCACCCATTGCGGCTGTACCTACAGCCGGCATATCGCCTTCCATACAAGCTTTCATTTTAATAATTGTGGGCTCCACCCAGCTGTCGTCTCCCTTATAAGGAATAACTTTGGTACGAAACTCTACCTTGTCAAAAAATCCATCCAAATCTAGCCTACCATTGGTATACACGAAATAGGCCATGTCGCTTACGTCCAAGCCATTTCGGCGCAGTAACCATTGGTAAATCTCCATTTGGCGCTTGTAACTTATTTGCCAGTCGGCGTCCAGAGTAATCTCCGCCGCCTTGGCGGTCGCTTTATAATCCACAACACTGACTTGCCCATTGGCATCGACCCAAATATCATCAATCGCCCCAAAGATATGCAGGTTAGTCGCTTCATGCAAGGCAGCCACGCCTGTAAAGTTATGTCGCCATTTATCCAGATCATCATGCTGAAACGGCACGGCATTGATTTGGTTGTCGGTCATTAGAGGATGCGGTTCACCTTTGGCGCGGTAAACATCAAACTCTTTTTTTAAAAGTTCGTCTATTGCTTTGTTTATTTGAAACGGTGGGCTGCTGGGGCGTTTAATTTTAAGTCGTACGTCGAGCCAAAAGCAACGGGGGCACTGTGTAAACAGTTCAATTTTACTGCGGGAAAGCTTAAACGGCGCCGTTTGCCCAGGTTGGTACGGTTTATTACGCTCTGTCCAATAATTATTTGCCCCCATATTAAGGACTATTGTAACAGTTCTAGTAGTTGCGAAGGTTTGGAAACTAAGTAGTCTGGTTTGTGAGCCTTTAAGATCTTATCGGCGTTGTAACCCCAGTTTACAGCGATAGACACTATTTTGGCTTTTTTAGCCGCATCAATGTCCCTAGTTTCATCACCAATAGCATAGGTCTCTTTGGCTGACAGTTTGTATCTTCTAATTATGTGTTTAAGCGCCGTGGTTTTACCAAACAAGCCAGTGTTGCCGTGAATACCATCAAAATACTGATTTATACCCTGACTTTTTAAAAACTTGCGGATATTTTGAGGACTATTGCTGCTCATCACAAACAGTTT
Source organism: uncultured Candidatus Saccharibacteria bacterium (assembly GCA_964520375.1). Lineage (GTDB taxonomy): Bacteria > Patescibacteriota > Saccharimonadia > Saccharimonadales > JANWIN01 > CAZFNQ01. The sequence goes on from CAZFNQ010000002.1 coordinate 31,866, forward strand.
ATGACCCCGACTGTGTAGCTGGTCTAAAACCTGCGGTATACCATCAAATACCGACACTTCGGTTAGACGCTTGCCAAATTGAGTCCTAGCTTGCACGAGCAAGCTAGGTACGCGCCAAAGTGGTATACCAACGGTGCGTATAACATCTTTGAGCGTCATATTACGCAAACGTTGTACTTTATCTGGTGGGAATGGCTCGATTTTTGCCCAGCCATAAAATAAGTCCATGGCCAGTGGTAGCGAATCGGCAATAGTACCATCAAAATCAAAAATTATATTAGCCATCTATTAACGAAGTATGCCAAAAAAGATTTGCCAGGCCAACGCAGTTTTGACCACAAAACTGATTATCATATAAATTTGCTCACCGTAAAGGTAATTGGCCCACTTGCCCTTTGCCCTAAACACTAGCCAAATATTAGCTGCCATGAACAGAGTAAGCACAAAAATAGATACATCAAGCCAATATACATAGTGAGGCAAGCCATTGCCATATAACAGAGCTCCTTTTATATAGGCGGCTACAACCAGCCACACTGCGCCGCCAGCGGTAATAAGACCTAAAAAGCTATGCCGCTGGACACGTCTAGTTGCTGTATTGATCTCCCCTAAGAAAGCCAGCAAGTTTAGCAATACGACCAGAACAAAAATAGTTAAGATTGTTGAAACGTCATATATGCCATTAAGCATTGCTATAGCAATAAGCATGATGCCGCTACTAAGAGCGTAATTAATCCACCGCAATTGGTTAAAACCCTGTTTTAAGTCTTTTTCATAGCGTTTACGCAGGTTTGTGGTTAAAAGAAAATGAACCAGCGCTGAAATCAGTAAGAATGCTGCAACCAAATATGCCAGCCTGATATCAAATGCATGCCTAACAGCCAGCGCCATAACATTGTGACCAGCAGCCTGTGAGGCAAGTGTATCCGGAGCTAAATAATGTGTCACAACCGGCAGACTTACAGACTTACTAAAAATAAGTATGGCTACAGCTTGCAGGCCAAATAGCACCGCTAGCCCAATATTCCATTTGTAAAGGCTTTCAAAGTTGATACTTTTACTCCGTGATTTTGTCTTTTTTGCAGCCATGCGATAACTATATCATAGCCTGGGTTTATTGGCCTTTTTTATCAAGTTTAATTTTTTGAATAGCTAATATTGCCCATGTTGTGGCAATAGCCAAAGCAGTTAATGCCGAAAACCAGAGTCTTAAAGTTAGTAAACAGAAAGCAATGACGCCAACTAAAATAATGTTCATGACACTTGTTGATGAAGCCGGTTTATCGTTACTTTTTATGCTGGGAACCATGGCGATAATAAAACATAACTGAGCGACCGAGATAACTATGTCTTGCCAACGCATTTAAGTCAGTATAGCAAATTTATTTTACTGGGGCGTACGGTATGTGGCACATGCCTCTACCGGTTTTTTCTGTATATTTTTGGTGGTATTCCTCAGCTTTATAAAACTCAGCTGCTGGTACAATTTGGGTGACGATTAGCTTATCAAAACTGGGTTGTAATTCTTTTTTGACCTTATCTGCCAATATTTTTTGCTGGTTATCATAATAGAAAATTGCCGAGCGGTAACTATCACCGACATCAGGGCCTTGGCGATTTAATTGAGTTGGGTCATGCATTCTAAAAAATTGTTTTAGCAGGGTCTCATAGCTAACTTTAGTTGGGTCAAACTCAATTAATACTACCTCGGCGTGCCCAGTTGTATGCGTGCAAACTTCCTCATAACTCGGATTTTTAGTGTGGCCACCACTATAACCAACAGTGGTTTTAATAACTCCTGGTACTTGGTCAAAATAATACTGCACTCCCCAAAAACATCCAGCCGCAAATAGTGCTTTTTCACTTTTCATAATTAATACTCCAAGCGTAAACGTTTAATAAGCCAATCTCTGGGAAGTGTGCTCAAGAACCAACCAGCGCGCGGTCCAGAATCTTTGCCAATTAATGCACGGTAGAGCGTTTGGAATAGATCTTTGGGTTCCATGCCGGTACTATCCTTAAAGTCATAAATTGCCTTGTGAAACCATGCCCCGTCGGCATTCTCAGGAGCCCGTTCTATTTTATCTGCTAATTGGTATAGAAATTGCTTTTGTGCGTCTGTAAACTTGCCGGCATCTACTGTTTTGGCCAGTTCAAATTTAACATCCTCAGGTGCCCAGTTTTTAAGCCATTGATCGATGTACTTCAGTTCGTCTATTAGGACCTGCGTGTCTTGTTCTATCCCATAGCCCTTGTCTGCCGCCCTTTTGATAATATCGATTGTCTTTTCGGGATCTTTGAGCGCCGCCTGATAGCTAGCTACAAGATGCGAAAAAGGCACCCGGCTGATAGTGAGATTAAGCTCTGCGCAGCAAATTTCTATTAACTGCTCCTCCTCTTTGGATTTTTCCTTCTTACTAAGCAGTTCGGCAAATTCATCAATTAACTGCGATACACCGTTAACCGGGTCAAAGTACAATCTTTTAGAGGGCGCACTACGTAACATGAAATAACGCACTATTTCCGGCGGTAAAACCTTCACAACACCCTCAGCATCAAGGCCAGTACCTTTGCTAGCACTCATCTTTTTGGTATCACCTGTCATATTTACAAAGTCGTATGGAACTGGTAGGGGTGGCTTAGCTGCAAAAACATCCCTAACCATGGCTGCGCCCGTATCAAAACTGCCACCCTTAGTAGCATGATCGCGTCCAAAAGGTTCAACATTCACATTCAACAGCCACCACCGGGCCGGCCAGTCAATTCGCCAATCCAGTTTTACTTCGCCTCGAGTGTAGCCAATAGTTCTCTGTTGCCCGTCTTTATCTTTGTAAGCAATAGTTTTGGCAACTGTGTCGATACTTACAAAACGACGTTTTTTGAGATAGCCGTCTTCATTTATTTGTACTGGTGACCATTCATCGCCGAGCTTATGTCCTGAAATATTTTCCAATATGCCACGTACGGTGCTTGCGTTTTTGAGAGCCTTCTCAATTGCCTGTATAAAAAACCCTGATCTATATTTATCGTGCGCTAATATAAATTCGACATCTATACCCAACGTTTTGCTTGGTAGAATAAGTCCCTGCAGGAAATAATCAGCATACGATTTAGTGGGGTCATTTGGTGATGGAATGTCACAAAGTGACCTACCTAAATATTTTTCATATTCTGAAGGTACGTTTATCGGAATTTTTCGCAGTGCATCCAGGTCATCTATGAAGGCAACGTGGCGGGCTTGCCGTCCTCGGTGTTTAAGCTCTAAGCGGATGGCATCAGAGGTTATAAGTTCACGCAAATGCCCTAAATGGTAGGTGCCTGAGGGTGAACTGCCCGATTCTATTAGTATTTCACCACTGGGAAAGTGAGCTATAATCTCATCAACAATACTATTGAGCCACTGCATAATAAGATAGTATACAGATATTAGTGATCAGCTTGTAGATGTTGGTAGTTTGCAATTTACTTGGAATCTAGTAGATATCGACAATCTTGTAGATTGCAACTTCTGAATTGGCTTTTATTTCTACCATTTCACCCTCTTGTTTTCCCAGAAGAGCTTGACCAATTGGCGATTCATCAGAAATTTTACCGTTTAGAGGATCGGCCTCAACAGTACCGACAACTTGGAAATCTTTTGTCCTGCCATGGCCTTTAAGTTTTACGCTAGAGCCTAGTTGAACTTTGCTATCGCCGCGGGGTTTAGTTATAATCTCGACATTTTGTAAAATATGCTCAATTTCAGCAATGCGACCTTCCACGATTTCCTGCTCCTGGCGAGCGGAAGTATACTCAGCATTTTCAGCCAAATCACCAAATTCACGGGCGGTTTTAATGCGCTCGGCTATTGGTCCGCGTTGTTCCAGCAATGCCTTGTGCTCAGTTTGGAGTTCTGCGACACCTTCTTTGGTCAGGTGAAATTGCTTTTTCATATTTGCTCAGTGCTCCTTAGTTTTACCGCTATCAAAAGTATCTTTGAGGCTAGTTATAACTGTCCGATTCTTTAGCTCAATATCTTCAATATGTCGTTACCCTTGAGTAATTGAGTGCTTTGCTGCGTGCGGGACTTGAGTTCGTATTTATGCTCGGCTATTGTGTTGTCACTTACGACTATTCTGTAGGGTATTCCCATAAGATCCCCGTCGGCGAACTTTTCGCCAGCGCGCAAATCTCGGTCATCATATAGTACAGCAACCCCTGAGTTAGTCAAGTCCTTATACAGTTTTTCACCGGCTTTATCCACTGCCTCAGTTACTCCAAGTCTTACAATAACAGCCTTAGCCGGTGCGATTTCAACTGGCCAAACCAAACCTTTATGATCGCTTAAAACTTCGGCAATTACCCCCATAGTACGTGATATACCTATGCCATAACAGCCCATAATAACTGGTTCGCGGTTGCCTGACTCATTGCTAAATTCAAGTCCGAGCTGTTTGGAATATTTTGTGCCTAAACTAAATATATTGCCAACCTCTACTGCCTTTTTTTCATCTAAGCCATCTTTTTTGAGGCCCAATTCTTGTAGAACTTCTGCAGAATAGACTTCGTTATTAACTGCAATTTTTTTATGCTTATCCAAATATATAGTGTCCTCTCCCGCCTCTGTTAGAGTTTGAAATTCGTCACTAAATTTGGCAAAAGTCCCGCCGCTGGCGAAGGTCAAATAAGTCAGATCTCCAAGGCCTAGGCGTTTGTATATTTTAAAATACGCTTGTTTGACCTGGTTATAGATTTGGTCATGTTCTTTTTGCGATTTGGCAAAGCTGTACATATCTTTCATTAAAAACTCACGGCCACGAAAAATACCGCTTTTGGCCCGCAGTTCATTACGGAATTTGGTTTGAATTTGATAAATCAGTAGTGGTAAATCTTTGTATGAATTAACATAGTCAGTCAAAAGATTAGTTAGTGGCTCCTCGTGAGTTAGACCTAAACCCACATCGGTGCCATTGGCCAGTTTAGTTTTAAACCAATCATCAATTACCTTATCATCCCAGCGTCCTGTCCGCTCCCACAGCTCCTTGGCCTGTAAGCTAGTTAGTCGCACTTCCTGACCACCGACAGCGTCCATTTCTTCTCGAATCACTCTAGAAATATTATCCAGAACTCTTACGCCGAGAGGCAAATAATCATAGGCACCGGCCATTTCTTTATGAATAAATCCAGCTTGTATCAGCAGCCTTGCATTGCGTGCCGTTTCATCAGATGGGACTTGCTTACGGGTTTTAGCAAAAAGCTCAGACAGTCTCATAAATTCTCTTTCTGATTGTTATCAAAAATATTGTACCCTATTTTGGGCAAAATAAGGGAAAAGAGGCGCTAGACTAAGTGAAAAACGAACAGACTTAAAAAAGCTATGGTATTTTTTAGCATATGTAGACCTATGCAAGCCCATAAGCTGCCAGTTTTTTGTCTCAAGTAAATAAGTACAAAAGATAACACAAAGGTGTCGAGTGCGGCTGTCCAAAGCAGTGGTTCCCCGGTGCCAGCTTGTAAGTGGGCTATCGCAAATAAACTACTGGTAATTATGGCTGCCCAGATTATGGGTAAGCCTTTCTTCAACCCAGAAAATAAGAAACCCCTAACCATCAATTCCTCTACCACAGGTGGTAGGATTGCTAGGCTAACAAACACAAACGGCAATTGTATGCCATTGGCACCCTTAAATCCTATAATTTGTTGCTGATTCGTATCAATTCGCGGCAAAACTTCCTTTAAAACATATAGTAGGATTAAATAAACGATAAAGTAAAATCCAAAACCAATTAATACCCAACCGATGTCTTTGAGTTTTGGCTTATTTTTAAGACCAATGGTTTTTAGACTGGCACCTCGCCTTTTTAGAAATATATATAGAAGCCAAAATGTTACTGCTTCAACTGCCGCCACCAGTAAAAACTGACCATAAACGTTGTTATCCAGCCAGTTGCTAATTACTAGTTGGCCCTTGCCGATTAGCAATGGTGGTGCATAAATTAGCAAGGCACCAATAAATTGCCCGCCAAAATAAATTGCCAATGTAACAGCTACTGATTCCAGCGGTGTCCAGCTAATTTTCCCGGGTTTTACTATAGATGGCCGAGCAAAATATCGCACTAAGCCGTAAATAGCCAGAAGCAGCAGTGGTGTTGCCCAATTAATACCAGTAATTGCAAGCATAAAACTACAACCTGCGAATATCAACAATGGTGATCAGTACAAATAAGACCATCAGCAGTGCGAAGCCGGTACCGTGAATCCATTCTTCGGTTTTTTGCTTCAATGGTTTACGAATAAGTCTAAACAGCAAGGTTACAAACAGCCTGCCACCATCTAGCGCCGGTATAGGTAATATATTCATAATAGCTAAGGTCAGTGAGATTATTGCTACTATCATAAGAATAAACTGATAACCTAACAAACTGCCGTTTTTAAGCAGCGTGAAGATACCCACTGGCCCGGCTACTTGCTGGCTTGCTTGCGAGCCATGGCCAGTAAATAAAGCGCCAAGAGCTCGTCCTAAACCTTGAAAAGTTAAAAATGTAAATTGTTTAATAAGCCCTACGGCTACAATCGGCGCCGACCAAGTTGATTTTTGCAGTGTGTATTCCGTAGGTGATATACCAAGATAACCTTTGGGCTTACTTGTATTTTTACTAGCTTCTACTTCTTGACTAGTACGCAACTGAGCGCTCAATTGCTGTTGTTTACCATTGCGTATGATGTTAATCTGCACGATTTGACCAGCATCTTGTTTTGTAAGTTCTGGTAGCTGATCCTGCGACGTAACAGATTGAGCTACTTGATTAATAGCAGCGAGCGATATTATTTCATCTCTGGTTTGCAAACCAGCTTTTTGAGCTGGTGAATTGGGCTCAATGTAGCCAACTAAGACTTGGTTTTTTAAAATCTTGGTATCGCTTTTTACTGTAAACTGATTATCAATCAGTTTCGGTAAGCCAACTAGAGCCAGTATGATCAATAAAATGTAGGCCGTTAGTAGGTTCATCATCACTCCGGCTAACATAATTTTAGTTTTAACCCATAAATTAGCGGCTCCATAAGTGCCGGGTTTAGTATCGGCGTCATGTTCACCTTTTAGTCTTACAAATCCACCTAGTGGCAACCAGTTTAGACTGAAAATAAAACCAGCCTTGGTTTTTTTGCTCCAGGCTCGTGGTGGAAAACCAATTGCAAACTCCTCTACCTTCACCCTACTGCGCCGGGCCACAATAAAATGACCAAACTCATGGACTACAACTAAACCGACAAATAGTAATAAGCCTAGTATTAAAAGTATTACTGACATGCTTATACAGTATAGCTTAGTTTGTTTGTGCTTGGTATTAAGTTATGACTGGCTAAAATATAAATTAACAGATGTAGAGGATGATTTATATTGAGTACTATATTTATTCAATTTTCTATACCTTCATGATTTCTTGCTCTTTGGCATTGGCCAGTGAATCAATGTTAGCCTTGTGTTTAGCAACTAATTCGTCAAGCTGTCTTTTAATAGAAGTGAGGTCATCTTCTGTAATAGCCTTGTTCTTTTTGGCCTGTTCGGCATCTTTGAGTGCCTCGTGGCGGGCATTGCGCATAGTAATCATGCAGTCTTCTACTTTGGTACCTAAAACCTTTACAAAGTCTCGTCGGCGCTCTTCTGTGAGAGGTGGTATTTGAATTCGTACTACGTGGCCGTCGTCCATTGGGTTTAATCCCAAAGCTTGGTTATCCCGTATGGCGCCAGCAATAGCTTGAATGTTAGCTGGGTCAAACGGGGTGATTTGTAAAAGTTGTGGTTCAGGCACGGTAATACTACCTACCTGCATCAGCGGCATCTGTGAACCATATGCTTCTACCATGATACCGTCTAACATACTGGGGTGCGCCCGCCCAGTGCGCAGCTTATTCATTTCTTCTTTAAAATGAGCAACAGAGGTGTCAAATTTGGTTTTAGCCTGGTCAATTACTTGGCTTGGGCCCATAAACTTATTCTACGCTTAAACTTCACCTAGAACCATACGGGAAAAACGGCGGACGATAATATTTTCGCCCAGTTTGGCAATATGCTCCTTCACGAACTCTCCGACAGTGATATCTAAATCTTTAACAAATGGCTGATCCATCAGACATTTTTCGCTGAAATGTTTTTTTACCATACCATCTACGATATTAGATATCATGTTTGCTGGTTTACCTTGGCTTTTGGCTTGGTCTCTAAACTCATCCACGATTTTTTTCCGAGCCTCTGAAGGTACTTCTTCAAGGCTTACGTATAGCGGAGCACTGGCAGCAATATGCATAGCCAAATCTTTAACAAGGTTGGTAAACAATTCGTTTCGAGCTACAAAATCTGTTTCACAGTTAACTTCCACTAAAACACCGATACGTCCATCATGGTTGTAAGTGCCAATCACACCGGCTCGAGCCTCGCGCTCGCCACGTTTTTCAGCCTTGGTGAGGCCTTTTTTTCGCATAGCGGCCAGAGCTTTGTCGAAATCTCCATTGACCTCTTCCAGTGCAGCTTTGGCGTCGGTTAATCCTACGCCTGTTAGATTTTTTAGTCTTTTTACATCTTCTAAATTAATATTTGCCATCTTATTCTTCCTCGTCTTTTTTGGTACTTTCGTCCTTGTCTGGTTTGGGCATCTTTTGCTTAGCTTTACCCTGCTCTATGGCTTGGCCCACATAATCGGCCATTAGCTGAATGGTTTTTATAGCATCATCATTAGATGGTATCGGGTAATCAACTAAGCTTGGGTCGGCATTAGTATCTACCAACGCGACTGTTTTAAGTCCCAGCTTACGGGACTCTTTAAGGGCATTGTGCTCATGAGTAATATCTACTATAAACACGGCGCCGGGTTTGACAGCTAGGTTTTTAATACCACCGTATAGGTGGTTCATTTGGTCAATTTCCTCCTGGAAACGCTGCAACTCCAGTTTGCTATATTTAGAAGCTAATTGACCTGATGCCATTTTGTCTTCAAGATCTTTGAGGTGCTTTATGCGACCGCCAATGGTTTTTTGGTTGGTTAGCATGCCGCCAATCCAACGTTCCGTAACAAAGGGCATATTGGTATCTTGAGCAAGTTTGTAGATTATATCCTTAGCCTGGCGTTTTGTGCCAACTAATAAGACTTGTTTACCGGCCGCGGCTGTTTCGTTCAAGAATTTTAGAGCTGTTTCTAGTGCCGGAACAGTTTTGGTTAGATCAATAATGTGGCTACCTTCACGCTTACTGTGAATGTATTGGGCCATTTTAGGATGCCAGCGACTGGTTTTATGCCCAAAATGTGCCCCAGCCTCTAGTAAGTTCTTAATATCTACACTAGCAGTAATTTGTTTTATTTTACTAGAATCAATAGCTTCCTTAGTAAGCTTATTTTTTACTGAACCTACTTTTTTTGTAGTTGTTATTGCCATGTAATCCTTTCTCTTCACTTGGGATAGCTTACCGCCCCTACATGGAAACGGTAAACAGGATTCTCTCCCAGCTGATTATTAATTGACTATCTTAATATAACAGATAGGTTACTCTGTTACAAGTCTGGTTTAAGAAGTTAATATTCTTGACTCCTTAATAACAGATATGTATACTTGACCGCTGACTATGAAGAAAGGTATTCACGCAGATAACTACCGAGTTGTGGTCTTTGAGGACCTCAATAACGGCATTAAGTTCTTGACTCGTTCCACCGTGGCAACTGAGGAAACTATTAAGTGGGAAGATGGCAAAGAATATCCTTTGGTGAAAGTGCATATTTCTAGCGCTTCACATCCTTTTTTTACCGGTGAGGAACGAGTTGTAGACATTGAGGGTCGAGTAGATAAGTTTAAGGCCCGAGCAGCGGCAGGTAAAGCCGCTCGTGATAAGCTGGCCCACGCTGCTAAAAAGCAAACTGCCCGCAAGGCGGCCAAGCAAGAAAAACAGGCTGCCAAAGCAGAAGTTAAAACCGGTCAATAACTATACAATCGAAAAACCGCTTACAAGATAGTACTTGTTGGCGGTTTTCTTTATACTTAAGGTAAGGATATGGAAGCTAAAGAGCTAAAATTAAGACAAGAATTCGCGGATTTGCAAAAAAAGCTGCAAGATCCAGCAGTTTTTAGTTCCCGCGAATATCCAAGATTGGCTAAGCGCCAGCAGGAATTGGACCGCCTAATTAAACTTTTTGACAAGCGAACTGAACTTGAACGGCAAAAATCTGAAGCTGAGATCATGTCCAAGGGTACAGATGACATGGCAGAGCTGGCTAAAAACGAACTTGTAGAACTCAGCCAAAAGCTCTCAGCGCTAGGCTATCAGCTTTCAGCTCTTCTAACTCCGAAAGACCCCAATGACGAGCGGGATGCTATTGTTGAGATTAGGGCAGCTGCTGGTGGAGATGAATCTAGTATCTTTGCCGGAGAGCTCTACCGCATGTACAGTCGTTGGTGTGAAAGAAAGAACTATCTAGTCGAGCTTATAAGCGAAAGCCCGAGCGAAGCTGGCGGTTATAAAGAGATTATTTTTGCTGTCCGCGGCCTAGACGCCTATCGCCAATTGAAGTTTGAGGCCGGAGTTCACCGTGTGCAGCGGGTACCAGCCACCGAGAGTCAGGGGCGCATCCATACCAGCACCGTCACCGTAGCTGTAATGCCAGAGGCTGAAGAAACTGATGTAGACATAAAAGATGCGGATCTGCGTATAGATGTCTTCCGTTCGGGTGGGCACGGTGGACAAAGTGTCAATACCACCGATAGCGCAGTACGAATCACACACTTGCCGACTGGCATTGTTGTAGCCAATCAGGACGAGAAATCCCAGATTAAAAATAAGGCCAAGGCAATGAGCGTATTGCGCTCTAGACTACTTCAAAAGAAGATAGACGATGAACAGCAGGATTTATCTGATGCCCGCAAAAAATTGATTGGTACAGGTGACCGTAGCGAGAAAATTCGAACTTATAATTACCCTCAAGATAGAGTTACCGACCATCGCATTAGTTACAGCCGAAGTAATTTGCCGGGAATGATGGATGGCAATTTTGACGACATGACCGACAAGCTCCTGGCCTACGAACACGAGTTACTTAGTAATGAAACTCGGTGATTGGCTAAAGCAAGCGACTACTGGGCTTGAGCAAGCAAATATTGGCACGGCCAGGCTTGATGCCTTAGTTTTGCTGGAAGATTTCACTGGCAAGAACCGAGCCTGGCTACTTGCCCATCTAAATAATATTATGGAGGATCCAGTCTTTAACAAATTGAATCAACAGCTGAAGCGTAGGATGAATCATGAGCCTCTGGCATATATCAGAGGTAAAACTGAGTTTTATGGTCGTGAATTCTTAATTAATAACGATGTTCTTGAGCCAAGGCCTGAATCCGAGGCAATAATTGAACTCCTGAAAGAGTTAGTTGACAGCAGACACCAACCGGCAGATAGAAAATATATCATCCTCGACATTGGAACTGGATCTGGGGCCCTAGCCGTATCAGCTAAATTGGAAATACCAGAAGCGGAGGTCATTGCTACAGATATTGATCCTAAATGCCTATGGGTGGCCGGCCAAAATTCTAAAAAGCACCGAGTTAACATTAAGCTCTTCTCTGGTAACCTACTGGAACCTTTAACCCCTCTGCACCATAACCCTGTCGTTATACTTGCCAACCTACCATATGTGCCTGATGGATTTACCATCAACCAGGCAGCTATGAATGAGCCTAAAATAGCCATTTTTGGAGGCAAAGACGGTCTGGATATTTATAGAAGTCTCTTCCGGCAAATTGCAGGAATCTTGCAAGGGTTAAAAAAACCGAAGTACATTCTGACCGAGAGCTTGCCCTCTCAACACGATAAACTAAAAAAAATCGCCCAAGAAACAGGCTACCAATTAAAAACTACTAACGATTTCATCCAACTGTTTGAAGTTGTAAACTAGTTTTGCGGAGCAGCAGCCAAAGTGGCTTTTATGGTTATAGTTTTGTCGCTGCGTAGAACTGTAAGTGTAACCGTGTCACCTACGCTATAACGACCTAAAACAGATGTTAAACTGTTACTTTCATCAATTCTAACATTGTCTACTTTGGTGATTATGTCTTTTTCTTTAAGACCAGCTTTATCGGCTGGACTGCCAGCAATAATCGAGGCTTGTCCACCCTGACTGGGCACTATATAAGCTCCACGTTTAACACTTAGCTTAAGCTGTGAAGCGACATCGTCTGTCAGTGGCAGATACTGAACACCAAGGTAGGGCCGCAATAGTTTGCCTTTACTCAGAACGCTCTTAATTAAGCCCTGGACATCATTAATAGGTATGGCAAAACCAATATTTTGGGCGTTACCGGCAATCGCTGTGTTGATACCTATTACCTCGCCATTAATGTTTACTAACGGACCACCGGAATTACCAGCGTTTATAGCTGCATCGGTCTGAAACAGGTCCTGCAGAGGCTCTGTAGCCGTGCCACTGCCATCACCAGCCGTAAGGCTGCGGCCATGGCCAGAAATAATCCCCGATGTCACCGTATTTTGAAACTGTCCCAACGCGTTACCAATAGCCACCACTTTATCTCCAACTTGCATTTTGCCAGAATCGCCTAGTTTAACCGGCGTTAGGCTCTTGCCCTTTTTGTCCTTGATTTTTAGGAAAGCAATATCCAGCGGATCGCTGTCGGCCGTGCGACCAATTACATCGACATTATTTAACCGTGTACCATCTGATAGTGTCACACTTACGCTAGTGACTCCGCTAGGCACTACATGTCGATTGGTAATAATTACTCCTTCGGCGCTAATTATAAAGCCCGTACCAGCACCTTGCTGCTGGAACGACTGGCTAAAGCCAAACAAATCAGTTTGGCGACTCTGAGTGGTAACATCTATCGATACTACGCTGGGGCCAACTTTTTTGGCAATGTCACTAATAACCGAGCTTTCATTTAACACTACCTGCTGTTTAGCGCTAGTACTTTGTAAATTACTGCTTTGATTGCGCCCACCAAGCCAGCCACCAAAAAAACCACTAGATAAACTAAGTATTATAAGCAATACAATAGCGGCTGGATTTTTAGATGATCCATTAGAATCGGTCATAATACCCTCCCCCTAAATGGCCTTATTACTCCAATCAGAAAATGCTAGAACTATTATAATAACGGCAATGGTAACAAAAACCAGCTGGCGGCGCAGTAATATAGACAAACGATCAGTTTGATCCAAATAATAAACTGTGGCCAAGCTAAAACCAATTACACCAAGAAGTAAAGTCGGTTGAGATACAGCACCGTAAAATAACAACCAGTGACTAAGAATCCACACCATCGCCGCACCAAAATAGGCCCACGAATTAGATAAATAACGAGTCAGGGGCTCATCATAGCTTGTTAAGAAGTGTCTTGCTGAGCTGTAACATACCAACCAAGCTGTGATAACCAGTAAATACACCGAGGCGTCACCCCAGTTTAAAAATAAGGCCGATAAACCAAAGAATTGTGCTATTAGCGCTTGAGCAGATACCCCCAAGGTAGTCGACATAGGTTTTATAGCTATTAGCCAGACACCGTAGGTAACAGCCCATATAAGTTCCATTAGTTGGCTACCACTGTGGGTCATAAAGATTAAAAACGACAAACCAACAATTATATCAACCGCATTAGCGCGTATATTTGCCGGCCAATGTCTTGGTTTAACCGCTAACATGCGCCATTTGCTGAGTAAAATAACGGCAGCCGCCAACTCAACAAAGTTCAAGCGTACAAAAATAAAGACCAGCGCTGGTAACAGTGCTGTCAATAATATATGAATAATATAAGCGAAGCCGGCGGCTGGTTTAAGTTTAGTTACTATTTGTCGCATCTGCACCAATTATTATAACAAAATCTGCAGTACCTGGGTTTATGGAGCTATCTGGTAATTTTTTAATTACTTTTACTCCGAACCGCTTTTCCAGATAGTTTTGAGTGTATTTATTAATACCGTTCTTTAAATCGACCAGGACAGTTTTTTGGTATGTGTGGCTGGGAGCATCACCAGTTGTGCCAACTCGGTAACCATAAGATTTTAATATAGTCGCTTGCTTATTTGCCGCACCAGCAATATTAGTGCCGTTTAGAACCATTATATTGGCGTTTTCTTTAGCTAGCTCACTATCACGCAAAGTAGTTCTTACGTAGGTTTGAATTGCTCCATAATCGAACAAGCCGGCTCTCGGGAAAACAGTCGACTGACCGCCAATCGGACCAGTTGTCAGTAATGCGTGAGGTGGGGTGACCAAGTCCAAGGACTTAATATTGGAAGATGGTATTTCAGATACCTGCTTATAGAGACACTTAACGCTTGTTAGATCAAAATCGGTGTAAACGTTGTTACCAAAGCTGTTCAACAAGTTTGAAACTTTAATAGGGTTGCTATAGGTCCCAAGCGACAGGACTTTTTCTTTTAGAGCTACTAGTAACAAACGCTGGCGCTCGCCGCGGGCAAAATCACTACTGGTTTCACGCGATTTTGCGTACAACAGTGCTTTGTTGCCATTGAAGGTTTGGGTACCTTTAACGGCAATTGTTGGGTTGTAGTTGTTTTCCCACGCTATTGTCGGGTCATAAAGCGTCTCCGGCACCTTAACAGTCACACCGCCAACAGCATTAACCGATTCTTTAAAAGCTTTAAAATCAACTATCACATTATAGTGAATCGATACGCCCATAACTTGCGAGACAGTTTTATCTAACGCAATTAAACCATCTTTTACTTTACCTTTTTGAGCCTTGGCCACCGACGCTTGTTTGGCGTTGGGATAAATTGCATTAATCTTTGAGGCTCCTCCGCTGGGTGTTTGAACCCATAAATCGCGTGGAATACTTAGAAGGTCCACTTTATCATTAATAGTGTCAATGCTAGCAATAATAATTGTGTCAGTAAGATCAGGTCCGTCGTGGCCTGGTCCGCCAATACCAATCAGCAATACATTCACTCGGCTATCACCCTCTTTATTGAGTTGATCTATTGGTATATTGCCATCACAAACCGCTGCTGCATGGCCACCACCGGCAAAGATATGCTTCTGTGTGGTATATAATTTAAACGCTAGATAGCCACCAGTAATAAGTAGTAGAGCGCCCAAGCCTAGAGCGGTTTTTTTGAAAAACTTGGGCCACGACTTAGGTCGCCTTAACCATTTGCGGCGATGTTTTTTGCCAGATTGTTTCGGTATATCTGCGCTTGAAAGCAAATCACTTTTAGAGCGACGTATGCGTGGCCCGTTAGGTAGCAGTGGAGTTTGCTCTTCAGTTCCAGCTACAGTTGTAACAGTTGGATGATATCCGTCTGGTCGGTTAAAATTATCTAGTTTGTCAGCTTGCTCAGCATTATTTTTGGATTTATCACTAAAACCCAAACTGCCAGTTCGTCGTTTAAAACTATCGGGCGAAATAAAACCGTCTAGACTAGCACGACCGATGTGTTTTTTGTGACGCTTAAAATTATCAGTTGGGTTCATTTAGGTTCTTCCATCATGGCTAACGTTTTTTGATGAACAATATATCACTATCTTATTAGGCCCAATACCAATTGATTGACTGATATTCTTAGGCTGGCTTGAGTTGGCAATATATTGTCGGCAACTAACAGGTTTATTTGATATTAAATTCATAGCCACGTGGCGTTAAGTATAGCGTTTTTTGCCCCAAGTAGTAAACATGTGCACGATGTTAAAAAATAGGCTATAGTGAACGGTTATGGACATACATCCCGAGCCACAGCCCACAATTGAACCACAACCAACCGGGCCAACAATAGAAGTTAACCCTTCCAATCCCCCACCGGCTCAGACGCCCAGTCTTATACCTAATGAGCCTTACGAAACACCACCCAAACGCCACGACCGCGAAGGCTTAAAAAGCATTTTATCCACTCTAGCTATAATAATTCTGGCACCCTTGATCGCTTTTAGTTTGACGGCTTTTATATTCCAATCTTACGAGGTAGACGGTGATAGTATGCAGACTACTCTTCAAAACCAGGATCGTTTGATTGTGCTCAAAGTACCTAGGACTTTGGCAAAATTAACTGGTCATCCCTATGTCCCTCACCGTGGAGATGTGATTATATTTAATAAAGAAGACTTGCAAAACTTTGGCACTACAGGCAAAAAACAATTGGTCAAACGAGTGATTGGCTTGCCAGGCGACCGAGTAGTGGTAAAAAATGGCCAAGTAAAGATCTTTGACGGTGCTCATCCAAATGGTTTTGAGCCTGACAAAACCCTACCTTACGGAAGCGTAATAAAATCTACCCCTGGTAGTGTAGACTTGACAGTACCACCCGATCAAATATTTGTCTGTGGAGATAACCGATCTAATTCTTTGGATTCACGATATTTTGGTACTATCGAGGCCAGTGATGTGGTTGGAAAACTAACAGCCAGAATTTTTCCATTCAATAAGTTTGAGGTATTCTAGAGTTTTCAACGATTCTAATTGGTGCTAATTTTAGTGATTATGCGCTTAAGATCTGTTTCATTTCTAAAGGCAATTTCTAAACGTCCACCCTTGGCCATGCGTCTAAGTGTAACCGATGTTTTTAGAATTTTGCCCAATTTTTCAGTTTGCGGCGTAGTAGCACTAACCCGCTGGCTTGCCTTTTGACTAGTTTTAGCACCCTGTTTATGGGCTGTAACATATTGTTCAGCCTGGCGTACTGACCAGCCTCGTTCTATGATTATTTTTAGCAGCTCGTTTTGTTGTTCGGTGTCTTTAAGCGCCAGTATAGCCCGGGCGTGACCTTCGGTAATCTTATGATTGTTTAAAGCATCCAGGGCTGCTGGCGGCAAACCAAGTAAGCGAACTATATTAATGACAGTTGTATAGGCTTTGCCTAATCGCTGAGCAATTTTTTCGTATTCCATATTAAACTGATCGTGCAAACTATGTATAGATTTGGCCTGTTCTAGAGGGGATAAATCAACCCTTTGGACATTTTCTACTAAGGCAATCTCTAGTTGTTCTAACTCTTTAGCTGTGCGGACAATGGCTGGCACATGGCTTAGTCCGGCCTGTTTGGCTGCTCGCCAACGGCGTTCCCCGGCTACAATATAATATTTACCACTCTCATCTGAAAGAGTTACTACCAAGGGCTGCAAAATGCCATGACGCTTTATTGAGTCCGCAAGTTCAGCCAAGGCTTGTTGGTCAAAAGTAGTCCGAGGTTGGTGTTTATTAGGTGAAATATCAGCCGAGGACAGCTTTTGAATACGTTCATCTTCATTGACTAAGATCGAGGTGTCAAAATTTCCAGGCAGTAAGGAATCAAAACCCCTGCCCAGCCCTTTAGATTTAACGTTTGCCAATTTTGTCTACCTCCTTGGCCAATTGTTTGTACGCCCTGGCGCCCTTTGACCATTTGTCGTGTTCGGCAATTGGCCGGCCATAGCTGGGAGCCTCGGCCAAACGGATATTGCGGGGAATAACCGTACTGAATACTTTATCACCAAAGTGTTTTTTCAGCTCCCCTGCCACTTGCTCTGACAAAGTAGTGCGGCTATCAAACATAGTTATTAGGACGCCCATGATTTCAAGACTAGGGTTAAGACCACTGCGCACACGTTGAATTATATCAAGTAATTGGCCTAGGCCCTCCAGTGCGTAGTATTCGGCCTGTACAGGTATTAACACTGAATTAGCAGCCACAAGTGCGTTAATAGTCAATAAACCCAGTGCAGGTGGGCAATCAATAAGTACATAATCATAAGTCAAATTTTGCAAGGCTTCTTTTAGTTTATATTCGCGATTCGGTTCAGCTGCCAAGTCAACTTCGGCGGCTGCCAAGTTAGCATTGGCCGGCAAAATACTTAGCCCCTTAATATTTGCTTCATGTACAGCCTGAGATACTATAGCTCCACCAAACAGCACGTCGTACATTGTTGCGCTGAGTGTTTGTTTATCCAACCCCAGTCCGCTAGTGGTGTTGCCTTGAGGATCCATGTCTACCAAAAGCACATTGCGACCCATTTTAGATAAATAAGCTCCCAGATTTATAGCTGTGGTAGTTTTGCCGACTCCGCCTTTTTGGTTTAGGATCGCTATGATCTGCCCCATTTTTGTCTTCCCTTCTCTATTGATAGATTAACATCAAACCCACCTCAAGTAAATAAGATAGAGACGTTGAACCAAGTATCTAACTAGCCTTATAATACTAGTATTTATATATTTAAATTGTAGCTTGATGTATGTTTTCTTAAAATCATTTGGATCTGCATTTGTCTTTAAGTCAAATGCTGAGAGCCGTAGAGTGTAGTAATACTAAGAGAAAATTGAAGCATCGGGTATTGTAATTAGAGTATGTAAGAAATCCTCAAATTTAAAGTAGTAATATCAAATAAAAAATAAAGTAACGTTTATAAGGATGCCTGGGTTAGATATTTTCTATTTGTGGGGGTTTTCTTATAGAATCTGGTGTCAGATTTTAGGGTTTATTTCAGATCAGTTGTGGGGTGTAGGGGCAAGATGAGAGGTGGTCGGGGGGTTTGGAAGAAGTTGAAATCCGTGGTGAGGTTACCGGAGGCTGAAAGACTTTCGCGGACATCTGGACGAGGGTCGGGTCGGCCGTCGGTGGCAGGATTGATGCGCTGACCGCCGAGAAAGACGTCCTCGATGAATCGGTTGATGGCGTCAAATGATGCTGACTGATGATCGACGATACCGGCTTTGGCGTATGGGCTGATGATAATGCCGGGCACGCGCAGACCGAAGCCGTTTACATCCACTTTCGGCGGGTTGACGTGGTCGTAGAGGCCGCCCCAGTCATCCCAGTTCAAGAAGATGGCCGTGGAGTTCCATTCTGGCCCGCTTGAGACAGCATTGATCAATCCCGTCACATAGGTCTGGCCAGCGCTGATCAATTTATTGGGGTGCTCACTGACCTCGACGGATGGCTCGATCCAGCTCACTGCGGGAAGTGTACCGTTCCTGGCCCGGGTGAAGAAGTTCTCCACTGATTGTACATTACCGAGCTGGCCGTCGTTCTTTACGGTCTCAAAACTGGGGAGCGGGTTCCAAACGCTCGAAGTGGAGGAGTCCTGAGAGCCGGGCACACAATTGATCGACCCAGAGTCGACGCAATCCGGCTCTTTGCCGGTCATTATAAAGTATTTCCAATTTACATGGTTCTTGTACAGGAGATAAGTGAGATCAGTCCACGGGTAAGATACGGTGTTTCGTGTCGGCGATAAACTACTTTTGCACGTGCTTGGGTCCGTCGTGGAGGTGCAAACTGCCGACCAGCCCGAGACCAAGTAGAGGTGCGCTGGCAGGCTCCATGAGGCGGAAGGCTCATACAGGTGATCCTGCAAGACGAAGTTCTTGGCGTATGCCCAGTAGTTCGGGATCTCCCGTTGGTCCTTGTAGCTCATGACGTCACGCGGCTTAATGCTACCCGCCTGTTCGGCTTGAGCAATGAACCCGTCCATTTTGCCGCCGTTAATGTCTGCGGTGGCGTTAGCAGCCCCGTGTGGAGCGTCGGAAGTCACGTCAGTGTTGCTGTGGAACGGCTTAACACAGGTGCCCAATGCCGGATCGGGTACGCAGGTACCGATGGGAATCCCGTTTGCGCCCGGGAAGGTGCCAAAGTAATGATCGAATGAACGGTTCTCCTGCGTGATCACAATCACATGTTTGATCACGTTGATACCGGGCACACTTGCCGTGGCTCGACGGTTGGAGGTGATCGCTGCGCCGACAAGCACTAGTGCCAACAATGAGATAATCGTCACGATGTAAGTAAACTTCATAGTTTGAAAATATCCAACCTCTGTTATTTTTTTATAGCCTATGTTTGTCTATGTATAATTATAAAATGTATAGGCGCATAGCACAAGATTATTAGTAAATTTCACAACTGTGACCAGAACAGACCGTTAGAAGACGACTGGTCACTAACTATCTCACCGGAACGCACAGACGGCGAGGTGCAATAGGATTTGTCCCTTTTTACTGGATAATGTGGTAGCTGAAGCTGTAGATCTTACTATCCGTTAAGGCCGTATAAACCTTAAGTTCAAAGGTGGTGGTGTTCGAGTCGTAATAGTACTCTGGATAGGTCGAGGCAGCCGGTATGTCCTTTGGTGTTAATACAACTGTCGGCCCGCTGCCATAAGCATTGGCAAATGTCACAGTTGCTAGGGTTCCAGAATCAGCCCCTGTGCCAGTATGGATTGTAATAATGCCGGCAGTGTCGCTACCAGATATTGTTGCCGTGCAACCTGCCCCGCAACTAGCAGCCTTAGTAATAGTTGGGTTAGCACCGCCACTAATGATATGGCCGTTAACAGACAACGTACCGTTGAAGGTGCTGCTGCCGTTGACCGTAAGCTTAGCTAAAGTGGCACTTCCAGTAACTGTCAGGTTGGCCAGTGTGGTTGCGCCAGAGACATTCAGATCAGCAACATTGGCACTGCCGCTGACATCCAGATTAGCCAAGCTGGCATCACCGCCATTTTGAATCATACTGCCGGTGGTTGGGCCTGGGTAGTACTGATTACCGACAAACA
>CAZFNQ010000003.1:0-45339 GCA_964520375.1 uncultured Candidatus Saccharibacteria bacterium
CTTTATCATATAAGATTTTTATAAAATATCGTTGCAAATAAATAAAAGACGATGTAGTCTATAGGCATAAGCGGTGGGGCATCATTAACTTTGGAGGTCCTGCAATGAAAATAAAATTACTAACTAATAAAAGTCTTTTTGTAGCCGTTTTGGCCGCAAGCTTGTTTTTATTCGGCCGACCAGGCCAGGCTTCAGCCGCGACTAGTCAAACGGCTAGCTCAAAACCACCAACCGCCTACACCTATATTGCCCGCCCTGGGGATAACTTAAGTATAATCGCCCGACGCTCCGTGCAATTATATGCCCAGGCTAAGCATATTAAGCTGTCGCCGGCGGTGGCTATGTACTGCGAAACCAATACTGTCCAAAAAGTCGGTAGCCATCTTCTCAGTGTTGGCGAGTCAGTGACTATACCGTTTGATACTTTGCAAAAATATATCGCCAGTGGTAGAAAATTGACCGCCCAACAACTTGTCGCTTGGAATTTTTATGCACAGCTTGCCAGCTTTGATCTGGCTGATCTGAACCCGACCAATAAAACCAAGGCTCAGTCGGCCGCCGCTACACATACTAGCAGCGCCAGTACGAACAAACCCACTAGCCAAACCAATAACAACAGCTCAAAGAAGTCTTCTAGTTCGTCTAATAGCTTAGCCTGGTACGGCTGGGTAGTGGTAGCCGTCTTTGCGGTAGCCACTGTCTACTATTTCACCAGGCTTAAAGTTTGAATAAAGTTTTCGAAAAATATCAAATAACAGCTATAATAAACTAGTTATGGTTGCATCCAGGGCAACAAGCGAACACAAAAGACACGGCCGACACCAAAAACACACCAGACACTTTTTGAAAGTTTACTGGCCATATATGCCATTGGCGGTAATACTGGGCATTGCGTTAGTGTTTAGCGTCCTGTGGCAGCCGAGAATCCACCGCGGCGTGTTAGCTTACGCTACCAGTATGAGCGTTAGTGGTTTACTCACTGCCACCAACAAGGATAGATCCAACTATAATGTTGCGGCTCTAAAAATAAACAGCAAGCTAGATAAAGCTGCCCAAGCTAAGGCAAACGATATGGCCAAGCGCAATTACTGGTCGCATAATACGCCGGATGGCGACCCGCCTTGGGTCTTTATAACCAACGCCGGTTACCAATATAAATCGGCTGGTGAAAATCTGGCTTATGGCTTTATTACCAGTGAAGATACGGTAGCTGGCTGGATGAACAGTCCAGAGCACAAGGCGAATATGCTAAACAAGAATTTTAGTGAAGTAGGTTTTGGTTATGCTAATTCCAGTAACTATCAAAAAAGTGGGCCTGAGACTATAGTTGTCGCCATGTATGGCCAACCTGTCTTGGGCGCCAGTACCGCAGTCCCAAGCTCAAGCAGTCCAACCGCTAACACACAAACTAAGGCAGCCACCCAAACCAAGGTACCGGCTACAGCTACAAAAAAGTCAGCGGCAAACAAAACTGAACCTTCGCCAGTCCAGACTGTTTCCCCTAGCACAGCTCCAGTTGTCGAGCCAGCGACAAAAAGTATTTCCCGACTGGCCGCCCTAACCAATGGCACTTTGCCCTGGCTTGTCTCGTTTGCCTCCATTACTACAGTTTTAGGCATTGCGGCCCTGGCAACTCGTCATTCACTAGCGCTACATAGATGGATTCGCAGGGGCGAGCGTTATGTGCTTCACCACGCCATATTTGATGTCACAGTTATTAGTCTTATGGGACTGAGCGTTATTGTCACTCAAACAGCTGGTTTTATCCGCTAAGAAATATTGGGTAGTTCTGTTGCCAGCTTTTGATAAATTTCTAAATCAGGATAAATGTAATCCAAATCTTGTGCCAAGGCTTGAACCACTTCGGTAGTGACGATCCTCTCGGCATCACTTAACTTTTCAGCATGGCTGCGGACTATTCTGCGATAGTCCTCTCCTGGAATGTCTATTACGGCAAAGGCCGGATTTGGTGTAGCTTGGTCTGGAGTTTGGTAACCAATTCGGGCAACCTTGCCGATGGTAACATAGGTCAGTTGGGGAGCAGGGTTCTGTTCCGGTGTAAATTTAAATCGAGCCTTTAAAGGGTGAGAGTGATACTCCAGTCTATTGCGTGAGATTTCTCGCAAACCAGTGTAATAAGCGGCCACGTTGGCGATTGCAAAACCAAGAGTATCTTTTTGCTGGCCAATAGTTTTGGCAGAATAAACATCCGAAAGTGTCGGCACCCATTTTTCATGCCCGAAGGCAGACCGATCTTTAAATAAATAGCTGGTTCCCCAACTATCTTCTCTTGGTGCTAGTTCTGAGAATTCTTTTGACATGAGAGAAATATTAACACTTTCTAAGTCAATAAGCACAAACGGAATGTTTTTGTTTTTATTGGACTTTGACGTTATCGGCGCCAACTAAAGAAGTCAGCTGCTCTATCGTTGTATCGTCCCTGTCTATTTTCATAGGTAATTTAATAGCCTGTTGGCTAGCTCCAGCCCCCATCACTAGCACAACATCAGTGGCGCCGGCATGGTTGTCGACTATCTCCTTGATATTTATTAGCGTGGCTTGGTCTTCGCTACTGGGCAGGCGTATATAAACCCGCTGGCCTTTTGTTGTGCCAGTAGGTTTAGTTGGTTTTTGCTTTACCTCAGCTGCGTCAGTGTCTTCCTGGGTTAGCTCACTGGCACTGTCTACCATAATCTTTAATTCTGAATCACCGTTTTGGCCGCGCCGGTTAGTTTTGCCTCGCACTATTAGAATTTTATCGCGTTGCCATAAGTCGACCGATTCTTGATAAACTTTGGGGAATAAAACCAGTTCAATGTCGCCGCTGGTATCAGACAAACGAATGAAGGCCATTTTTTGACCATTTTTAGTGGTAATTTCGCGAACATTGGTAATAATACCGCCGACGTCAACGCTTTTGCCGTCAGTTAGATCGCTAAGTGAGGCTATTGGCTTAGTATTTTTAGCTAGAGTTTTTGTATAACGCTGCAGTGGATGTTCGGATAAATAAATTCCTAGAAGTTCACGCTCCCACTGAAGTTGCTCGTTTAAATTATAGACTGGTCCCGGTGCATCCAGAGTTAGTTTGGGGGATAGTTCCTCCTGGCCGGTTGATTCACCGCCGAACAAATCAGTTTGGCCAGCATCTTGCTGTTTTTGGACACGGCTAGCATAGGCCAGTAAGTTATCCAAATTGTTTAGTAGCGCGCTACGATCACCAAAAGAGTCTAGGGCACCAGACTTAATTAGGCTTTCCATGGTTTTGCGGTTAGCTACCCGCGTGTTCACGCTAGAGAAGAAAGACTCCAGAGTGCTAAATTTACCTTCTTGTTCGCGGGCCCTTAGTATTTCCTCTACGGCGCCGGTACCGACGTTTTTGACAGCCGCTAGACCAAACCGAATTTTCTGTGCACCTGGCACGACCGCAAATTCTACAAAAGATTCATTAACATCCGGCGGTAAGACTTCTATACCCATGTGTTCACATTCACTAATTTCTATAGCTAGTCGATCAGTGTTGTCGTAGTCGCTGGTCATGAGTGCCGCCATAAAGGCGTCGGGGTAATGGGCTTTTAAATATGCTGTTTGATAGGCGATTAAACCATAGCAAGCAGCGTGGGCCTTATTAAAGCAATAAGCGGCGAAGTCTTCTAATTGCCCCCAGAACCTCTCCATTAATTTGCGATCAGCTCCAACTTTTTTGATAGCTCCCTCAATAAAGTCACCCTTTAATTTGGCTAGCACTGAGGGGTCTTTTTTGCCGATGGCTTTTCGCAAGGTGTCAGCTTGGCCACCTGAAAAGCCGCACATTTCCTTGCTTATTTGCATCACCTGTTCTTGGTAAACAATAACTCCATAAGTATTTTTTAGAGCCGGTGCCATGGCCTCATGGATGTAGGTTATATCGCGGCGACCATGCTTACGAGCAATAAAGTCTTCTATCCATTGCATCGGTCCTGGACGGTACAGCGCCACCATAGCGATAATGTCCTCAAAGACGGTTGGCTTGAGTTCTTTTAAGTAGCGCTTCATGCCGGCTGATTCAAGCTGAAAGACACCGGTCGTGTCGCCATTTTGTAAAAGTTCAAAGGTTGACGTGTCATTAAGCGGCAACTTATTAATATCTATGTCCCGCTTATACACTTTTTTAATAATCCTAAGAGCGTTTTTTATAGTTGTTAGATTGGACAGACCCAGAAAGTCTATTTTAAGTAGTCCAATATCTTCGATCGGGCCCATTGAGTATTGGGTAGCTACTACCCCTTTCTGGGCCATTTCCAGTGGCGAGTAGTTAACAATGTCATCAGGCGCGATGACCACGCCGGCAGCGTGCACGCCGTGTGAGCGGATAGTACCTTCCAGCTGGACCGCTAAGTCAAATACCCGTTTGGCTTGGTCATTGGTTCGATATTCCTGTTTTAAGTCGGCGTTATCTTTAAGCGAAGTCTCCAGCAGGATATGCCGGCCCTGTAGGGGTGGTGGGATCATTTTGGCCCAACGGTCAGCCTCAGCATAAGGAACCTGCAGAACCCGGGCGACATCACGCACGGCGTTACGGGCCGCCATTTTACCAAAGGTGACAATGTTGGCCACACGATCGGTGCCATATTTATCGGCACAGTAGGCAATAACCTCACCACGGTTTGAATCTTGAATGTCGATATCAAAATCTGGCATGCTAATACGGTCTGGATTTAAAAACCGCTCAAACAATAGGTCATACTTTAGCGGGTCAAGTTCGGTAATTTTAAGAGCGTAGGAAATTATGGAACTGGCCGCGCTGCCGCGACCCGGTCCAAAGACAATACCACGGTCCTTACCCCAGTTAATAAAGTCTGCAATTATTAAAAAGAAGGCATTAAAGCGCATTTCATTAATGACATTTAACTCGTACTCGGCCCTGACAATAATATCGAGTGGTAAGTTCTGTTTAGCTTCAATTTCATCGCTAGCTTCGGCCTCAGCCTCGGTTTTACCGCCGTAGCGCCAAGCCAAACCACGGTAGACCAACCGTCTAAGATAAGATTTTTCAGTTGCGCCTCTGGGCAGCGGAAATTTTGGTATTAAGATCTTGTCAAGTTCCAGTTCGACATGGCAGCGATCGGCTATCACTTTGCTATTGGTAATAACTTCGGGTGTCTTCCCTCCCCAGCGGCTAATTATTTGCTTAGGGTCGGTTACATGCAGTTCAAATTTTTTTAAACTCATGCGGGTTTCGTCGGTTAGATATGAACCAGTCTGCACGCATAGCAGTATTTCATGGGCTTCTTGGTCGCCAGGTTTTAGATAGTGGGCGTCACACGTTACCACACACGGCAGGTATAGTTCTTTAGCCAGTTTAAAAGTTTGCTCGGTAACTAGTGCCTGTTCCGCCCACATACTGGTGTGTTCAGGGTGGCCATGGTCCTGAACTTCTAGATAGTAGCGGTCGCCAAATACCTGCTTGTACCACTTAGCCGCTTGTTTGGCCTGCTGGTATTGGTTTTGACGCAGTGCATCTGACACCTCACCACCAATGCAACCGCTCAACACAATCAGGCCTTCGTTATATTTTTTAAGTAAGTCATGGTCAACCCTCGGCCGGTAATAATAGCCGTCCAGATTAGCAATGGTGCTAAGGCGCATTAGGTTTTGGTAACCCTGGTTATTCATAGCCAGCAGCGTTAAGTGGTAGGAGTTTTTATCCTTGGCTGGGTCTTTATCTGTGTGTGAGCGCGGCGCGACATATATTTCTATACCGATTATGGGTTTGATGCCGGCCGCCTTAGCGGCTTTATAAAATTCAATTACGCCAGACAAGGTGCCATGATCGGTTATAGCCACGGCGTCCATGCCAAGGTTTTTAACAGTCTCTATCAGCGCCGGAACCTTAGTCAGTCCGTCGAGCAAACTATATTGGGTGTGGTTGTGCAGATGAACATAGTCACTGGTCTGCAGCTTTGGTTTTGGCATAATCCCCTCTAGTTCATTGGTCTATTATAATAAATTAAACCCACCCAGGCTCATATTTACCTATAAATACAACGAATTTATTTACTTGGTGTCGGTTGACGGTTTGTTTTTTGCGACGTAAGCCTTAAGGTGCTTGATGGATTGTTTGACTTGGTCGATAGCCTTCTTTAGATCTTCGTCGTTAGCGTCGTCATCATGAAGAGCAGATAATATTTCCCGGGCTTTTTCTTTGGCGATTTGAGCCTTGGTAACAATCGACGCAAACTCATCACCAGCGCCCTTTTGTACTTTCCGGGCGCCGCTTTTAGCTTGATCAAGTAAGTCATTTAGTTCGCTGTGCAAAGCTTTAAGTTTTTTCTCAGCTTCGGTTTTGACTTTTACGGCCGTATCTTGAATGTCTTTTCTGGTATCTTTGCCGCTTTTGGGGGCCGTTAAAATACCGGCAATATAGCCGGCTGCGGCCGCTATTACCGCACTTATAGCCAGGCGATTAGTTCTTTTCATAACTTATTCTCCTTCTTGTTATGTTTGGCTGAGCTAAAGGAGTGGACTATGTTAGAAACCAGCTTAACAATGGCGGCTGGTCCGGCAGTTTTTTGAAAGAAATCACCAACCGCTTCAGCTTGGTCGGCAATTTTTTCAGCTTTTTCGATAATTCGCTTTATGTGGTTTAGAATTTGAATGGTTTTAGTTAGAGCAACAATGCCAATAATTAAGAATATGGCTAATACTACACTTAGCACTATAACCAAAAACTGCTCACTAGAAGTCATAGTCATCATTATACATCAAGTTGCTGCTTGATAAGTTTTTGCGCCAGTTCTGGGTTGGCCTTGCCGAGGGATTTTTTCATAACCTGGCCTACCAAAAAACCAATTGCCTTGGCTTCACCGCTTTTAATTGATGCCACGGCTTTGGGATTAGCCTGGATAACGTCTTTTACAATTTTGGTAATTTCATGCTCATCAGATACTTGAATAAGGCCCTGCTCTTGGGCATATTTTTCAATGCTGTCAGGTTTAATGCCATGACTGAGCAAAGTCTCTAGTAAGGCTTTGGCGCTAGTTGAGCTGAGCTTATTTGTCTGGGTGAGTTTATAAACTTCAGCGTATATCTCCGTGCGGGTAGAGTCTTTTAACGGTTCATCGCCTTCGCCATTTCGTCGCAGCGGAATTTCAATGTTGACAAACCAGTTGGCTAGTTGCCTTGACATGTCTGGCTTATCTAAATTCTGTTCTATCAATGGCAAGTAGCCAAAGCGCTCATTTTCGACCTCCGCCTCAAGCAGACTGTCCGTGTAGCTGGCATCAAGTCCCAGCGAGCTTAAGCGCCGGCGCCACTCGTCCGGTAATACTGGCATTTGGGCCTGTACATTATCTATATAATCATTGTCGAGCTCGATTGGTGGCACGTCCGGCTCAGGCATATAACGGTAATCGTGGGCTTCTTCCTTGCCGCGTTGGCTAAAGGTTTTTTGTTTAGCGTCGTCCCATCCCCTTGTTTCCTGGAAAATTGTTTGGCCCTTTTCAAGCAGTTCAATTTGTCTTTTTACTTCAAACTCAACCGTCTTTTCAACGCTTCTAAAGGAATTTAGGTTTTTGGTTTCGGTACGAGTACCAAGGACTTTGCTGGCGCTAACGCTTACATTGACATCAAAGCGCATATTGCCGTGGTAAAGATCAGCGTCCGATATTCCAGCATATTTAACTAGCAAATAGAGTTCATGGGCATATTGCTTGGCTTCCTGAGGGGAGTGCATATCTGGTTCCGAAACTATTTCTAGTAACGGTGTTCCGGCTCGGTTTAGATCGACCAATGAATAATCTTTGGCCTGGGGATGGGTATTTTTGCCGGCATCTTCTTCTATTTGCACCCGGTTGACGCTAACAGTTCTGGACTTGCCATCAACTTCGATCGTAACGTTGCCACCAACCACAATTGGATGGGCCAACTGGGTTATTTGGTAACCTTTTGGCAAATCCGGGTAAAAATAGTGTTTACGCTCAAAGAAACTATATTTTTGCGGTCTGGTATTTAGGGCAAAGGCCATACGAGCCGCCAGTTCGACAGCTTTTTCATTAAGTACCGGCAGGGCGCCGGGCATGCCCAGGCAAATGTGACTGATCAGCGTATTAGGCGGTGCTTCACGGGCATCATTGCCGACAGCTGCAAACAGTTTGGTGGCGGTCTTTAGCTGCACGTGGCATTCAATACCGACAGTGGTCTTGTATTTAGAAGTTGAAGCTTTACTTGCCATGTAGCATACCTAGGTCTCTTAAGGCTTGGCGGACGCCAATCAGCGACTTTTTGGCTTGAGCTTCGCGCAAGGTTTTACTGGAATCGCTCAAAAGCTTTTTGGCCAGGTTGTGAGCATACCAGACACTGTCGTTGTCGCTGAAGCGGTGTTGGGACGCAACTAAACGTTCACCCATGGTTTTACCCTTGATACGCTTTTTCTTAAGGGCACTGTCCAGCAGCTTATCGGCATTGATGACTGCCAGTCCCCAGGTTTCCTTTTTGGTGCATAAACGCTGGATATCCAGCCACTTTTCACGGAACCAGGCTGGTAGGCGCCGTTTTTTGGTAATTCTGATCCAGACAATAGTAATAGCTGAAAGTAGAAGTATGGCAAAAAAAGCCAAGGCAATAATTATTAATAGCTGCTTGTTCATGGCATAAGACCCTCTACAGCTTTAGCGATTGACAGTAACTCTCGGTCTCGGTGCTGAGGCGCCATTAGTTGCAGACCGACCGGGAGACCGCCCGATTCGCCGGCTGGGATACTAATTGCTGGCATGCCTGTTAGGTTGGCGGCCGCTGTCATTACGTCAATTAAATACATTTTTA
The DNA here is from genome assembly GCA_964520375.1 of uncultured Candidatus Saccharibacteria bacterium. Taxonomy (GTDB): domain Bacteria; phylum Patescibacteriota; class Saccharimonadia; order Saccharimonadales; family JANWIN01; genus CAZFNQ01. Next base: position 8,800 of record CAZFNQ010000003.1, read on the forward strand.
GGGGGTCACTCGTATTGGCACCTATTTTAAATGCTGTTGAGGGCGCGGTTGGTCCAAGCAAAAAGTCGACACTTTTAAAGGCCCTGTCAAATTCCTTAATTATTTTAGTTCTAATAGTTTGGGCCTTTTTATAATAGGCGTCGTAGTAACCGCTGCTTAGCACATAAGTGCCAATCATGATACGGCGCTTGTTTTCGCTGTTGAAAGCCTTGGATCTAGACTGGGAATAACTGGCTTCTAGATCTTTAGCATTTTTAGAACTATAGCCATATCTTTGGCCGTCATAACGGCTTAAGTTACTGCTGATTTCGGCTGGCACCAGAATGTAATAGGCAGCCAAGGATAGCGATACCGACGGCAAGCTAACCTCGATGGTTTTAGCGCCGGCTTTTTTAATGTCTGCGACCGCCCGATCGATTTGTTTTTTTACGCCTGTATCCAAGCCATCGTCCATATACTCCTTGATAATACCGATGGTTTTGCCTTTTAAGCTGTCGGTTAAATCAGCGTAGCTAGATTTAGAGCGTTCAATGGTTGTGCTATCTAATGGATCTGGTCCGGCCAATACGTCCAGCACAAGAGCGGCGTCGTCAACTGTGCGACTAAGCGGGCCAATTACGTCAGTGCTGCTAGCCATGGCAATGACGCCAGAGCGCGAGACAAGTCCATAAGTTGGTTTATAACCCACGACTCCGCAAAATGACGCCGGTAAGCGAATCGAACCACCAGTGTCAGTGCCAAGGGCAAATGGCGCCATATCAAGCATCACGGCCGCCGCCGATCCGCCAGATGAGCCTCCGGGGACTCGACTTTTATCACGGGGATTTCGGGTGGTAAAAAAGTCACTATTTTCAGTGCTCGAGCCATGTGCGAAAGCATCCAGATTGGCTTTAGCTACGCAGATAGCGCCCTCGGCCTCCAGCCGCTTGATAGCTGTAGCCTGATAGGGAGCGTCAAAGTTTTTAAGCATATTGCTGGCGGCAGTGGTGTTGGCTCCAAAAGCCAGGAAGTTGTCTTTAGCAATAAAAGGCACTCCGGCCAAGCGGCCGGCCTCTTGGCCAGACTTGATCAGCTTGTCGATTTTCTCAGCACGCTGAATGGCTCTTTGCTCGGTCGTGGCAATAATAGCTCTGTAGCTGGAGTTAGAATTTATGGTCTTTAGGGCTTTTTGAACATTGGCCTTGGACGATTGTTTTCCAGACTTGGTTTGCTTGGCAATATCAGCAATGCTTGGCCAGGAGCTCATATTAGAGCACTCTCTTAACTTTTATGTAGTTACCATCCAAAGCTGGAACGTTTTTAAGTAAATCCTTTTGGTTGGTTCCGTAATTGACTGGCTTATCCGGTCTAGTGACGTTTTTAAGCCCGGTTACCTGATAAGTCGGCTCCAGTTTAGCGCTGTCCACCGACTGAAGCTGCTCGACATAGCCTAATATTTCACTAATCTCACTGCGGAATTGTTCAATTTCGCCTTCCGATAATTCCAGCCGGGCAAGTTTGGCCAATTTCAATATATCGTTTCGATTAAGTTTTGCCATTTCATAAAATTATAGCAGAGTTCAGTCTATTGGCTCGAGATATACTTGACAACTAAAAATAATAGTCCTACGATAAGCACAAGAACTAGGAAAACATAAAATGGCAGCAACCGAGTTTCTACCGGAAGTTAGCCCGACCCGACCCGCCGAGCGTGTGAGAGAAGCTGTCTCCGATGTATTGCCAATTAGAGAACCTGAGCCTGAAATACAAGAAGCCTTTTTCAAGCTAGCGCGAAATTTGGGTGAATTTAGTTTTATCGGCTTCAATAATTCACGAAGGCATATGCAGGAAGAGATAGCTTCCGGTGTTAGACACCGAATTGATCTGTTGGTTTATGACGCTCTTAAAACTGTTCCCCGGTACAAGCGCTGGATTGATCTTGGTATGAAAAGAATCGGCTACATTGACGCGCCGCCGCGTACACCAGACTCGAAGTTATAGTTTGGTTTTTATATCGGCAATTATATCTCTAAGTTCGGCAGCCGTTTCAAACTGCAGATTGGCAGCCGCCATATCCATTTGAGCCGTTAAGTCCTTTATAAGATGGCCGTATTCGTCTTTGGGGATTTTCTTTAGGTCGAGTTTGGCTCTTTTGGCTTCTTCCGGTAAATCAGGTCGTAAGCCTTTTTCAACTGACTTACTTATACCCGTAGCTGTAATGCCATGTTCTTTATTGTAAGTTTCTTGAATTTTGCGACGGCGGTTAGTCTCGTTGATAGCCCGCTGCATGCTGCCAGTCACTCGGTCGGCATACATTAGCACTCGTCCTTCGATATGTCTAGCCGCTCGGCCAATAGTTTGAATCAAAGCCTGTTCACTGCGCAGGAAGCCCTCTTTATCGGCGTCAAGAATTGCTACCAAACTGACTTCTGGCAGATCCAAGCCCTCGCGTAGCAGATTAATTCCAACCACTACGTCATAAACGCCAAGCCTGAGATCGCGCAAAATGTCGGTGCGTTCCAGAGTTTCCACATCGCTATGCAGATATGTCACCTTAATATCTACCTCTTTTAGGTAATCCGTTAGGTCTTCGGCCATGCGTTTGGTTAGGGTTGTAACCAGTACCCGTTGGCGTTTATCTACCGTGGCTTTAATTTCACTTATCAAATCATCGATCTGACCCTTGATGGGGCGGACATCAATACTAGGATCTAGCAGGCCCGTCGGACGAATAACTTGCTCAGCCGGTTTGGGACTGCGCGACAATTCAAAATCCGCTGGCGTAGCGCTTACGTAGACAACCTTATTCATATGCCGTTCAAATTCAGTAAATGTCAGCGGACGGTTATCCAAGGCACTAGGCAAGCGAAAGCCATAGTCCACCAAGACTTCTTTACGAGCTCTATCGCCGTTGTACATACCACGCACCTGGGGGATGGTCATGTGCGACTCGTCGATAAACATCATGTAATCATCGGGGTAGTAATCTAGAAGTGTGGCCGGTTGTTCGCCTGGTTCGCGGTTAGTTAGGTAGCGGCTGTAGTTTTCTATGCCCTTCACAAAACCAGTTTCTTCCATCATTTCCAGATCAAAACGGGTGCGTTGTTCCAAGCGCTGGGCTTCTAATAATTGGTTATTCTTTTTAAAAAATGCCAGGCGTTCCTCTAGTTCATGCTCAATCTTACTAAGGGCGGATTTGAGCTTATCCTGCGGTGTAACGTAGTGGGAGCTTGGAAAGACTTTAAGTTCATTTAAGTTTCCAATGATTTCACCAGTAAGCGGATCTATTCTTGTCATTCTATCTATCTCATCACCAAACAACTCAACTCGGTAGGCGGTTTCCTCGCCAGCCGGGAAGATGTCTATAACGTCGCCGCGAACGCGGAAGTTGCCGCGGGCAAAATCCAGATCATTACGGTGGTACTGAATGTCGGTTAGCTGTCTTAGTAGTTTATCGCGTATTCGCCGTTCGCCTTTTTTAAGATGAACCGCCATATTTCCGTAATCTTCTACCGAACCTATGCCGTAGATACAGCTCACGCTAGCGACAATTATGACATCCCGGCGAGTTAGTAGCGCGTCGGTAGCAGCGTGGCGTAAGCGATCAATCTCTTCATTAATCTGACTGTCTTTTTCTATATAAGTATCAGTCCGCGGCATGTAGGCTTCCGGTTGGTAATAGTCAAAGTAGCTGACAAAATAATGAACAGCGTTATCTGGGAAGAAGTTTTTAAATTCGCTGTAGAGTTGAGCAGCCAAGGTTTTATTGTGACTCAGAACCAAAGTGGGTTTTTGAACGTTTTGAATTACATTGGCCATTGTAAAAGTCTTACCACTGCCGGTAACGCCCAGCAAAGTTTGCTCTTTTACATCTTTGGAAAGATTATCTGTCAATTGGGCAATAGCCCCTGGTTGGTCACCGGTTGGCTTATAGCTACTCTTAAGATGGAATTTGGCCATCCTTTAATTGTAGCAAAGAACTATTGGCAGTCGTGTTTTGGGTTTGCGCTCTTGATATTAATATCTATCTCAGGATTAGGAAAAAATATCTTTGTACTGTTGGTGTTCGATATCCAGTATGTTTATTAGGCGAGTTAACAATTCCCGGGGATCGTCACCAAAGATAGCATCTTCGCCAGGTTCGCGGCCAGCCGCCTTTAAAACATCGTTAATATAGTCGCCCGTACCACCGGCCCCGTGCAGGAAACCAATTGGTGTATGAGTCTCCAGTGCCAATACGGCTTCATGAAGTGTGCCCAGACGGCCGCCTATACTTATAACCGCGTCGCTGGAGTTAATCATAAAGGCATCACGACCAACATAGTGCATGCCGGTATAGATGATAGCGTCATATGGTCTAGTCGGCAGGCGGTACTTCATGACATGCTCGACTTTACTGCCAGCTGGGCTAATACCCAAGCTCATGACACCACCGGCTTGTTTGTAAGCAATGGCAGCATTATGGGGTAACCCAATGGTTGCGCCGGTTAAAAGTGCATGCCCACTTTTAGCAACGGCTACACCGCTGTCGTGCGCCAGGCGCTTGCCAACTATGGAGCTTTTGCCTTTGGCAGCCCCAGATATGCAAATTTGATACATCTTAAAATATGCTCCGCAGGTTCTCTATCATCAGTTTCGGATCAGCTATACCACTATCCAGTTGCTTAATCACCTGTTCTTCAATTGATTCCTGGCCCAGATATCGGACAAATATTTCACTGGACAGAGCATCTTGAAAGTTTTGGATAGATTGTTGTCCGTACGGCAGGCCATTACAATAGCTGACAGCGTTGTCCCGAAGTCCAAAGGATACTGGACGACCTTCATGCATAATAGCTATATAGTCCAGGTCTTCCCAGAATTTTAGGGCCGGCTCAAGGTTATAGAGTACGTCCTCAGCACTTTTCCAAGTCAAATCATCAGGTTGGACATGTGGTTCAAAAACTTCTGGGTGACGGCTTTTGTCGAGTTTACCAAAGTGGCGCTGGATAACTCGCCAATGGACTGGTTGACCGGCGATGGAAGCGGTATCATTCGGGTCGCGGGTAAGTGTGTTGATCAGAATAGTGGCAAAATGCGGTTTGACTTGTTGCAATTTAAAAAAGGCACTGTAAAGACGAAGTTCGTTTATATAATGAACCAGCAGAGGCAGTACGGTAATACTGATTCCCTGTAATCTGTCGATTGGCATAGGCAAAACGGCAATGATGCCCATTTCCTTTAGGCTAGCCACATTGTGGTGGTGGCTGTAAACAAAATCCTGGGATAATTTACCCCATCTTTTACCAGGCATGGCAATAATACTAATGTCTCTGGTTTCAAAGTCGCTAGGGCGCAGATTTTTGTAACTGGCTATAAACCGACTCAGCCAACTGGGTGATTCGGCAAATCTAAGTGAGGCATAAAGCTCGTCGATATTCTCACGCTTTAACATCGAGTCGATTGATCTGTAGCCCAGGTGTTTCATAACTTTTTTAGGCGGTGTGGCTTTAAGCAGTCGCTTGGCCGTGCTGTGTTTGAGGACCCATGATGACTTAATAATTGGTAATTTTTTAGCCGTGGCTATAAGGCGTGGTATCAGGTCAGTGATATCGGCTGGGTCATTGCCGCCGACGGCTTTAGCCAAGAATTCATCATGTTTTTTAACAAGTGACTGCAGGGCACTATACAGCTCCTGTCCATTTGTATCGGCCGGGTCCAGGCCAAGCTGTCTGATCTTAGCTCGGACATTTTTGGCAATATCGGCTGACAGTCGGACATCAATATCCGGGTGGCCGCTTTCCGATTCCAAACGCTGAAGCATATTGGTAAAACTTGGCTCTTGAGCAGCCAGTAATTCCGATAACATCCGTGACATACTTACGATAAGATTAGCATAAGAAGTTTATGCTCACAATCAAAAGTCGGTCGGTTTATACCACTTGGGCGCCTTTTTTAGCAACTCCTCAAGCTCTGCTTCACTCAGCAGGCCGCGCTGAGCACCAACTTGCTGGACGACACTCATAGAATTAATCGGCGCTAACTGCAAAGAGCCTAGGATGGTGTTGCCTTTTATTAGCTCGGCCACAAAAGTGGAAGCAAAGGCATCACCGGCGCCGGTGCGCTCAAACGGCGGTTTGGGATCAGGGTAAAGAGGCATTTTATAGCGGTTAGTGCCATCACTAGCATAAGCTCCGTCTGGACCATCAGTCACAACTACAATTTTAGGCCCTAGAGCATGCAAGTGGTCAATAAGATCATTAACATCATGGTGGTTGCCGCCGCCGACCAGGGTAGCTTCTTCGCGGTTTAAAATTAAGACTTCGCTGCGTCTGTAAATGCGGTGCAAGCGGTTGACACCAGCTTCCATTTGGAAAGTGCCAGGTTGGAAGGCTAGCTTTACATCGTCATGCTTGTCCAGCCAGTCAGCCAGATCATCATGAAAATCGATGGCATGCTTGCTGATCGAGCTAAAGTACAGCCAGCGCGGTATTTCATTAGCCCGCAGGTGCGGCCAAAAATACTCATATTCTTCGTGCTTGATTAAAATGGTACGTTCCTCTTTGTACCACAGCACATAGTGATAATTACTGACTTTATCTGGGTTGATATGAACAAACCGGCTATCGACCTTATTGTCATGAAGGGCCCTAAGCATATCGCGGCCATAGTGGTCATCGCCTATGTTTGTCACGAAAGAGCTATTAAGGCCAAGCCGGGCAAAACTTACTGCCGCATTGGCGGCATTACCAACCGCCGGTATAACTTCCGAATGGTCAAACGGCACTTTGGTAGCAAACGGCATGGCCAGCCAATCGCCATTCTCATTGCTATAGGTATGCGCCTCTTCGTCGAGTAATTTTATGAAGTTATCTGTAACTATGTCGCCGACTGATATGACATCTGGTTGAGGTAAGCTCATCCCACCGCTTTCTGTTTATATAATTCTAACTCTGTTATTGTGCCACAAACACACTGGACTACGCAATCCGCTTACGGCTGGGCCTTGCCGGCCGAGTTAAACATATCAATCTTAGCTTCGACAACTGATTGAACGGCATTAATAACTGTGTCGATGAGCTTAACGACAGCGTACTCACTGGGGTTATCGGCCAAGACTTTTTCAAGAGTTTTGCGGTAGGCTATGCGCATATCGGTATTAATATTTACTTTACTGACACCTATTTTTACAGCGTCTATAAAGTAGTGTTCGGGAGTGCCGCTGCCGCCGTGTAAACTAATGTTGCAAGTTATAGCTTCACGGATGCGTTGGAGCAAAGCTAAATCCAGGACCTTGGGGATAGGATAGTGCCCGTGCAGGTTTCCAACTGCCGCCGCGTAGGTATCAATGCCGGTTTGGTCAACAAAGCTTTTGGAGCTTTCGGGTGTACTAAAAGTCTTTTTAATTTCTTCGTAGTCAAAGGCTTGGTTAAAAACATTGGAGCCGCCGCCAAAATAGTGCGGCTCACTCTCTACCAACGCACCGGTCTGTTTAGCGGCTGCCACCACCTTTTTGGTTTCAGCAATAATATCTTGTTCGCTAGCGTCGTGATTGGCCTGGGAAATATCTATATGTATCATCTCAAAACCGGCCTCAATGCCGGCAATGGCGTCTTGGACCGACGGCGAGTGGTCAAGATTAATGTACATTTCAAGTCCAAAGGCAGATTTATAGTTGTTTACCATATCGCGTACATTGTTTAGGCCCATAAGGTCAACTTCGCCTTTACTGACTTCTACCAGTACCGGTGAATTCTTGGCCTTGGCAGCTTTGGCAACAGCGATTAAGGTTTCCTGGTTATCCAGGTTAAAGGCACCAAGAGCAAAATGCTCATCCCGGGCCCGTTGCATAGCAGCTCGGGCTTTTTGACAGTTTTGTTTAGTTTGTTCAAGAGTTTGTGGCATATCTTAGTTTTTATGCCTCGCCGTTAATTCATGAGCTGCCAGAGCAATATGCTTGGCGGTTAGGCCAAAATGCTCCATTAACTCATCCGGGTCACCAGATTCGCCAAAATGGTCACGCATACCAATTCGCCTCATCGGTACTGGATGTTCTTCGCCTAGCAGTTCTGCTACTGCCCCGCCTAGACCGCCGTTAATTTGGGCTTCTTCAGCCGTAATTACCAGTCCGGTTTTACGGACACTATTTAATATAGTTACCTTATCTAGAGGCTTTATGGTCGGCACGTGAATAACCTCCAGGTCGATACCGTCTTTAAACAATTTTTCAGCCGCCAATAGCGCCTGATAGGTCATTGTGCCAGTGCTAATTATTGTAATGTCACCGCCCCCGGCATAAACGTAGGCCTGGCCGATCGTGAAGGGTGTTTTGGGAGTGCTAATAATAGGTGTGGCTTCACGGGCTAAGCGCATGTAAGTTGGATGATCTTTGTCCTCAGCCATAGCTACTGTCGCTCGCTCAGCTTCCAGGCTATCGCCTGGCGCAATCACAATCATGTTTGGCAGGCTGCGCATCAAGGCTATATCTTCCAGCATTTGATGAGTGGCGCCGTCCGGCCCGACTGACACGCCAGCGTGAGAGCCAATAAGTTTAACCGGCTGATTGTTTAAGGCTATGGTGGTACGGATTTGTTCCCAGTTACGCCCAGGACTAAAGGCTGCATAACTACTGACAAACGGTATTTTACCTTGGGCTGCCAGTCCCGAACCAATGGTAACCAGGTTCTGCTCGGCTACACCAACATCTATAAACCGTTCCGGAAAAGCTTCCCGAAATAAATGCATTTGGGTTGATTCGGTAAGATCGGCACAAGCGGCGACAACATCTTCGTATAACTGTCCGGCCTTTAACAGACCACGTCCAAAGCCTTTTCGAATCGGTTCGGTGACTAGATCTTTGGCGGCAATGTTTTCGACTAAGTGTGTATCCATTACTGGTGCTCCGACTTTATCTTGCCTTGCAAGGTACGCAGTTCGTTAAGAGCTTTTTTGGCTTCGGCCTCATCCGGCGCTTTGCCGTGCCAGTGAAAATCGTATTCCATAAAGTCCACACCCATACCCGGTACAGTATGAGCCAGGATCATGGTTGGTTTTTCAACAATTGCTCGGCCCATGGCGTAGGCATCAATGATGGCCTCCATGTTGTTGCCGTCTATTTCTATGACGTGCCAGCCAAAGGCTTCCCATTTAGCTTTTAAGTCTTCCAGCGGCATTACAGTCTCGGTTGGACCGTCAATTTGAATGTTATTACGATCAGTCAGAGCTATGACATTATTAAGCTTATACTTGCTGCACAGCATAGCGGCTTCCCAAACATTGCCCTCATCCTGCTCACCATCGCTCATGATTACATATACCCAGCGGAACTTGTCTTTATTCATGCGCATGGCCAGGGCCATGCCAGCCGCTTGACTAAGCCCGCAGCCCAATGGTCCGCTGGTAGTTTCCAGTCCAGGTAGTCGCTGGCGTTCTGGGTGTCCTTGCAGACGCGAGCCCAGCTTCCGAAGAGTCATTAGTTCCTTACGCTCAAAATATCCGGCGTTAGCCATGGTGGCGTATTGCACCGGCACGCAGTGGCCGTTACTCAGTACCAGGATGTCCCGTTGGTCCCAGTTTGGTTTCTGGGGATCGTGCTTGAGGACATCAAAGTATAAAGCGGTAAAAATATCCGCCAGTCCTAGTGGACCAGCACTGTGACCGCTACCAGCCTCCACCAGCATTTTAATGATATCCTCACGGATTTGGGTTGCTTTGAGTTGTAGCTCTTCAATTGTAAGTTTACTAGCCATTGTTAACCCCTTGAACCAGTGCTTCCAGTCTAGCATAAGCATCATGTGGTCGCTCGGCCCGCTGCAAGAATCCACCAACGTTGAGCACGTCGACACCGCCTTGAGCTAATCGTTGGACATTGTGTTCGTTAATACCACCGTCCCAACCAATTTCAATCGCTGGATTAATGACTTTTATGGTTTGGACTTTATCAAGTAGGTCTAGGTCAGCCTGGCCACCGAAACTTCCCAGTGTGCCGCTGAAGATTAGGACATGGTCAACCCCGCCCAGGACGGATTCAATTTTTGATACCGGCGTGTCTTTAAGCAAGGCCAAGCCAACTTTTATGCCTTGGTCCCGTAAGGTTTCTGACAATTCATAAAAATCCCCATCGGCTTCAGCATGAACAATAATTAAGTGTGGCTTTAGTTCAATTAAACTAGTTAGATTGTCAGCCGGGTTTTGATACATCAAGTGAATATCGGCCTCAACACCAATTGGCCACCAGACCTGCTCAATCCCAACTGACTTATGCGGGGCAAAAATACCATCCATAAGGTCTATCTGAATTCGTTTGGCAAATTTAGCCACCCTCTCTAATTGTTGACGGTAGGTGTGTTCATTACCGGCTAAAACTGTTGGACATATGACGGCCATGATTAACCCAACTCATCCATTTCTTTGTTTCGGCGGATAAACCGGCTGGCGCCGGCAAATGGCGTCGATAGCCAGGTTTCAACAATTTGGTTGGCTTTGTCTTTTTTTAAAATATCGGCCGGTAAACAAAGCACGTTGCTATCATCGTCATTTCTAGTTGTTTTAGCCGAGTCGGCGTCTATGGCTAGGGCGGCTCTGATGCCTTTGAAACGATTAGCAGCCATACACATACCCTGGCCGCTGCCGCACAGCAATATGCCACGAGCGTCTTGGTCATCACTGCCCAGTACGCCAGTAGCTACTTTACCGGCGAACTGCGGAAAGTCATCTTCTGGCTTTAATTGTTCGTCACCCTCATCAACAACGTCATAGCCGGTAGAACGTAAAAATTCAACCAGTTCTTTTTTTAAACTAAAGCCTCTGTGGTCGGCGCCAACATATATTTTCACTGCGCTTTTACTCCTCTAATTAGCGGCGATTGGGATCGCCGTAATAGGAGCTGGCTTGGCTGGCTCATTTGATTTTGGCTGTAGTAAACGGCCGGCATCAGCCACAACTTCTACCAGGCGGTTAGAATAACCCCACTCGTTGTCATACCAGGCTACGACTTTTAGCATATTGCCGCCGACAACAGCCGTCAATTTAAGGTCAACTATAGCCGAGTGGGTATTGCCTATAAAGTCACTGCTGACCAGCTCCTCTTCGGTAACGTCAAGGATGCCTTGGAAATAAGTATTTTTAGCGGCCCGTTTAAAGGCTTCGTTGACAGACTCAACCGTAACTTGGCTCTTGGTAATAATGACAAAGTCACTGAGTGATACTACTGGCGTTGGTACGCGAATGCTAAGTCCGCCGAATATCCCCTCCAGTTCTGGCAAGGCTTTGGCGGCGGCAATTGAGGCTCCGGTAGTGGTCGGCACTATGTTTTCGGCAGCGCTGCGGGCTTCGCGTAAATCTTTGGCTGGTGCGTCCTGTAAGCGCTGGCTGGCTGTGTAGCTGTGAATAGTCGTCATCATGGCTTTTTCAATGCCAAACTCACTATGGATTATTGCCGCGACTGGTGTTATGCAGTTAGTGGTGCAGCTGGCGTTGCTAATAATGTCGCCGCTGGTGGCCAGTTTATCTTCATTGACACCAAGGACAATGGTTTCAGCGCCTTCGCCTTTGGCCGGAGCCGAAATAACAACCTTTTTGGCGCCCCCGTCGATATGGGCTTTGGCTTTGGCCGGATCAACAAACAAGCCAGTTGATTCAATTACGACAGCTACATTTAAGTCCCGCCAAGGTAGGGCGGCGGGATCTTTCTCAGCCAAGACTTTTATGGACTTGCCGTCAACAATTATATTTTGCTCATCATATGTTACTTTATGGTCATAACGTCCGTAGTTACTGTCGTATTTGAGTAAGTGAGCCAGGGTTTTTGTATCTGTTAAGTCGTTAATGGCTACAATCTCCAGGTCGCTTCGTTCAAACGCCACTTTAAAGGCGTTACGACCTATCCGCCCGAAACCATTTATTGCCACCCTTGTGTTCATTTTAGCCTCGTTTTAAGCATTAGTTGTTTTCAGAATAATTGTATAGATAAACTACCCTGCCCGCAACTGTAAACTTGCCAATTAAGACTACTTTTTGTATCTGGCGATGGACTCGGCAATTATTTTTTTAGCATCCTCGGCATTGCCCCAACCCAGGACTTTGGTTGAACCGGGTTTTTTGAGGTCTTTATAGTGATTAAAGTGGTGGGCGACCTTTTGCTTCCAACGCTCACCTAAATCGTCAACAGTTTTAATGCGATCACCGCTGTTTCTATCATCAGACGGTACGACAATAATCTTGTGGTCATTGTCGCCGTCATCAATAAAGTTCATAACGCCAATTATGCGACCTTCTAGCCAGACGCCAGTAGTGAGAGGCTCGTCGGTAACAATCAAAGTGTCCAGTTCATCACCATCATCGTCTAAGGTTTGGGGAATAAAGCCATAGTTGCAGGGTTTGGCAAAAATACCCGGCTCGACTCTATCGAGCACGAAGGTGGCTCGCTCACGGTCCCATTCTATTTTCATGGTCGAACCCATAGGGATTTCAACTACGGTATTGACTGTTCCCTTTTTATAATCGCCAGGGGTAAGTGTCTTATTAAAGTCAGGCATTAGGGCTCCTTTCATTCTCGGATAATTTACTTGTAATATTGTACACTAAGTTATTGACTAGTTAAGCACCAAAGAGCAAATATGATAGAAGTTACACTTGACCACACACATCAAGAAAACTACAATATCCGGACATTTTGGTTTAAGCCGCCGAGGACCATCCGCTACACCGCCGGGCAGTTTATTGAAATGTATCTGCCACACGATAACCCCGATGAGCGCGGTATAAAGCACTTCTTTACACTGTCATCGAGTCCGACAGAAAAATTAATAAGCATATCTACCAAATTTGCTGGTGCCAAAAGTAGTACCTTTAAAAAAACTCTGTTTAAACTAAAGCCCGGTGCCAAAATTAAGCTTGTCGAGCCGATGGGAGATTTTGTGCTTCCTAAGGATAAGACTATCCCTCTGGTATTTGTGGCCGGCGGCATTGGCATAACACCATTTCGGAGTATGGTGAAGTGGCTAAGCGACACTAGTGAGAAGCGAGATATTGAGGCCTTGCTGGCCGCTAATGCACCGAAGGATTTCGTTTTTGTGGATCTGTTCCAGCGCTACGGTGCCCGTGTGACGCAAATTGTGTTAGAGCCTGCTGATAATTGGCACGGACAAACCGGCAAGTTGAGTGGTGACAGGATTCACCAACTTATTGACAAACTCCAGTCTAAGCGCATCTACGTATCGGGTCCCGAACCGCTAGTAGAAATTGTAGAAAAAGATTTGCTTGAAATCGGCATTGCTGGCAGTCAGTTAGTGCTGGATTTCTTCCCGAATTACAAATCAGATCTCAAGTAATTACCTTTTTAAAATTAGAATAGTCGATGATAAGAGCTTATTCAGCCAAGACAGTCGCCATAAGTGGCTCGTGTTCAAGCATTCTGCCTTCCAAGTATTGGCGAATCATCAGAGCGGCGGTGGCGCCTTCTCCGCTGGCGCTGGCAATTTGCATGGTGGCACCGCTGCGGACATCACCGGCGGCAAAAACACCTGGCATCCTTGTTTCAAGATGTAAATTAGTTTTTACAAAACCGATATTATCCAATTCAATGATGGAATTCTTAAGAAATTGGGTATTGGGCATAAGCCCAACGAACACAAACACTCCGTCAGTTGGGAATTCAACTTTTTTACCAGTGGCGGCTTCTGTACCCTCGACTTTGACAATTTTACTGCCGGTGGCTAGGGGATTGCCGACGATTTTATCTGTGGTTATGCCAAGATGCACAGTAATTTTACTGTTTTTACTAAGCTCTTGCTGCAAGATATCACTGGCTTTTATATTGCTGCGTACCAACATATCTATGTGGCTGGCAAACCTGGTTAAAAACAAACTTTCCTGGACTGCCGAGTTGCCACCGCCAATTACGACTAATCTTTTATCCCGGAAAAAGGCGCCGTCGCAAGTGGCACAGTAGTGAACACCATGGGCATAAAATTCTTTTTCACCCGGCACACCAATTTTTTTGTAATCGCTGCCGGTTGCAATCAGAATTGTTTTGGCCCGGAATTCACCGGCGTCAGTCTTGAGTAGTTTGGTCTTGCCTTCATCAACAACTTCATTAACTTGGGCAAAGTCGAACTTGGCCCCAAAACGTTCGGCTTGCTTTTGTAGCAGATCGGACAGTTCCAAACCAGATATTCCTTTAGGAAAGCCGGGATAATTATCCACCCAGTCAGTCACAGCCGCCAAACCGCCGACTGGCCCTTTATCCAGTAAAAGCGTGCTGATATCCTCACGGGTTGTGTAGATGGCTGCACTTAAGGCGGCCGGACCGGCGCCAATGGTAATAACATCCCATATTGTTTGTTGTGTAGTCTGTGTCTCAGCCATAAATTCCTAGATATTATATCAGTAAGTTAATAAATTTTGTGGATGTAGCCCAAAGCATTAGCTAGCCTGTCAATTGAACCATAGGCTTTAAAATGCTGTCTGTCCAGCACTGCAACTAGTTACAAAAAATTAACTTACCGCGGGAGCGAGTTTGGCTAAATTAAAACCGACTATAACTTCTTGACTGTCGTCTTGTCTGGTAACAATTGTTACGGGAACTGCCAGTTGGCCGCTCATTTGCATGGCTTCTGCCTGACGGTCGGGATTTTCATCTAAATTAACTTCATCATATGTAAAACCTTTGGCACCTAACCAGCGCTTAACCATCACGCAATATGCACAAGTATTAGTAGTGAAGATAGTGATATTCTTAGCCATGAATAGTTCCCCTTTTATTGCTTTTTTCGTTTGTTTTATTTGTTAATACTTTCTTGTGTACTCAGTATAGATAGTGCTTATTGTAATGTCAAGACCACTATATATTGTGTTTTTTACCATTATTTGACCCTTCAAGCGCCTATTTGCCTATCTTGATAAGCTGGACGTCAAATACTAAATCGGCATTGGCCGGAATGCCCGAGTTTTGCGGTGGACTGAGGCCGTAGGCATCAGCCGCTGGGATTAATAGACGGCGGGTTCCGCCGACTTTCATACCGGGAATACCGTCCACCCAACCCTTAATAACTTGATTAAGTGGGAAAGAAATTGGTTGGCCGGTGTCAAGGGAACTCTGGAAGATTATGCCTGTGGCCGCAACGGCACCGGTATAGTGAACAGTTATTGTTTCGCCCGGATTTACAGCAGCGCCGCTGCCCGGAGTTAAATCAATTTTTTGCAGGGAATCAATCTTGCTAAGCGGAGTAAAGTTTTTTAATTTAGTGCCTTGCAATTTGCCCTCCTTTGATTGATTTTGTACAGCTTGTTGTTGTTGGTGATTTTGGCGGCTCTGCTGGTGGGACTGCCAAATTACCAAGATGCTAAAACCAAGCGATGTTACTAAAAATAAGGCTGCAATGACTAACGCGCCAACTCTTGCAACAATCTTTCCCATTTTACTCCTAAATAATTACGTCCTGCTAGTATATCGCATTTGCTGTTAGGACTATAGCGTAATTGGTTGTTTTGGCCAGCCTTTTTTAAGGCCGCTTAATATTGCAAGTTTTAGAGCTTCGGAAACAAACGCTGAAGCCTCCAATTTGTTGATTGGCAGCCAAATTGGCTCGTATAAATTCTGGCCTTTGGAACTAAGCTTAGCCTCAATAGAATCGTCGGATAATTTTGGTTCGCCGGATATATAATCACACAAGTAGACGTATTGGGTACCATAGGGTTCATCTGGTTCCTCTTCAAATACTAAACGCAGGTTTTTAACTGTCATACCAGTCTCTTCCTTAAGTTCACGCCTAAGTGCTTGCTTATTAGTTTCGCCTTGCTCGATCTCGCCGCCAATAAGCGTGAGGTATTTGCGGCCAAATTTACTGCGCTTCATAACCAACAATCTATCGTCCTTAATCACTATTGCTCTCACGAATTTAGCCATTTCTATTTATCACCCAGCAATCTCGTATTCCTTAAGCTTCTTTTTGGTAGCTGCGGTATGGCCGTGTTGTAATCTTAGTAGCTGGTCGTATATGCCGCCACTATGGGCTAACTCACCGGGTGAACCAATTTCACTGACTCGGCCGTTTTGCAGCGTAATAATCTCATCGACATGCTGAATAGTGCTCAAGCGGTGAGCAATAATCAGGGTGGTGCGGCCTGTCATCAGCCGCTCTAAGGCTTCCTGAACCATAGCCTCGCTCTTACTGTCTAGGCTACTAGTTGCTTCATCGAGCACTAAAATAGGCGCATCTTTAAGTAGAGCCCGGGCAATAGCAATGCGCTGTTTTTGACCGCCGCTTAGTTTAAGCCCGCGTTCACCGATCTCTGTGTCATAACCTTTGTCAAACTTTGCGATAAATTCATGGGCATTGGCTGCCTTGGCGGCCTCTATTACCCGCTGCTTACCGGCTTTAGGGTTGGCGTAGGCAATATTTTCATAGACGCTGCCACTAAATAGGGCGGCGTCTTGAAAGACTACACCAATTTGAGAACGCAGGCTTTCCTGGGTAACTCCAGCAATATTTTGGCCGTCAATTGAGATTCCACCCTTTTGCGGCTCGTACAGTCTGAGTAATAGGTTGGTTATTGTGGTCTTGCCTTCGCCGCTTTCACCGACCAGGGCTACTTTGCTGTCAGGCTCAATTACAAAACTCAGTCCTCTAAGCACCTGACTGTCGCCGTAGGCAAAAGTGACATTCTCATAGACAATTTCGCCCTTGGTTACTTTTAATGGTTTGGCGTTTTTATCGTCTGTTATTTCTGGCTTTTGATCCATGGCTTCAAAATAGTCTTTACTGTTGGCAATGGCGCGTTGGGTGCGGTCAACCAAAAAACTGATGCTAAAAATAGGTATGCGGATAAGTAAAGCGTACTGAATTAGTAGCACCATCACACCCAGGGTGTAATGTCCGCGGGCAGTTTGGACAAAAATATACATAAAAACCGCAAAGAATATTAGAGCTAGTACCGAGCGGCGGGCAACGTCCTGCTTGTGCCAGTATTGACTCTGCGGTTTGGTGGTATCAACTGCTTTTTGAAGACGGTGGTTGAAGAAATTAAGCTCACGAGCTTCTTGGATAAAGCTCTTGACGACTTTAATTTGTAAGACGCTTTCGGCAAACCGGCCGCTGCCGACGTCCAACTCTTCATTAATTTGTTTTTGATAGTTTTGCCATTTGTTGCTAGTCTTGGCTGTCATCCAGATAAAAATTGGGTACAGAAGCAGCAGCATCAGGGCTACTGGCCAGGAGTAGTAGGCCACAATTATAAGTGTAAAGACGGTACTGAAGATAAACTGTAAAAAGTTGTTACTGAACATTTGTACAAAGTCGCCAATATCTTGGATACCTCGGTTCATTCGGTTGATGATAGTGCCAGTCAGTTCCCTGTCAAAGTATGTCTGCGGTAAACTCATCAAGTGTTGGTAGTAGCTGGCACTCATAAATTGTTTTAGTTTAATAGCTAGTATGTCACCTAAGTAACCACCGATATTACTGAAGATGGTTTGGCCAATGTCGGTCAAGAAAATTAAGGCTGCAAACAATGCTACAAGTTTAACGTTGGCGTGGCCGCCACCGGCCAGTTTGGTAATTTGATCAATGGCGCCTTTGGTAAATAGCGGTACCAGCTGGCTCATGGCAGCCAGTAATATTGTGAATAGACCAATGGCAACGTAGTAGCGCCACAGACTGCCGGTATATTTAATAATTCGCCAAATGTATTTCATAAAACAAGTCTCGCTTGATTAAAGCTTAACATGTTAAGCATAGTATTTACAAGCGTTCAGCATCTAATTTGGCTTGGGCAGCCACTGCTACTTTATCCAGGGCTGAATTCACTTCCTCAGTAGTTAAAGTTCGTTCAAAGCTGGCGATCGTGAAACGAAGAGCTATATGCTTGTGGCTTTTATCTTGTTCGCCTTGATAAATGTCTAGCGGTGCAAACCAAAAAGCAGATTTGGCTGGTGTTTGTATATTTTGCTGCATGAAATCAAACAACTCAGCGTAAGCTAAGCTAGCCGGTACTTTTAGTGAAATGTCTTGTTCGACTTTAGGGAACCTGGGCAAAGCGACATAACTTGATTGTCTACCACGAAGCCTCAATAGTTGCCCAACGTCTAGTTCAAATCCGGCAATAAACTGGGGCAGCTTGAGATTTTTACGAACCGCGGTTCTAAATTCACCAAGTTCGCCGATAAATTGGCCGTCACTCGTTTTAACAATGGCGCTACGTAGTTTCTCAAAGGGGGCGATGGCGGCTTGGCTAATGCCGATTTTGGGCTCATGATTGTCTGCCGGTTCAAAAACCGGATTGGTTAGTCCTAGGTCTGCCAACAGATCGGTTAGATAGTGCTTGGCTTGGTAATAAGCTGCGCCTTGGTATTTTTGCCGAGCAATTTTATCATCGGCGGCAAAGACTAGGGCCAAACGCTGATCTTCAACGGGAAGTTTGTCGGCGTCTACTAAGTCCTTGGCGTGCACTGGGTTCATTTCAAATATGGCAAACTCTCCGTAACCCTGCTTTATATTGGGATGAATCTTTTCCAGTAAACTTGGGATCAAACTTAGACGGTAATACTGCAAATCCGGGCTAATGGCATTGCTTAGTTCAAATGCGTTGTCTTTGCTCTGACCGACTTTGTCCAGTAGGTCGCCGCGGACAAAGCTGTAAGTCAGGACTTCATTGGCGCCGGCGCTGCTAAGACTACGACGAATAGTATCTTTGATATCCAACATTGGACTACGCTCAGTCGGTTTTATAGTCCGTTTAGGCAGTTCCAGCGGCAAATGGTCATAACCGTATAGCCGCCCAACTTCCTCAACTATATCTTCGGGAATTTCTACATCCGTTCGCCAAAACGGTGCAGTGACAATAAGCTCTTCCCCATTAACCTGCACCCCAAATTCTACGTTTGTCAGTAGTTTGGCCATTTCCTCGGCTGACAGCTTTTCACCAAGGCGGTCATTTATAAATTGAGCGTTAACTGTGACGGGCGACGACGGGTTTAACTCACCATGAATGTCTTTAACTAAGCTAGCCGGTTGGCCACCGGCGATTTCACCAATTAATTTCATAGCGTAGGCCATGACTCGGTCATTTTGCTTTGGGCTTTGGCCTTTAGTAAATCGCGTAACTGCGTCTGTGAACAGGCCATATTGCATGGCTGTGCGTCTAATGTTGTACATATCAAAGGTGGCGCATTCCAAAACTATATTTTTTGTTCCGCTGTCTACTTCAGTGTCACCGCCGCCCATGACGCCACCTATACCTACCGGTACATCATGACTAGTAATTAAGATCGTATTCTCGTCTTGAAGTTCTAGCGCTTTGCCGCCTAACAAATTAATATTTTCACCTTTGCGCGATAGGCGGGCTTCGAGATTTAGGCTTGGCTGTTTGCTAACGGCCATTAGTTTATCGGCGTCGTAGGCATGCAGCGGCTGGCCAGTCAATAGCATAACGTAGTTGGTGATGTCGACTATGTTGTTAATAGGTTTACCGCCGACTCGACTAAGATAGCTCTGGAGCCAAACAGGGCTTGGTTTAATGGCTACGTCTTTTATAGTCACCGCCATAAAGCGGGGCACAAGTTTAGCGTCTTGGACTTTTACTTCCAAGGGCATTGTTCCAGGTTCTGACCTGTGTAACATTGGCTCCTGAGGGCTTAGATACCAGTCGGGGCTTTTGTAAGCCAGTTGCTGGATGCCAGCTAACTCGCGGGCCACACCCAAAATGCCAAAACAATCCGGCCGATGCGTGAACATCTTATTCTCAATGTCTACAATGACATCATCTAACCATAGGGCTATGGCAAGTGAATCACCAACCTTCGTACCCTCTTTGATCTCTGTTTGCCTTAGTTCTAAAATGCCGCTATGATCGTCACTAAGGCCAAGTTCGTGTGGGCTGGCTAGCATTCCGTGGCTGATTTGGCCGCGAATGTCACGAGCCTCAAGCACCAATGGTTCCTTGCCCAGTGTGCTTGGCACAGTTATGCCGGGTGGTATCCAGGCAGCTAACATGCCCTCGCGTACATTTGTCGCCCCACAAACAATTTGAACATGGCCGGCGCTGTCGCGCTCGACGTCCGTAACCTTGCCTCCGTCATCTACGTTGCAAACAGTTAATTTATTGGCGCTGCTATGCGCTTGGACGCTGATCACTTTTACCACCACAATGCCTTCGTAGCGCGGCCCCAACTCCGTGATTTCCTCAATGGCACCCAATTGGGCGCCGATTTTGTCCAGTAATATATCTTTGCCAATGGCGGTAAGATTGACGCTGCTATAGTGCTGAGCCCAATTTAAGCTAACTTTCATTTAAACTGCCTTAAAAAGTCTAGTTTAGCGCTTTCAAAATGTCGGATGTCTTCCACGTCGTATTTCATCATAACTAAGCGGTCTATCCCACCTCCCCAGGCAAAGCCTGTGTATTCAGCGGGACTAATACCGGCTTCTTTTAGGACATTAGGATGTATCATGCCGCAACCGAGTAGTTCAATCCAACCGGTATAAGAGCAGATATTGCAGCCTCGTTTTTTACAAAAAGGACAACTCAGAGCAAATTCAAAACTGGGTTCCGTAAAAGGGAAGTAAAAGGGCTGGGTTTTAACCTCAATATCCTGCTTATAGTACTCACTTAAGAAAGACTTGAGCGTGGCGATTAAGTGTCCGGCGTGAATATTTTTATCTACGTAGACTCCCTCTAATTGGTAAAAGGTGTGCTCATGCCGGGCATCTAAATCCTCATTCCTAAACACCCGTCCGGGAATAACCACACGGATACCTTCGCCCTTATCCAGATTACCCTTGTACTGCTTGAGCACGCGGTTTTGCATAGTACTGGTATGAGCTGGGGCAATAAAGCCTTCACTGGTCATGAAACTGTCATAATCGTCACGGGCTGGATGACCAGGTGGAAAATTTAGGCTGGTAAACATGTGGTAATCGTCATCTATTTGGCGTGATTCGACTGCTGTGAATCCCATTCGGGCAAAAATATCCAGCACTGTTGCCAGCTCCGTCATCAGCGGATGGCGACTACCGTTTTCACTGGTTAGCAGTTGCGGCCGCTTATTTGCCGGTACATTAGCGTCAAAGGGCGCCGTTACATCAACGGGCTGCACAACTTCACTAGCCTCTTGATGAGCAGCAGCCAATTGTACCAGTTCAGCTTTTAGTTCATTTAGTTCTTTGCCAAAGGCGGCTCGCTGATCTTGCGGTAGCGTAGGGATTTGGGCATATAGCGCCTTAAGCTCGGTTGCTCGTAAAACAGCTTGCTTATCGGCAGCATCAGTTAGTCGTTGCTTTAATACTTCAGCAACTTGGGCGATGTTTTGGTTGGCATAAGTCATACTTGCTTTAGATTATACCAAACTGTTGACGCCTAACTTCTCGCGGTTAGTAAAAAATTTAACAACAAGCGCTTTTGACCGGGTGGTCTATAATGGTGTGGAATACGGAGGGCTTTAGCGTGAGTGAGTTACTCGCACCAGAAATACATGATAAATGTGCTGTGGCGGGAGCTTCTACTTCAAATTCCGAGATTAATGTTACCGAGCAAGTCTTTCTAGCCCTGGATGCTCTGCAGCATCGTGGTGATGCTGGCAGCGGTTTAGTAGCCCTAACATTTGATGGTAAATTTGATTTCCACAGAGGTGCCGGTTTAGTAAAAGACGTATATACTACCGAGGATTTAGAGCAACTAGCTGGTACTAGCGCGATTGGCAACAACCGTTATCCCACCTCTGGCAAAGGTTTCCATCCCCAGCCAGTTATTCTTGACGATGTCAAGCTGGCACTTGGTATGAATGGGACTCTTTCAGTTACTGATGAACTTGAATCATTTTTAAGCGCCTCCAACATACATGTTGACGATGATAATGACACCGAAATGATAACCTACGGTCTGGCCCAGTTTATGCGCCAAGGCATGGAGTTGCCCGATGCTGTTGAACGCATATTTCCACTTTTAAAAGGTGCCTTTTCAATCGTGGCTCAGCACCGTGAAATGGTGGTAGCTTTTCGGGATCACTTAGGCATTAGGCCATACAGTTTAGCCGAAATTCAAGACGGCTTTATGGTTTCGTCTGAAACTTGCGGATTCTACCCAAGTCACGCTAAATTCGTCAGAGACGTCGTTCCAGGCGAAATGATAGTTATGACCAAAGGCGATATGGAATCACGCCAAATTGCCGAGCCTAATCCTAAGCGGGATATTTTTGAGGACGTTTATTTTAGCCGAATAGATAGTGAACAAGGCGGTGAATCTGTTGGCCAAAGACGGTACCGGATGGGTCAAGAATTAGCCCAACAGTACCCGCTGGAGGGTGATAATTATTTGGTTGTAGGTGTGCCAGAATCTGCCCTACCAATCGCTGAGGGGTATGCTAATACCACTGGTCTGGAAAAACGAGATGTGCTCGTAAAGCATCGCTTTCGCGGTGGCCGGTCTTTTCAGCAAGCAACCCAAAAGCAGCGTCGTCAATATTTAGAACGTAAGTTTAGTTATGTCTCTGGAGTAGCCGATAACCGCGATGTCATATTAGTTGATGATTCAATTGTTAGGTTAAATACTGCCAGGGTTGTTAAAAACTTGCTGATGAGGGCTGGTGCCAAGTCGGTGACGTTTTTAGTCGGCTCACCGCCAATTGGCTATCCTGACTTCTCCGGAATCGATACCCCAAAACAAAATAAGTTGATTGCTTCTCATTTGACACCAGAACAAATTAGACAAAAAATTGGTTGCAAAGGCCTGGGTTATTTAGCCCTGAGTCGATTGATAAGAGCCACAGGCCAACCGGCAGACGTCTTTAATCTGGCTAGTTTTACCGGCAAGTACCCATATGAAATAGGTAGCCATGACAAACACATTAGGGATTCGGTTAGCTTGGATTATTTAGAAAACGCCTCAGCAATGGGCTAGACTATTAGCTATGGCACAGTTTAGTTTTGATATTGTCAGTGATTATGACAAGGCCGAGATGAATAACGTCTTCGACCAAGTCCAGCGGGAAATTACCACCCGTTATGATTTCAAGGGAACTCCGGCCCAACTGGAATGGCTGGACGATAGAGATGGTTTCAAGGTAACCGGCAATGGTGACTGGCAGATCGATGCAATTTTGGATATTGTTCGCAAGAAATTAGCTAACCGCGGACAGAGCCAAAAAGCTCTAGATACGTCGGCAATTGCTGACAATAGTAACCTAAAATCTGTTAAGAAGGTTCACTTTAGGCATGGGCTGGATCAAGATAAGGCCAAGAAAATAACCAGTCTGATCCGTGATAAATTCCCTAAGATTAAAACACTAATTCAAGGTGACACTGTACGTGTGATCAGCTCGGCCAAAGATGACCTCCAAGCCGTTATGCAACTAATCAAAACCCAGGACTTTGATTTTCCCGTCAACTTCACCAATTACCGCTAGGCTGCCAACAGGTTGACAACTAGGAAAACAAGCTTAAAATTGCCTTTAGGAGAATTAAAAATATAAATGACGAAAAATGTCGCAAAGAAAAGGGCCAATCGTAAATTCTCATTCCCCAAAAGGCCGCGTTTCATTGTTGCCATCCTCTTTATAATGGTTTTTGCTAGTATAGGCGTCTATAGACTTACTAGAAGTCATGCCCTCACCACAATGCCTGCTACGTATGTGTCGACCTATCCTAGTTGCACGCCGATGTGTCATACCACCGGTGAATGGGCGGGTTTTAATTTGGAAATGTCAAGAGATGGCTCGATAATAGATGTACCGATTTGGAGATGGCCTGCCGGCTCACTTAAAGATAGCGTCAATTATAAGTATCAAACGAGTCACTACTTCCAATGGGGGCCTTACCATTCTGTGTACATTCCAACCAACAGGACAGGTCTACATGTCTGTTTTCATTATGCACCGTGGGGAATGGTCAATAACGGAGGATATATACGGCTTGGTACGAATTTAAACTATTCCGGAATTACTAGAGACAATGGTACTTCTTGGTTTGAGCAAGAAATAGAACTTAAAGGCCGTGATCTGCTCCCACAGATGGTGAGATATTGCGCCTACTATCCGCTACAAAAAGGACGTACCTATTATAATGTCGAATACCGCCTGAAGGTCAGATCAACAACAGATACAGATGCCCAGCTTGATCTCTGGAAGACAACTGTAGCTTACTACTAAGTCGCTAACACGTTGACATCTGAAAAAACAAGCTTAAAATTGGCTTTAGGAGAACTAAAATTAAAAATGCCAAAAAAAGATACTAAAAAGAAGTTCTACGGCAAGATGTCTCCAATCAAGCTGTCAAAGATAATCGTAGTTCTGGTTTTCGTCGCAGTGTTTGCGGGTATTGGCGTAAAACAATTGGGGCTTGGTCATGCCGCCGTTGCCTTGCCGGCCGATTTTTACACAACCGATACTAGATTCGGTCATACCACAGGAAGTTGGTTGCCGACCAGTGTTGCTGAGCGCCTTGGTGGAGTAAGGAGATTTGTCAATGTTAGAAGATGGCCAGCCACGCTTACGCATATCGATAGTTATCAAAAAGGCCATTTCCTGCAGTTTGGACCATATGTTGACATAGTAATCCCTGGCAACAAAACTGGCCTACACATTTGTAACTACTACAGCGCCTGGAATGTGCTCGGATACTCAGGCTGGGTCAGAGTTTATACCGATCTGACTGATGCTGAGGATTTGAATTTTTTTGGGACGGCACGTGATCCGTATCTTTATTACAAGGATAAAGTCACAGAATATCCAAGAGACAGATATAACACACCAACCTTATTTTCCCACTGCCACAATTATGATTTTAACGATTTAACCTTGGGAGTTGGTGGACCACAAACCCGGCACAAGGTTGAATTTCGTGTAAGAGTCTATGATGCTAGCGATCAGTTTGCGGTTGTGGATCTTTGGGATACGCAGGTATCCCTTTACTAAGCCCTATTAACCTTCTTTAGTTAAGTAGCCCTGATCATAAGCCGTTCACTAGTACGCTGTAATATCAGATAGTAGAACTTTTTGCCCCCGGTTTGTGCGAACACCTATAAGCTCTTGAATATTGCTAATACCCTCTTGTGCTACTACAAGTTGTAGACCTTTGGATATCTTTGAGGCTATGCGCCCTCGATGTTCTACCATGGCAGTAAGAACTTGCACAGCAGATGCACCCGACTTTATTCGGTTAACAGCTGCAAGTACTGTGTTAATGCCACCCACACCTATGATTTCTAGCTTATCACCAGCTTGTTCATAAATGTGCCGAACAACTTCATTAGCCCTCATCTGATATTCGTAATCAGCTCCACTTAATCCGCCCATCATGTTTGCCCAGCGTTCTCCATATTTTGCTTTGATTCGCTGGTTAGTGGTGGTGTTAATAGCAATAATACCGGCTGCCTTTTGTTCAATAGCCACCTCAATTATGTCATGTATTTCTTCTAAACTACGATCACCGTCTATCTTGTAGAATAATGGTTTAACACCTCCCTCAGCTGACATGGCATCATTGGTAGCTATCGTAATATCAGTTAATGGTCCCTTTGCTTGCAGTCCTCTGACCTGCTCAGTATTTGGAGAGGAAACCCCTAAAACTACATAACTTGCAAACGGATAAATCCATTTCACCACCTCGGCGTGCGCCCAGGCTGCTTTATCGGCTGGCATAAGTTTATTGAGACCAATATTTACGCCAACCGGGCAAGGTAATTTTCCGGTAGCCTCAAGATTACGTCCGACCCTCTCTGCGCCAATGCTGTTAAAGCCTAGTCTGTTGAAACCTACGCTGTGAGTAGAATTAATTGTCCATAAACGAGGTTTATCATTGCCATATTGTCCGAATAAAGGCACGGTGCCGACTTCTACTCCACCAAAGCCAAGATCATATAATCCTTTAACAGCCCAACCCTTTTTGTCCCAGCCGGCCGCCACCAATACTGGATTCTCAAAATCAATACCGGCAACAATTGTCGAAAGTGCCGGGTCTACAATTCTTCCCTCCCTACCAAAGGCATAACGTTCAACTATCTTTTCACCGATTGCGTATTTCCCGAGCATGTGAAGCGTAAATTCTGCAGCAGTTTTTAGGCCTTCCCCTTCTAGTATTTCAAGGTTTTTTCTTACCTCCATACTAAACCTTAGCTCCTCTTTGCATTATTGATCTTCTCTAGTTAAATAGCCCTGCTCATACGCCCATTCACTGGTACGCTGTAATATCAAATCGTATTGACCTTGTGCTTCTTTAGGGTAGTCTATTGTTTTGCCAAGGCTATGAGCTATTATCCATATAGCTTGCATTCGCCACCACCCGCGTTTATCTTCAGCTAAAAGATCTTCCAAGAGTTTAGGTAGAGCCCGTTCACCATGGGCCAAGATAAGCTGAAAAGCCATATTATTTTCGAAACCATGTGATAGAAGCCTTGTCTCGACATCAACTCGCGCTGAAAGTTCAGACAGTTCACTTTTCAAAGCCTCATTTGCCTCTACGCTATTATGCGGTTCCACAATTTTATGGTGAGACTCAAATCAAATTTATGCAAGCATGAGCAAGATAGATTGCTCATGTATACTTAGGCTTATGGAAGAAAAGGCGGCTCAGGAACTGACTCCTAAAAAAATGCTAGAAGAAGCTAAAGCCGTGTTGGAAATGAATGACCAGGGTATTTTTACAATACCGGCAGAGGGTTTGTACCCTCATCAGTGGTTATGGGATAGTTGTTTTATAGCCATTGGTCTTCGTCACTTTAACGTAGAGCGGGCCCAGCAGGAAATTATGAGTTTGCTGCGAGGTCAGTGGGCTAATGGCATGTTACCGCACATGATTTTCGACAAAAGCTTGCGCTACCGCCAGGACCGCAATATTTGGCGTAGTTGGGTAAACCCGTTTGCGCCAGATGGTATCACTACCAGCGGTATAACCC
The DNA here is from genome assembly GCA_964520375.1 of uncultured Candidatus Saccharibacteria bacterium. Lineage (GTDB taxonomy): Bacteria > Patescibacteriota > Saccharimonadia > Saccharimonadales > JANWIN01 > CAZFNQ01. The sequence goes on from CAZFNQ010000003.1 coordinate 35,641, forward strand.
AGCCGCCCTTGCTGGCTGAAGCCGTGGTCCGGATTGGTGAGAAATTATCTTTACCGGAGCGTCGGACTTGGTATCATCAGGTTTATCCGGCTCTACTTGCCTACCATGAATGGCTGTACAAAGAGCGTGATCCTCATCAGGAGGGGCTGGTGCTGCAAATCCACCCATATGAAGTCGGTTTGGATAACACACCGCCGTGGCTAGACCAGCTGCATGAGCACAACCGGCCATGGTGGATAGCCCTGCTGGAAAAAACTCATTTGGATGCTCTAGTTAACTTGTTTAGGCGTGACACCCAACATGTGCCTCCCGGCCAGCGCATGACTAATATTGATGCCCTGTTGTATTTTGACGTCATCCGCCGATTACGCCGCAAACGCTACAGTATTGACGCCATTTTGACCCGTTCTCTATTTGCCATTGAAGATTTGACCTTCAATTCCATATTTATTCGAGCCAACCATTGTCTGGAGCATATCGCCACGGCTATTAAGCAGAGCCTGCCGGACGAGCTTGAACAATCCATGAATAAAAGCGAAAAGGCCTTCGAGCAGTTGTGGGATCCCTATACCGGTCAGTACTATTCGCGTAACTTCGTTACCCATAAGCTTATAAAAGAGCCGTCTATTGCCTCACTTATGCCACTGTATAGTGGTGCTATTAGCCAGGAGCGAGCCGAGCAATTGGTGACTATGCTTAAAAACAAGCATCTTTATAGCGCCAGGTTTCCGGTACCTAGTGTGCCGCTTAATTCGGCTTGGTTCAAGCCTCTTGCCTATTGGCAAGGCCCAACTTGGCTTAATACCAATTGGTTGATTATTGATGGGCTGAAGCGTTATAAATTTCATGACGAGGCCCAGCAGCTGATGGAGTCTTGTCTAGAGCTAGTTAAAACTTCAGGTTACTTTGAGTATTTTTCGCCGTTGGACGCCCAGCCAGCGGGAGCGGCTAATTTTAGTTGGACGGCCGCCCTAGCCATTGATTTACTGGAAAAATAAGTTATAGTAATTGTAACTTAATCTAGGTTGGCTAATGTTCGAACATGAGATTGAATACCCGGCTGAATTTTCTCAACTGCCACTGCGTGAATTGTTGCGCCTTAGTCAAACCAATGTAACTGTTAATGATCATATGTTAGGTCTGCAGTATGCAGCTGCGGCCTATGACAAGGGACAGGACCCTGAGTTCGGGGCTACTGATAAAGCCGCGTCAGGTGAAGCGGCTGCCAAAGCAGGTTTTAGGGCTGAACAAGCCGATTTTAATCCGGAAATAGTTGAAGACTGGTTTGTCAGATCACTTGACGCGCTCCGGGGCAGAGATCCCAGTTTCAACCGCGAACGAATCGCCACCTTATTGTTAGGCGGCAGAGCTCTGGCACTGAGAGAGGTACGGACTGGGGAATTCGTTGTACCAGTCAGGAGTTGGTTTATGGAAGGCGAGCTAAATCTCAATCGCCAACATTCTAGGGGCCGAGCTTGGGATCGTTATGCTACTATGCTTTATAAATTCTGGGCAACGTACGAAGCTATGTCAGAGTTGGGCGGCCGACGCGAAGCATCTATGCTGGCGCTAAGGGGGATATATAGGGCCATTGGCGCAAAAAATGACAACTTTACTAATGAAAATAATAATGAGGGGCGAGCTAAAGCATTAGCCAAACATGGTGGCTTTGTCATAAAACAGACCGGTGGCAATATAATGGCAGCTGGCCTGGCATTAACTCGACCACTTGAGAGTAATAAGGTTGTGCAAAAAGCGCGTCGTCGGGTTGCCCTAAGTATTCTTGGATAATACGGCTAGTGCGGGCCAAAGAAGTACCAAAAGCGGTGAATTATTAGAGCCGTGATTACTAAGTACCAGAGGATTAAAAAGCCCAGGTGATTGGTTTGGGCCAAGGCCACGGCTTTTTTAAGAGCCATCGGCGTTCTAATATAGCCCTGTTTTAGGTTATAAAGAAAAGTGTACCAGAATATAGCTATAGTTACTGTCCAGACGGCCATGCAATATAGGCACAGTGCGCCAATACGGTAGACACTTTCAAAAAACAACCAGTGCGCAAACAGCAGACCAAACAACGTGCCGACTTGCAGCCCCAGCCAAAACCAGCGCTTGAATTTAGCGCCGGCCAGCTGGGCCATGCCAATAGTCAGTAAGGCGCCAAAACCAGCCAAACCGATAGTCGGGTTGGGGACACTAAAGGCGTTGGCTTGGGCGCTTTTCATAACTGAGGTGCAGCTAAATATCGGGTTTAGGTTGCAGTTGGGCTGAAAGCTGGCGTTTTGTAGCAGCTTTATCTTATCGTTCATTAAAACGAAGGCAGCGATTAGTCCAATGACGGCGCCGACAATTAAAATATAAGGATAAAGCCTCTCCCAGTTCCGAATTGGGGTTGGCTTACTCACTATTGTCCTCTGATGGCCTTTCTAGCAGCATAGTTTCCATATTGGCTTCACCGCCAACAACTTTGACCACATCTTTATCGATTTTACCAAGCTCTTTGTGGGCAGTATTATAGTGGTTTACGGTCGTACCTAGGGAACTACCGAGTTTTTGCATATAACCATTATAGGCTATTAAATGCTTGCCGAGTTGTTCAATATTTTTGCGGATTTTTTCGGTGTCTTTGTGAATGGCCATGGAGCGCAGTCCCTGTACTATAATCTGCAACATGGCCGATAGGGTACTGGGGCCGACTATCGTAACTTTTTTCTCCACAGCCGCGTACTGCATTAAGTCGCGTCCGCTGACGCCGCTCAGCCCGACTTTGTTAGCCAGCAGATCATAATATATCGCTTCACTGGGTATAAACATCAGGGCTTGCTCCAAAGTACCATTCTCGGGACGCACATACTTGGAGGTCTCATCTATCCGCCGTTTTAAATCCTCTTTAAAGGCCCGCTCCAGTAGAGGCCGCTCGGTCGATTTGGCGTCGACCAGTCGGTTGTAGTTTTCCAGGCTGAATTTAGAGTCGATCGGCAATAGTTTATCGTCCAGTTTTATAACCGCATCCACCACCACAGTCTCGGCCAATTTGTACTGCAGTTGGTATGAGCCTGGTGGTAAGATATTCTTAAGTATCTGTTCCAGGTAATACTCGCCCAGTACACCGCGCTGTTTGGGGTTTTGGAGTACATTTTGCAGGGTTTTTAGTTCATCGGCTACACCAACTACGCGCTTGTTGGTTTCATCTAGCTTAGTAAGTTGCTCAGTGACGTTTTTTATAAGTCTAGCGCTGGCATCTAGTTGCCGGCTCATACTAGATTGGTTTTTGTCTAGTCCCTCGCTTAACTTGCCGGATAGTCCGTCTTGAAGTTTTGCCATTTGCTGCTGCATTGCAATCAGGTCTTGCTTTATTAATAGCGCGCTGCTGCTGTCGTTTGTATTATTGTTCTTTCGGACAAACAATATTAGTAGCGCCAAACACAGAACACCCAATATAATCACCGCAATAAGCATAGCTATATTCTACAGTGAACAGACTTGCTATGCCACTAACCGATATAGTGATGGGCAATAATAATAACCGTTCCCAGCACGGCGGCGCCAAAAGCTACCAAGGCCGTAGGGATGTCCATTATCTTTGGTTTTTCGCGGGCTGCATTGATGCTAGGAATAATGTCGCTGGCGGCAATATATATAAAGAAGCCGGCGGTTGATCCTATAAGTACTCCTAGTAAAGTAGTGTTTGACCGAGCAACTTCATAAAACAAAATTGTACCAATAGCCGTGACTATCACGGCCACGCCGTGAACTGACACCACTCCCCACCGACGCATTCCCCGTGATAATAAATAACCGGAGTCTGCCATTTCTCTGGGAATTTCATGAAGCGCTACGGCGATAGTTGTGATGACGCCGGTACTGGAACTAACCAAAAAAGCCGCTGCGATCGCTCCGCCGTCTATAAAATTATGCAGCCAATTGCCACCGACAGCCAGCGCCACAATAGGGTTTGTTTGTCTGGTGTGCCTGGACTTATTTTCAAAAGGTTCTTTACCGTGATGATGAAACCAGTGCAGCCAGCCTTCTAAAATAAAAAAGCCTATAACGCCTACCAAAGCTGATGTCAGAACCAGCTGCGGATTATAGTTTTCAACACCGTCATGCAAAAAGTCCAGGAAGGCAGCAGCCAGCAAGGCGCCGGCTGCAAACGGTGTAGCGTACTCCTCTAAGAAACTGACAACTTTTCTACGAGCCAGTAGCATGGTGCTAGAAATAAAAACTAGAACATCACCGATCAGTGATATAGCCAAAACAATAATAAGTGCTGGATGCGTCATGTTTACTGCTATATTATGGGTCTTTGGTGACTTTTGCAATATTTTTGCAATTTGAACTAAAATTGTATAGAGTTATAGAGGTAACATTTTTATGGAAGCTAAAAGATTTAAAACTTTACTGAAGCAAAATGACCATTTTATAACCCAACCACGGCTTCGTCTGTTTAGTATTCTGCAAAAGCACCCTGCCCTAAGTATGCAGCAGCTTATCCCTATGCTGGAGGATCATGATCAAGTAACGGTCTATAGAAATATAGATTTGTTTGAGAAACTCGGTATTGTTAACCGTATTAGGTTGGGTTGGCACACCAAAATCGAGTTAAGTGATATTTTTATGCACCATCATCACCATTTTAGCTGCTTGAATTGTGGGCTAGTAATTGATTTGCCGGATGACATGGTCATTGAGAAACAAATAGCTCAGCTTGGCGCCAATAAGCAGTTCAAGGCCATGGATCACCAACTGGAAATCCGTGGCCTGTGTGCTAACTGTCAAATTAGACTATAGACATAAGTCCTTATTTGTGGTAATATTAGTTTTATGACTTCTCCAGAATTTGATCAGTCTGACCCCAATAAGCAGTTTTTTGATGCCAGTTATGAGGCTACTCAGTTACAGCTTGCAATTACCGAGAAAGCTATCGGAATTGATGCGTTATTAGCTGCTGCCGACGAGGAAGAGCTTGCGATAGAAACTTTAATTGGGTTATCAGAGGAAGAACTTACCCTATTTTTACTGCAACAGGAACAGTCTGGCATTATCCCTGAATATGTTGGCGTAGAAATTATCGCGGTCCAAGTTTCACTGATGATTGGAGAGAGGGTGGAAGCTCCTCATGGTTATGACTTTTTAAGTGTTGGTGCCGGAGAATTGTGGCTTAATAAAACCACTGATTTAGGTGATCACATATCAAGGAGTAAGGATATTGTGATTATAGGTAATGGGCAAAATACTGATCTTACACAAAAGAATAATCTTATGGACAATAGCCTAAGCTTTAAACCTTTATCAGTAGAATCAGTTGAGCCTGAGATATCCCTAGATGAAGCCAATAGTTATCTTATGTCTTACTTGAAGGCTGCAAAAGAACTTTTAGCATCAGATCCAGATGAACTTAAAAGAATGATTGAATCAAGAATTGAATCTCAAGGTAAAATTATTTAGCTTATTGTCCTCGTTTAAGGGATTTTCTTTCAAATCAAGCTACATAAAAGGAGCCCCGGACAAACCGGAGCTCAGTGGAAGCCTCACACTTCCGTACTTAGACTAGTCCAGCGCTTATGCTTTTTCAAGCGTTTTTTATGGGCTTTATTGGCAGTCCATAAGTGTTGCAGGCTAGCAATTAAAACCCCTAGCGCCACACCGCCAATTACATCCAGTGGAGCATGTACTCCTAGGTAAACTCGTGAGATAGCAACAGTAACAATCCAAGTTGGTACCAGCCAATAATACTTCTTTGGAAGATAAGGAAGAATGGTCAAAGCCAGCACCGTGGCCATTGCTGTATGACCCGATGGGAAACCATTACCAATTGCAAATGGTTCGCGCGGTGCGATAGTTTGAGGGTAAAAAAACTGCGGACGTGGCCTGCCCACAATATGTTTAAGATACTCTACGGCGATATAGGTTATTGCACCGTTTAAGAGTATTTTGTGAGCCAGTCCCTTTATGTGATTAGCTAGCGAAATAAGACACAGAATTAGCACCATCCAAGCGCTGCCCAGCTGAGTTATAGTTAAAAATATTGGCCTAAGACCAATTGGCAGGTTGTAAAATACCTTAAAAGTTGAGTACTCCCAGCCGGTAAAGGTCTGATTCGCGGCGATAGTGGCGGTTAGAGATAAAATTAACAAACTGCCCAACGATATTAGGGCATGGTTTTTAGGTCTTAAATGTCTGGCTTCTGCAGTTTTTTTGTGTTTTGAAACCACGCTGCTATTATACGTTAAATACTGCTTATGGTTTAGATACAAACTCGTTGTCAGCCAAATAAAAACGCCAGGGTTGATTAACGGCCTGCTTAATTCCGATTCTGGTTGTCTGGATTATTTTGCCAGTATTTCTGCCAGGCTCTAAGCGCAAATTGCCACTGTTAAGTAAGTTGGCGCCATAGTCTTGTTTAGTAATACCCAACGCTTGGACTAATTTAGCTGGACCATTACATAATTCGCTGATATTTTCCCTGTTTCGTCTGTGCTTCATTAATTCAATTCCTTCAATTGGCTGTAGAGCCCGGATTAAAACCGCTTGACCGTCTCCTGCCTTGCCAGTGACTATGTTGAAGCAATAGTGCATCCCGTAAGTAAAATAAATGTAGGCGTGCCCTGGTGGGCCGAACATGATTTTGTTACGAACTGTCGGCCCCCTGAAAGTATGGCTAGCTGGATCTTGGCTCGTATAAGCTTCTGTTTCGACTATAATGCCACTAGTCAAACCTTCTGAAGTTTCGTGCGTTAGTTTGAATCCCAGAAGTCCTTGGGCAGCTCTGACTGCATTAGAAAGTAAATCATTTCTATTGGATCTGATCATCATAAATATCTTAGGCAAGTATACTCTTGCTATGTACTGTCGCCTGTCTTAACATATACGTAAGCAGCTTGAAATTATGCAGCCAGAACCAAACCAGTCAAATAAAAACCCAACTGAGCAAGCATCAGCTTCTACATCACCGACACCGCCGGATTCTTCTACACCTACCATCGGCATAACGCCACAAGTTCAGGCACCGGCTCAACCACAACAGTTAAGCCAACCTATGGCTCCGCCGGTGTCTAGCAATAAATCGACGGAAAAAGTTATTAGCCGTGTAAAGGGTTTAAAACTATATTTTATAATTGCTTTGATTGGTTTGTGGCTAATTCCAATATTTTTTTTGGCTATGGCTATTTTTTCGACGAAAACCAATAATGCAGGTGGAGAAATGACTTCAAGTCTTGGGTTATTCTTTTTAACACCTGCTATTATGATTTTTACAGTCGTTTGGGTAATCATCTTCTTGAGTCATAATCCAAAAAGGGTTACTAGATTTCTGCTTGCCTTGTTAATCATTGGGATATTTAACCTAATATCAATACTGCCGAATCTAACAAAACACTTAGTTACAACCTTAGTTGGTATTTTCATTAGTTTGGCTTGGGAGTACTGGACATACAGTCTCTGGGTTAAAGTGCGTCAACTAGCATAGAGACGCACACCATTAATGTCTATAGAAATCGGCCTGCTAAAAGCAGCAATAATACCAGCAGCCCTATAAGCCGGCGGAAGTAGTTGACACCTTTTGTTAATTCCAAAACAGCCCAAACTATTAATGACAACAGCGATACGTAGCTAAGCAGCTTTTGCGGCCAACCTAGAGGCAAAAACCAACCAGCTACCATGGTTATAAACCACGTTGCTAACCAAATATTAGGACTTTGCCAAACAATTACTTTGCCTTGAACGTCTTCCCAGAATTTTTGGCTGAAGTTTCGACTTGAGTTCATAATGCTTTGTCTATTGTACGTGGCTTAGGCAACAATGCCAGTTACTAATACCTATAAACAAGATATAACTGAGGCTAAGCGATTACAACAAGACATTCACAGCTCGGGCAGTTACCAACACGACAACTACAAGTGAGGTCATAGATTGCGAGGTCATTAGTAACTTGGCACGGTGTGTTAATGGCATGGAATCGGTTGGGCTAAAAGCTGAGGCGTTGGTGATTGATACGTATAAATAGTCAAAAAAGGCAGGCTGCCAATTGGTCTGTTTAGTGGCTTCCCTGCTGGCAGTCATTTGCGGAAATAAAAAATCACGTTTTTCTTGTTCGACATTATCGAGTTCCCAGTACCAAAGTCCAAACATAATAATGTTGGTTAGGTAAATAGTTACAGCCGATACTAAAAGTTGATGGCCGCTAATTGTGCTGCCATTAAATAGCGCATCTAAAATTATGATAAGCGACCCCAGGTTTACGGCTGAAATAAGTGCGATTAGAGCTACCGCTAGGGTTCGGCGAACACGTAGACGAGCCGAGTGCTCACCCGGCTTAATGATTGCTAGCGCCAGTAGTAGCAGTACTTCAAAGCCAGCTATAGCATACTTAGGACCCAGAGCTAGGTCATTGCTAAGAGTAAGTTGTAAACCAATGGCAACTAACACCGCCGCTTGTACATGCCAGATGGGCTCGTTAAGGCGCAGATTTTTGTGATGCAGGTGCGCAAGTTTCATTGATTTTCAGTATACACCACAGCTGGTCATTACAGATACAACTTGCTACAATACAGCCTGTTAATAATGGGGAATGGCCAAGCGGTAAGGCACTGGGTTCTGGTCCCAGGATCGGGGGTTCGAATCCCTCTTCCCCAGCCAAAGCAAAGTAGAGCAATATTAGTCAGTAAAGTCTAGCTTTTAAGAATTCGGATGAAAAGTGAAGGTTTTTTAACCTTCTAGTGTAGCCAAATGGTCTATACTTAAACTGAAGGAGGGTTTATGAAAAAGTTTTTAATTCTATACTTTTCGCCAACTTCAGCCGAAGAGCGAATCGGGCAGGCTGGCATGGACAAAATGAAAGCCAGCATGGCAGAGTGGATGGAGTGGAAGGATAGGCATGGTGACGCATTGGTTGATTTTGGGTCACCAGTGAAACCATCAAAGAAACTAGACAAAGGGGCTGTTGAGGAAGACCAGGGCTGGACGACCGGCTATTCGCTAATTCAAGCCGAGGATTTGGACCAAGCGGTTGAAATCATGAAAGATCACCCTAATTTTAAAAACCCTGAAGGTCCTGGCATCGAAATCTTGGAATATGTCTCCATGCCTGGTATGCCAGAGTGAACAAAGGCTGAAAACGTTCCTGACCGGCGTGCCCAGCCAAGAAGATTTCCTAAAGTGACTTTGATTCTTACTGTCGTGAACCTGATGGTATGTACTTAACGGCTTTATAGACTATAATCATAACTATATTGAGTAACAAACATCAAAAATCATTCATAGTTTCAAAACTGATATTAATTTTTGCCTTTGCTTTTCTAATGACATTTTTCTTTGGTGGCGATGCTCGTGCCGCCACGACTTTTACTGTGAACTCTACCACCGATGCTGTTGATAACAATATTGGAAATGGGGTTTGCGAAACGGCCACTCCCAGTCAATGCACTTTGCGCGCTGCTGTCCAAGAAGCTAACGCGCTTGCCGGTACCGATACAATACTAATCCCGGCTGGTACATTCAGCCTTACAATAGCCGGCATATCTGAGAATGCGGCGGCCACCGGCGACCTGGACATCACATCAAATATTAACTTTTCCAAGACGGGTGCCGGCACAGTTACGATCAACAGTGCGTTTACCAACGAGCGCCTCTTCGATGCCCCAAGCGGTACACCAACCGTAAACATGTCCGGGATCACCTTGAGCAATCCAAGTAGTAATCAAC
>CAZFNQ010000004.1:0-37152 GCA_964520375.1 uncultured Candidatus Saccharibacteria bacterium
ATTGATGGAATAGCTGGCACCTTTATCGCTACGGCCAAAGCTTGATAAAACAACGTTTGAAAATGCCGCCGGGGCCTCGTGCCAATGAGTTTTCCAGTCAGCGCCGACACCTGGTTCAGTAGTTTGATCGGCCGTGTTATCAACCGTGCATGCGTAGCTAGTACCATTATGGTTAACAACATCGTTGACTTTATAAGAGTTGCCATTAATCCAATCTCCCCTTACGGAACCAATACCAAAGGTAGTAAATTTTAAAGTGTCAACAAATTTATTGATAGTACTTAGTTTATCGGCAGTTCCAGTAAAAACTAAGGTATTTTGTTCGAAACTAATTGACAGTGCGGAAATACTAACTTTATCCGGCACTATTTGCTGTATATAGCCAAATAGTCTTGATGCCACCGGCTTTTTATCATGTAGTGCCGGTAAGCTGTTTATTTGGTTTTGAATTGTCAGAACCTTATTTAAATCGTGGATGGACTGCAGTTTAGTTATATCGGTCTTTACGTCATTATTAAGGCCCCTGAGATGCTGTTTTTGGAAGACATCAACCACCAGCACCAAGAGAACTAGTATAGTAAAGCTGATACCGGCGGCCAAGGCTGCAATACCAACCACCGACCGTTTAAGTCTTTGGGCACGAATATACTCGAGCTTAACATCTGGTAAAAGGTTAAATTGAATCATACGTCTCTCTCCGCTAGCCCAGCAGCCACACTAAAGTGGTTTGAAGCTGCTAGTAGCTCGTTTTGGCGGTCGGCTGGGAATGATACATTACGCCAAGCATTGCCTATTTCTACGTTTAATCCAAACTTGTTGGCAATATACAGTGGCAATTCAGGCAAGGCCGACGCTCCACCGGTAACAATAATTCGCTCAATTCTGCTATTAACATAGCGTGTTTGGAAAAATTTTATGGATTTTTCTATTTCATTCATAAGAATATCTACGGTACCGATTATAGCGTTATAAATCTGACCTTCAAGCTTATCCTTACCAAGCCCGAATTTAAAGACAAACTGCTGGGCCTGATTGGCATCTATGCTTAAGTTTTGTGTAGCAGCTTTTATAATTGCCTCCGCACCAGTGGGTATGGAGCGTGACAGTCTGGGCGCACCGTTCATGCTTACCACCAAATCTGTGCCCATATTACCTATATCAAGTATCATCTGTGGAGCGGCAGTGTCAGCTGGTACAACCGCGCGAGTCAGGGCCATAGTATCTGGTTCAAAAGCGATAACATTCAGCCCGATCGATTCCAACATGTCCAAACGACTTTCCAAGTAGTCATTAGTTAAACTAGTAATTAGAACTTCCACCTTAGTTTTGTCTTTGGGTGAATCTCCCAAGACAACCCAGTCAATTTTGGATTCAGCTACCGGTGTCGGAATTAATGAATCTGATTGATAATGAATGGTCTTGGATATCTCGTCCGGTGATAGTCTGTCAATATCTACAACCGTCGTAAATACCCGGTTTGACGGTAGCCCTACTGCCACGTTGCGGGTTGTAACCCGAGCTTGGTTTAAAAGTTCCTGCAAAGTTTGAGCCAGTTTTTGGTGATCAGCCTTAGCATCACTTAAAGCAATTTTGGCATCAACGGGAATAAAGGCATAACGAGCTAGGGCTTTAACCCGGCCAGTACCTTTCAGTTCAACCAGCCGAATGGCTGTGGTACCTATATCCAGACCAAAAAATTCAGATACCCCACTCAGTAAACTCATTCAGCTAGACTCCAATCAAGACTCTATTAAGTTTTAGTTTTCGATAAAGATTTTTAGTTTCAGTCATCATCTCGCCACCCATAATTTTAATTGGAGTCTAACAGGACTCATGTTGGCTCGATTATAACATAAGCGTTGTTAATGTTAGCAAGCATTTTGCTACAAAATAGGGGGTAAGTCATTAATTGCATTTAATTGGCCGGCACTAGGTGGGAACGGATTGACTAAATATACTTCTGGGCTAAGGTCAAAAACCTCGGCAGCACAAACCGGATGATTAGGGTCGGGATAAGCATCTGATGATGGATTAAACGCACAATCACGAGCGGCGCTTGATAGATTTTCAGCTCCAGACGCACCTGGCAAGGCATAACGAAGGGAGCTACCGGTTCGTAATAATTTAAACTTTTGGCCAATTACAGCACCATTGATCACTAGTTGATGTCCTGAGCATCTACCGCCCCCATTGGTGGGCGGCAAGCTGTTGTATACCTCGTAATGACCGTCGTATGGACCGTACGGAGTACCAGCTGGAGAAGCACAAGTATATACCCAACCGCCATTGCTCGTCTCATCAGGAAGTGTGACATTTTTCTGTTGTGCAACGTAGACACCATCTAACTGAGTAACCGCGGAGTGGATATAGATGTTACCCTTGGCAATGATGTCAACGGACGGAATATTAGCCAGGCTGCCCCAACCGCTAATCGCATTTTGATAAATAATATTGTCGACTATGGAAACGTCACCATCAACATACACAATTATATGTACGCCATTTGCAATGCTATCGGTGTTGACATAAGGAGCTACAGCTATATCTGTACCTATCTTCAAGCTGCCTATGTTTGTTGAATAGTAATATGTATAAGTCCCCGGGCTTAAACTACCCAAGAAACCTGTCCCGCTCGCTACATTATTCGTAGCGTTAACTGCGGTGCCAGCTGGTGGGTCAACATACCAACTAGGTATACAGTCCGTTTTGTCAAAACTACCGCCATATTGGGCTAAAATTGGATTAATAGTTGCGCTAAGCGAATCATTAGTAAAGCTCAGGCCGGTGCCAAAACTAGCCGCTCCGGTTTTCAAAAAAGCTGAGGGGAATCCAGTAATTTGGTCAGTTGCTTGAGCCCGAAATTGGCTTCCAGAACCCTTTTTATTAGTAGTGTCGTACCAAGTAGTAATTTGTTGACCAGGATTTTGATCGCAGCTATTACTGCTATCAACAAAATTACCGCCGGCTACTACACTACCTCCAAAGGCGCTGATATAGGGAATGTTAGTGAGCCGGACACAGACCTCGGGTGTGTTTTTATCGGGGCCGAATACACTTATAAGACCCTGAGCGGTAACTGTTCCCGAACCTGGATGAACCACTTCTAAGAGGCTGCAGAGTTGATCACCAATTACCAGCCCAAGCCCACTGGTTGCGAAAGAAGCTGGTTTTATAGAGTATCTGGTTGTTGTTATATTCGGTGCTGTGTATGTTACGTTATCTCCCAAAGCAGCAATTCCTGAAATTGTGTTATCAGAGTGTTTAACATAATAGCGTGGTTCGACTCTCACGCCACTGACTACGGTTGCACCGCTCGTGAATTGAGCATCTATATATGATTCAAACTGAACCGCACTAGGACTATCAGGTGCTCCATTTAAAACCGGCTTCAGGGTTGTTGGATAGAGAACAAAGTTACCACTTACAACTGTAATATTCCGGCTACAGGTTGCCACTACGCCGCCATTTTGTTGAAGACTCCAACTAATGGTTGATGTGCCAGCAGCAGCCGGTGATGTAACCGTAGTGTTAAATGTAGCGTGTTGCCCAGTTTTAATAATGCCGGATGGGAATGCGGGATTACTGGCTGGTGCAGGTCCACTATTTCTTAAAAAGTTATAGCCATCACTATCCCTCCACGGCCGTGTACCAGTATTTTGATAATCAGCGTGCAAATTCAAATTAGCACTAGGACCAACGCTTACGGTAGAGCTGTTATCACCGTTTATAGTGAAACTAGAGCATATACCTCCGTTTGTCGGGTAACGAAGTCTAAAGAAATTGGCTGCCCCAAAGCCACCTGTACCCGTGTTACGGGCATCGTAATGAACATACAGTCTCTGTAAATAACCAGCCGCATCGGCATTTATGAGTGGTGTTAGATTATCCTGACCATAAAGGCCTGCCCTCTTATACCATGCAGTCCAGACTGGATCATTGCAGTTATAACTGGAATTACTAATGTTGCCGGGACAAGTTTGGTCATCCCTAAACAAAAAGCCCGAGCCTCTTGGGGGATTAACGCCTTCTATATCAGGGTTACAGTTTACATAACCCGATGGCGTGGAATGCGGATAGTATGTAGAGGTATTTAGCTCTGTGCACCAAATAGTCCTAGGACCACCATTTGACTGTACAACCAAGCGGCCAGCGTCATCTAGTGAAGCTGAAGCCCTACTGTAGCCGTTACTTATATCAGAAGCATTATTATTATTGCATCTGAAGAGCGATACGGATAATCCAAAAGCATTGGTGCCGCCAAGTGTGGGTTGGTTTGGCACACAAACATAACCATTACCACCATCAGCAGTAGTAAGCACACCATCTGGATTGGGGTCGCCGCCCGGTTTTGGTGGCAGACCCAGGTTTATAGCATTTGGTCGAACATTACCAAAAGAACCGTTTATCCAGGCGAAGACGCCGTAACTGGCATCGATTTCATCTGGCTGACCACTAATCATAGCGCCGCCGTAATCATTAGGGCCGCTTATATTTGGTCCTCCGTTACAAGTTGTACTGCTTATATATGCCTGCGAGTCACTTATAACATAGTAATTGGCTTTGGTTGGATCGTCGTGGTTTACGCCACTCGCCATGTAAGCCGAATTAGCGACATACCAGGCATTAGGGACGATGCTAGGAGCTTGGATCACACCATTAATGCCAAGTTTAATTATCCTATAATGATAACCGCCATAGTTATATTCTTTGACCACACTACCTTCGCGTATACACTGACCATTAGCAGCCGCATGGCCAGGAGTAAAAATACAAACTGCAAATATTGCTAATACAAATCCCAGTACTAACTTGTGTCGTACAAAAAAATACTTCATAATTTTTGTAATATCCTGTCTATCTCGCTGATTTTATCACTTATACCAGCGACATCGGTGCCAATTTTCTGGTACTGAGTCCGAGCACTTTGGTAATATGTCTTGGCTTGGCTATTTTGTCCAAGTTTAGTAAGTACATAACCGGTATTTTCGAGTGTACTTGGGTCATTTGGGTTAAATGACAAAGCTTTTTTAAAGTTGCTTAGTGCATTTTTGTAGTCTTTTTTGGCTACGTAGAAGTTAGCCAATGTACTGTAGTATGTTGCTTTCTGGGCTTTGGTGTACTTGCTGATATCAGTTTGAGTGGCATCACTGATTAATTTTTGACTATCGGTAGCATTAGCTGGATTTAGTGTCTGAACAGCTGGCATTTGTGTTATTTTTGTCTTAGATTTATGCAATAAATGGTAGGCGCCATATCCTGCAACCAGCAATACCAACAGAATTAGACCCAATAACAGCTTGGGTGGCATTTTCCTAGCTAGTTTATCAACCGATTGACCATTAACAACAGCCTTGGGTCTGTCCTGCTCTGCCATCTTGCTTAAATAATAGCACACTAGCGTAAGCGCTATAAATGCTGTCCCAGCTTTGGTCAAGCTTTCTCTGTTACAATTACAGCGTGAGTTTATCGATTGCCATAGTTGGGCTGCCAAATGTTGGTAAGTCTACTCTGTTCAATGCCCTGACCAATAATAATATTTTGGCGGCCAATTATCCCTTTGCCACTATTGAGCCCAACACTGGCATTGTGCCAACCCCTGACGACCGGTTGCAAAAACTGGCAGATTTATATCACACCCAAAAGATAGTCCCTGCCACAGTAACATTCGTGGATATTGCCGGTCTGGTAGCTGGAGCCAGTCAAGGCGAAGGCCTGGGCAATCAGTTTTTAGCCCACATCCGAGCATGTAACGCTGTAGTGCAAGTAGTTCGAGCTTTTGAGGATCCCAATGTCCAGCATGTCGACATCGAGCACAACCCAAAAAAAGATATCGACGTGATAAACACGGAGCTTGCTCTGGCCGATCTTCAAACTGTCGAACGCCGACTGCCACAATTGCAAAAAGAAGCTAAGGCTAGCCCTGAATTAAAACCACAGCTTGAGACATTGCAGAAAGTTTATCAACTATTGAATGACGGCCAGCCCCTGTCTTCAGAATTGGCAAACATGAAACCAGAAATACGACAATGGTTACAAAAAGAACTACAGCTGTTGACGCTAAAGCCAGTGATTTATGTCTTTAATGTTGACGAGTCGACGCTCGGCGATAATGCTAAACAGTTAGCTCTCAAGCAATTAGTTTCGCCCAGCCAAGCTTTATTTGTCTGCGCTAAACTAGAAAGCGAACTAAATGGTTTAGATGAAAGTGACGCCAAAGAGTTACTGGAAAGTTACGGCCAAACTCAGTCCAGTTTAGTCCAGCTAATACACACTGCTTATGACATTTTAGGTCTGCAAAGCTTTTTAACAGCTGGCGAAAAAGAAGTCCGGGCTTGGACCATTGTCAAAGGTGCTACTGCCCCACAAGCTGCTGGTGTAATACATGGTGATTTTGAACGGGGCTTCATTGCTGCTGAAGTAGTTAATTACCAAGACTTGGTTAGTGCTGGCTCACAGACTAACGCTAGATCTGCTGGCAAAGTTAGAACCGAAGGTAAAAACTATATAATGCAGCCGACTGATGTGGTTGAGTTTCGATTTAACGTCTAGTCCTATTTATTCATAAAATCGCTAATACGGCGTGATAAATCTTTAATTGCTGCCGAGCCACTACCAAGTGATAGCACTACTAACACATAAGTGCCTTTAGGATGATAAACAATGGCCGCATCGTGCCAGTAGCCAGGTAAATAACCAACTTTATCTGCCACCGATATACCCGGGACACCAGCTGGAATGGCCGATCTGTATATTTGGTGGCGCATATTGTCTAGCAGTTCTTTGGTAAAGGGTTTGCTAATAAGCGTGCCTGTTTGTAACTCTACAAGGTATTCGGCCAAATCTGAGGCCGTAGTTACATGGAGTGATGAAGAAATAGTGGTTTCTTTAAAACCGGCAACGTTAACTGCATCATTTAGAATATCCCAGCCAACGCTGTAGCCCAGCGATTGACCGCAGGCATTGCTTGAAATGATTATCATAAGCTCCAGGCATTTGCCAAGCGTGTAAGGAGCACCATAGGTCTGAGACAGGCTGCGTTGGCCAAGGTCCACACTGTTATAAAGGTACTGGGCCAAATAGACTTTGTATAGACTAGCTGTTTGGAATTGGTCATGCGGGTGTAGGCTAGCTGATCGCTTGGCTCCGCCTAGCTCTTTTACTACTACCCCGTAGTAGCCGGCTGCATAATCACTCTGCCATTTGTTAAGTAAAGCTTGTAAGGCCTTAGAGCTATATTTGTTGGACTTAACGGGTATAGCTACAGCTGGCTTGGGTAAAATAGCTTGGCTGGTGCTCTGGTTTTGGGGATTAGTATAAACTGACCGGCTAAGTTGTACAGCATGAATTGGTGCAATTAAAAGAGCGCTAATTATTAGTCCTATACTAAAGTCGCGAGCTGCTACCAAAGCACGCGACTCTGAATGATGGCGCTCGTTTAGCGCACTTGCCTTAGGCACATACGACAAGCGACTATTAGCAGGATTTAAGATTGACTGTGACATTTTTATTAATTTTTGTTTTATTAGTAACAGATGTACTTTAACAAATTATAGCTTATTTGTCAAATAGATAGTATGCTCTTGGTTTTATTTTTACCTCTTATTTTTTTGTTACTTGGAGAAACGGCGTTCCATTGTTAGCGAGGATGTCGGATAGGCTCCGATTCGGCGCAAGCGGCTAGGTCGCCTGGCTTTTATTTGTGTCGCGTAAATTTGCTGAATAGGTTGGACTGGCAAACTCTGCTCCAGAGGTGGCAACGGCGCTGGTAACGGCTGAGTAGCCTGCCCTATTGGCGTTTGTTGAACGGGAGTCTGAACATACTGAACAACGGGTTGCACAGCAATTGGCTGGTCGCTGGTCTGAATAGATTGGTGACGTAATTCCATAACTCTTTCTTGAAGGTATGAAGTCAAAGATCTTAATTGTTTTTTACTGAACGACGTGAAGCGCAAAATTTTATTTAGGGTTCTAACAGATAGAGTTGCATCCATTAGCCGAGCACAATAATCTAGCTCAGCAATCATGTCGAAGCGCACATCCTCCATACTTAGGTACCAGATTTTTTTATCAATCAGCAGTAATCGCCTATCAGTTGCTACCAGTAGACAAAAACCGCCGTCATAACGGCCATTAACAGCATTGGTTATTTGCTCATCATGGGAGAGTACATCCTTTAATTCGATTACCTCTGCTCTTTGCCATAATCTATTGTGTATACCTACTCTGCTAAGTTGGAGCTCGATTTCTGCTAGTGCTTTCATGTTCTCCTCCCCTGATTTACGTTTATATCATGCGCTTATAGATAAAAAATTGCAGTTAGGTTAATCACGTAACCATTGGGATATTCGTCACAGTATTTGTAAATTTGCAGATTTTATGAAACAATACAGGTGTTATGCCTGCCAACCCTAAACAAGTTGCAGCCCTTATCGCTGCTTTTCGGCGAGGGACAAAATTATCTTATCAAAAGGGTGAATACATCATCCGGCCCGGCGAATCGCAGTCGGGCATTTTTTATATTGAGAAGGGTTTAGTCAAAGCCTTCAACATCAGTAAATATGGTGAGGAAAACTTGCTAATTATCCGTAAGAAAGAAGAGATCTTTCCAATGATTTGGGCAATAACCGGACAGGAGCGCAGTATTATCTACCAAACTCTGAGCCCTACCACCGTTTGGCGGATCGGTCGCGAAGATTTTGTAGACTATACCAAAACCGATGCCCAAGCCTTGCAGACTGTTTTGGATATGGCAATAGAGATGTATAGGCGGCATTCAGAACGCATACTCAATCTGCAGTACCGGTCTGTACGCGAACGTTTGATATCTTTTTTGTTAACTACATCTAGCCGTTTTGGTGAGAAAAAAGACAGTGAAATGTTTTTGAACGTGCCACTACGCCAACAAGACATTGCCAGCTCTATAAATGCTAGTCGCGAAACAACCAGCCGTGAATTAGCCTATCTGGAGCGTAAAGGCCTGGTTGCGCTGGATCCGCCGTATATAACCTTACTCAACACAAAGCAGTTGCAAGACTATCTATAAGTTTAGATTCAGCGCCAGTGCTCAACAATATTTTCGACCATCTTAATGATAGCTTGGTGGCTGGGTAAAGTGTTATCGTCATAGTAATGATTGGTATCAATGTAGTTATCTACCACGCTCAGACAATGGATTTCATCGGTTAAAATATGCATCCTATCAACCGCTGTAATTGTTGCCAGTGGTACAGCGGCAATTAGCTTACCAACCTCTACGGATTTTAGGTAATCAACCACAGCTTCCAGCGAAAAGCCTGTACTCAGGCCATCCGATACTAAGATAATGTTGCGCCCGCGTAGTAGATCTTTGCGTATAAGTCCACTTTTGCCCATTAGCCGGTGTAAACGATGGAGTTTTTCAAGTTTGAGTTGTTCAATATAGTGGTGATACTCCATATCAAACTCTTCCAGCTCACCCGGAGAGTACATGTTGTTGTAGGTAAAAATACCATCTTGATCAATTACTGCCACCGGGTCTATCTCCCCCGGTAATTCTATAGGTGCAGTCATTAGCAATGTCAGCGGACAATGCAGTTTTGAAGCAATTTGCATTCCTACCACCACGCCACCATCACTTAAAGCAATAATGGTAGTGTTGCTGCCGCTATACTTACTCAGTCCGTCGGCGAGTTGACTTCCGGCGTCAGCGCGGCTTTTAAAATACATACAAGCAGTGTACTACAAGGCCTTAAGCAGATAAAAGCGTTCTTGGTTACCCTTTTGACCGCTAACTTTAGAATCCATTTTAGCGACTGGCTTGAACAATTTTTGTACCCAATTTTCGAAGTCCTTAAATATCTGTCGTCTGATGTGTTCATTTTTAATAACACCTCTGTTTTTTTGACTATTTTGGCCGGTTTCAAATTGTGGTTTTACCATGGCTAAAACTAAGGTCGTGGGTCGGCAAAGCGTTTTTACGGCGGGTAAAATTTTGGCCAAAGGTATAAACGAAACATCAATTAACACAATATCTACGTTGGGTGACTGCCCTTTCACAAAATCACGTATGTCGGTTTGCTCATGTAACTCTACGCGTTTATCGGTTCTAAGACTCGGGTGCAATTGGTCAGTACCAACATCAACGGCAATAACTTTTCTAGCACCATGCTTTAGAGCATAGTCGCTAAATCCGCCAGTACTGGAGCCAACATCAAGTACGATTTTATTCTTAAAATCTAGCTTAAGGGGTTCAGCAACAGATGCTAGCTTGAGTGCGGCCCGGGATACATATTGCTCGTTTGTTTTTAATTTAATTTTGTCATTAATTCTAACTGGCTGACCCGGTTTAGTAACAATTTGGTCGTTAACGCTCACAAGCCCTAATCTTATATGCGACTGAGCTTGGCTGCGAGTTGGTATCAAACCCTGTTCGACTAGTTCTCTATCTAATCTTTTGCTCATGGTCTAGTTTTTCAGACGTTCTCGGTAAGCTTTCGTAGTAGTGTCGACACTTATAATATCGCCGGTTTTAATAAAGGCCGGTACTTTTATAGTTATGCCGGTTTCGAGCTGGGCGTCTTTGGTTATAGCACTGCTAGTATCTCCTTTTACTGCGTCTTCAGCTTGTGTCACTTTAAGTGCCACGTTTTTAGGCAGTTCTACATTAATTACACTGCCTTTAAATAGCTGCAGTTGTACTGTGCTACCATCTTTCATTAAATCAACCAGCTCTTTAATACTGCTGGTCGGTATTTCAAACTGCTCGTAGCTTTTCTCATCCATGAAATGTAAGCTTGTGCCGTCACTATATAGGTACTGTGCAGTCTTATTTGTTATCTCAGCCGCCTCAAGCGTTTCGTTTCCCTTGAAGGTTTTATCCATAACTTTACCATCGATTACGCTTTTAATTTTGACGTTTACTATTGAACCGCCCCGCCCCATAACTTTTTGGCTATAGTCAACAACCCGGTATGGTATTCCATCCAGTTGAAAGACTTGTCCCTTCTTAAGATCTGTTACGCCAAGTGCCAAAGTTAATCCCTTAACCGTTGGATACAAACGGCAGTAAAGCTATATGACGAGCGCGTTTTATGGCTTTGGCCAGGCCTCGTTGCTGGCTCTCGGTGAGTCCGGTTTTTTTACGGGTTTCAATTTGTCCGTAAATGTTTAAATAGCGCTGTAGGGTTTTAAAATCTTTGTAGTCAAAATAAGGTATATCTGTTCTCTGCTTAAAAATCTTAGCCATCTTTATCTCCTTGTTCGGTCAATCTATATTAAACTTCTTAAAATGGGATATCGTCGAGGTTAATTGGCTCATCGCCGATATCTTCTATCTTAACGTCGTCGTCTTTAACCTTTTTACTTGGTTTTGGCTTTTCATCGGAATTGTCATCTGTTTTTTGAGATGATGGAGTTTGATCAAAACTTGTGTTATCACTACCGCCGGTACCGCGATTATCTAAAAATGTTACGTCATTGGCTAGTACTTCCACCTTGCTGCGTTTTTGGCCGTCTTGTTCCCAGCTACGGCTTTGCAGGCGGCCAACTACCATACAGCGACGGCCTTTACTTAAGTATTGGGCTACCCGTTCCGCAAGACCGGCCCAGGCTACACAATCAATATAGTCTGTGGCCTCTTGCCACTCACCGCTGCTGTCTTTGTAGCTACGGTTAAGCGCCAAACTAAAGCTGACAACGCTTTGGCCGCTGGGTATTTGTCGCAGTTCAGGGTCTCGTGTCAGATTACCCATTAGAATTACTTGGTTAAAACTTCGTGCCATAATCACTCCTTCCAGTCGCTTTAGCTGATAGATAAAAGCCGCTATCCATTATTTTACTCCTCTTCCCTGTTGGAATCAGTATTGGAGTCTTCATCATCGGCATTGGCAGGTGGTTCACCACGTGCTGCCACCTTAGCTCGAGCAGCTTCAGCTTTAGCCATGGCTTTAATATCCGGTTTAGTAATTAAAAATCTGATTACTTCATCGGCTATATTTAGCAATGCTTCGACTTTGCGCACCCCCTCAGGCGGTAAGTCTACGGAATAAAAAACATAAACAGCATGATCTTGCTTGTTAATTGGATAGGCTAGCTTACGCTTACCCCAATTATCGGTTTTGGTAACTTTGCCACCGTTATCCTTAAATATTTTTTGGACCTTGCTCTCAGTTTTTTCCAGGTCAATTTCCAGACCAGGATCATATAACACAGCTATTTCATATTGACTCAATTTATCTCCTTCCATTGGCTCATGCCTGCAGTCTCAAGAGGATGCAAGCTGAAGTTAATAGTGCAATGTTAATTATATTCTATTCGCCCCTGTTAGTCAACAATCATACTAGTTACCGTAGTAGGTTATAAGCCTTCTGATTTATGTAGATAGTCTTCGTATTGCTGCTCTGCCCGCCTACGCAGTATCAATCTGACTATAAATCTTATAAGTGCCAGGATAATTACCAATGCAATCAGCAGCTTGAAGATAACAACTACTATTGAAGTTTTCTTTTGCTTACCCATTATCACAAACGTTAAGTCACTGCCCGGGTCAACGCTATCACTGAGTGTTTTTTTATCATGACTTAAAACTTTAAGTTTTTCCCAGGAGCCATCATCCTTCTGACCAAAGTAATCGACTTGTTTTACTCCTGTAAGTGTATTGCGGTCAACTTGAGCACTAAGTACCAATGGTTTTTCAAAACCGGTTACAGTGTTGCCACCAGCATCACGGCAGTTTAGGCTATATGGGCCGCTAATAAACTTATAGCCTGCCAAAGCCGGTGGCAATATGTCAGTCGGCGTAATAATATTACAAAATGCATTTGCGGTCAGTGCGCCGGCTGGTATTAAAATACTAATCACGTTATCGTCAGAAGTTATTGTCGTATCGCTGTCTTTTATGGCGTTAGCCTCAAAGCTATCAATAGTTATATCTGTTTGGGCATATTTTGAACCATTGCCTGCTCCATCTATGGCTTTAAGGCGGTAATAGTAATGAACACCGAAGTTGGCAGACTGATCATTAAAGCTGGTATCTGATATGCTGGTGCTCAAAATATCCCAATTTTGTTTGTCTTCTGATCGATCTAACTGGTAGGCCACCACTTTGACATTATCTTTGGATGGCTTCCATGTCAGCATGATAGTCTGTGAAGTATTATCAATAGTTGCCTTAAAGCCTGTGGGCGTAGACGGCGGGCTAGTATCTGCTGGCCGAGAAATACCTGTAATTGGTCTGGGAGTGGGGTTACTACCACCGCTACTACCCCCGCTGCTGCCAGAGCTAGCAGCGTGAACTGTTATAGTTTGGGATTTAGCTGCAGAGGTACCGCCGCTGTTGGAACAAGTTAAGGTATAGGTAATAGACTGAGCCGGTCTTACTAATAGACTGCCGCTACTACCAAGGCTTTTACGAGTAGACCCATAAGCCAGGCTACAAGCTGTGCCATTACTTGACCATGATAACTTTGATGAATTCCCGGCCGTAATTGTGGTTGGGGAAGCAGTAAAATATGAAATGCTTGGTGGCGGTGTTGGTGAGGTGTAGCGAAAATCCACTCCAGTATCAACGGATCGGTCATACGAATCGGCATTGGCATCACAATATGCAGAAGATGGATTATGAATGCAATCCACGCCTGCAACTTGGTACTCATAAGTTGTTAAGGTTGAATGACTAGGTCGGTTATTGGTTACCGGACCGCTCCAGTTGCTAGGTACCCCTGATACCACGCGGGCACAGTATAAATAGCCTACACTAATATTAAATGACCAGTAACCGGTGGAATTGGTGGTTGCCCTGTGAGTTGTCCCATGGCTTGAGCAACCATAAATTACGACACCCGACCTACCAAGATTGGTACGCGAGTCGTAAACCCTGCCCTTAACAGTAATTCCAGTTGCTGATGAGCTGCGCAATGCTACAACTCCAATAACCCCGAATACAACCATTAGAGCAAGTACGGAAAATAGCCTATTAAATTTAAACTTAGATCGATAGGTTTTAGACTTGTGGTGAGTCTTGTTAATCTTTTTCACTTTAGCTGATCCTCAGCCTCACATGTTATATGCCCTAATATACCAGATCTATGTCTGTTCAATGCTAAGAAGCCTCAGTTTCTTCTGGCTCATCATCTGGAATTTCATCATAGACATCCGGTTCAGCTGGCGTTTCGGGTTCTTGCTGAGTTCCAAAAACTTCGTCCATATTGCTAACTAAAACTTCACGCGGGCGTGAACCATCGGCCGGACCGATAATGCCCTGCTCTTCCATGGCTTCAATCAGCCGAGCAGCTTTGCCGTAACCAATTCTAAGACGCCGTTGCAGCAAACTAGTGCTAGCCTTGTGTGCTTCCACCACAACACGCACGGCATCGCGGAAAATAGGCTCACTAGCTGTGTCAGCGTCCGATATTGTGCCGCCTCGGCCATTAAGTTGCACCGGTTGGCTAATAATTTCGTCATTGTACTGCGGTGGTCTCTGGGAACGTAAGAAGTCGGTTACTTTTTGGACTTCTCCAATTTCAATCAATGCGCCTTGAACCCGCTTTGGTTTGGGCATATCAGCTGTGCTAAATAGCATGTCACCCATGCCTAGCAGTTTCTCGGCTCCCATCATATCTATAATGGTACGTGAATCTACTTGGCTAGTCGTCGTAAAGGCTACCCGAGCCGGAATATTAGCCTTTATAAGCCCTGTTATAACGTCAACACTAGGACGCTGAGTGGCAATTACTAGGTGTATACCAACCGCCCGAGCCTTTTGGGCAATACGTACAATTAGCGCTTCGACATCACGGGCGGCCATCATCATAAGATCAGCCAACTCATCAATCACAATCACGATATAGGGCATACCTTCATCTTTTTTAAGCTGATTGTACTCATTAATGTTACGCATTCGGGCACCGGCTAGGGTTCTATAACGCCGTTCCATTTCGGCTACCGCCCACTTTAAGGCACTAATGCACTTTTCAGGTTCAGTAATCACACCTGTTAGTAAGTGCGGAATGTCATTATAGGGTGACAGTTCCACGTGCTTAGGGTCGACAAGTATCAGCTTAAGATCACTGGGGCTATTGCGATAAAGCAAGCTGGTTAAGACCGAGTTAATCATGACTGATTTACCCGAGTTGGTCTGACCAGCTACTAGGAGATGAGGCATTTTATCCAGACTAGCGACGATTGGCATACCAGAAATATCCTTGCCAATCACAATACCAAGTGGATTTTTATAATCGGCCCACTCATTGCTGGTGAAAATGCTGGCCAAGCGCACCATAGCCGGTTTGATGTTTGGTACTTCTATACCTACAGCCTTTTTACCTGGTATCGGTGCTTCAATGCGAATAGATTGAGCTGCTAAATCAAGTGCTAAATTATTTTCCAGCGCAGCAATTTTTGTTAGCTTTACGCCTGCTTGGGGCTTTAGGGTGTACTGTGTAACTCGCGGGCCAATGTTGGCGCCTTCCATTGCCACATCAATATTGAAGTTCTCAAAAGTTTCTTGAATAGTTTTGGCATTAGCTTCTACATCACCAGCATTAGCTTTGTCTTGTTTTTGGTTTAGCAAGTCAATCGAGGGGAATTTCCAATCTGGGTCGCTGGCAACAGTTAGAGCTTCATTGTTCCCGGTGCTCATTTTTTGGGCGGTATTTCTAAGTGCGCCTAGGCGAGCAGAATTATCACCCCTAGAATGTTCGACTGGTACACCTTCGTTTAGTTTAAACGGACTGTCGCCTGTTTTTTGCTTGAGGGCTGCTAAATCAGTATCTTCTTCACTGCGTTTAAATAATCCAGCAAATTTCATAAGCACCTGGGGCGATACACCAAAGGCGTAAAAAAATGCCAACAGAGCAAAGGCAAAAAACATTAGCCCAGCCGGCCATTTATCAATCGCATTTAAGATAGTGCTGCCGATAAGACGCCCGGCTTCGCCGCCGTGACCGCCGGAGTATTCACCGACATCATTTTTGGTAGCAAAGCTAACATAAAACCAACTGGAGGTTAGTGCTAGAGCTACTAACATACTTATAAATTTACCCAGCGGCACCCGTTTATCTTCACTGTTAAACTTCATAACACCGAAAAATATCAAAGCAATTGGAGTAAGATAAGCTGCCCAGCCCAGCAGCCAATATGTACCGTTAAATAAACCTTTGGGTAGTGAGCCGCCAGTGCCAAAACCACCCAGTAATATAAAAACTGCTGCTACCATTAAAATAATGGCGCCAGCCAACGGCCAAAAGGCCGATTGCTCTTCTTTGACTTCGGCTTTTTTTCGTGACCGTGTTTGTTTTTTCTTTTTAGCCATTAGTGGTACTAATTATATCATTCTTGAGGGATAGATAACTTTTTGTGCAGCCTATGAGTTTTTATTTCATTGTCAATTGTTTCCCAGCTTTTTATAAATTCATCGACTTCTATAAGTCCATTTGTCACATCCACGGCAAGATAAAATCTCTGCGTCATAAGTTTATATAACTCAGGGTCGTCACCAGACTCTGCAAATAAGCTCAAGCGGGTTAAAAAACTTGGATCGTATTCGGGTATAGGAATTTTTTCGAGAGGTGGTTTTGGTTCATATTCATTATGCATACCATCATTCATAGTATTACTATAGCAATATTAACAACATTTGTCAATTAGCCTGTTGCTTATATCTATCGATGCAGTGGAGTAACAGGACTGTCTTGCTCAGCTCGCGCAGCAGTTGTTTTAGGATCTGTTCCAGTTGCTGGAAATTGAAGCACTTCAGCACTCTTACTATGCGCAAATCTATCGAAAGCATCTTGATCGGCTTCGGTATCTGGATTAGTAACTCGGGCAGCGTCAAACTGCCTTTGACCACTAGCTTTATATTCTTTTAACATTCTTTGTTCTTCGCCGCTATCTATGGAGATAACTTCTTTCATGTATAGTATTATACATTATAAATATCTTAATGTCAATCTTGATGAGTTTCAGTCAATGCGGGCGTCTTGATTTAACAGCTTGGCGCGCATTTGTTGGAAGCGCTTTTGCAGCTCCTCAGTGGGTTCAGGTGCGGTTTTGCCATTTGTATCACCATTTGTACCATTGATTGGCTTTTCCCCGCCCTTGGCACCGATAATATTGACCACCGGTATAACAATTGGGCTGCGCTGGGTCTGTTCAAATAAAAAGTGCGTAATATGATCTTTAAGCTCGGCTTTAAATCTGTCTAAATCAACCCGCTTGAACCGTTGCGTTACTGCTCGACGTAGTTCGGCCCTAAAAGCGTTCATGAGTTCCTCGTTATCGCGCATATATATGAAGCCGCGGCTAATAATATCTGGGCTGGTTAGTAGGTTTCCGGTCTTTTTATCTATTGTCAAAATAACTGCTACCAGGCCTTCCTCAGCCAACATTAAACGGTCCTTAATAACCACATTGCTGACAATAGCACCGGTTTGATCAACCAGCACCGTACCGTGCGGTACTTGGCCAATAGTTTCCATATGGTCCGGTGTAAAGCCAATGACTTGGCCGTTTTCGGCATTGAGGGTATTTTTGCGTGGAATACCTTGCTCAACCGCTAATTCAATGTAGCTTTGCTTTACCCTATAAGCCCCATATATAGGAACAAAATATTTGGGTTTAGTCATTTGTATCATCTCTGCGTACTCATCGCGTGAGGCGTGACCGGATACATGTAGTGGACCAATACCGTCTAATTCATGGTTAACATGCTGGAAGACATGTACGCCCTTTCGTACCATATCATCTACCATACCAGCGATTAGGGCGTCATTGCCGCTTTCGGGAATGGCGCTGCTGCTTAGTACAACCGTATCTTGTTCTTTGAGTTTAATGTGTTTGTGATCACCTGCTGCCATGCGCTGTAGTGCGGAGTTTGGTTCGCCTTGGCTGCCAGTACAGACTATTACTACGTCATTGTCTTTGAGACTCGACATACTGGCAATTGGTACAAATGTGCCTTTGGGAACCCGCACAAAGCCGTGACGGACAGCCATTTCAAGCGTACTGACGAGACTACGGCCATCTAGAGCTATTTTTTTGTTGTGGTGAACGGCAGCATTTATGATCATCTGGATACGGTTAATGTTAGTTGAGAACATGGCCATAAATATACGCCCCGGGGCGCGGTCCATAATATCAATGAAACTTGGTTCAATGGTGCTTTCAGACGGGGTGCGGCCCAGTCGTTCTACAGACGTGCTTTCACTCAATAGTACTAAAACACCTTCTTGACCTAGTTGTTTCAGGCGGTCGGTGTCAGTCCGCTCGTGATCAAGCGGATTGGGATCAAGTCTAAAGTCTCCGCTGTTAATTACCCGCCCGACTGGTGTATCCAGAACAATAATTGTACTACCTGGTATGGAGTGGGTAACCCGCACCAGTTCCACCATGAATGGGCCAATTTTTAGCCTTTCATGCGTGTTTTCGTTCATAGTAACAGTCTTGAGCTCAAAGCCATCGGGCATAGGTAGGCTAAAGTTACCAAATATTTCTTCTACCCGGCCAATAGTAAATTTAGAGCCATAAATTGGTGCCGGGAACAGTGGCGCAATGTGTGGCAGCGCACCAATATGGTCCAGGTGTCCATGGGTAATTATGTAAGCTCTGAGCTTATGCTTGATGCTATCTATATAGGTGGTGTCAGCAATACCATAGTTAATGCCTGGCAAATCTACACCCAAGTCGTTGCCGGCATCCATGATAATGGCATCATTTAGATATTCTACTAATATTAGGTTTTTAGAGCCGGCGCCGTCCATACCCCCTAGACCAATTATTTTTAGACGTGGGCGGTCGTCTATTAGATTAGCCCGCTTGGGCTGGCTTTGAGTTTGCTGTCCAGCCGCAGTCGAATATTGGTTGGCGATACGGTGGGCATCGTCTTGGCTGCGCTTTTGGGCCCGAATGGCTGCACCACGTGAGGCGCTACGACCTAGGGGCGCAGGTTTGGCAGAATTATTATTCGCCGGTTTAGGTTTATGATAGTTTTTGTTGTTGTTCATATTGTTTATACCTTTCTGGTTTACAAATGTTATTTCTTATTTAATTTCTTGAGTATTGTTGGAATTTTGGCAAAATCGTCTATTAGAGTTTGCCTCATGGCGCCGTTATATAACGCCGCAGCCGGATGAAATAGGGGTAAGTATATCTGGCCTTTGTATCTCTTAGGCTGGCCATGGACCTGTGAAATTGACAGGTCGGGTAAAAAGCAGTTCAGGCTGTGCCTTCCCAGGGTTACCACTACTTTAGGTTCAATTGCATCTAACTGACGCTCTAAATATGGTAAAAACTCAGTCTTTTCTTCCGGATATGGATCTCGGTTATTTGGCGGTCGATACTTCACAATGTTGGTAATGTACACATCCCCACGTTTGAGACCTATCATGGCCAGCATGTCGTTTAAAAACTTGCCGGCGGCGCCTACAAACGGCAGACCTTGTTCATCCTCGTTTTTTCCCGGTGCTTCACCAATAAAGACTAGGTCACTATTGGCATTACCATCGCCAAAAACGAGTTGTTTGGCTTGCTTGGCCAAATCTGGACAGACATTATTATGCGAAATATCTGCCTTAATTTGATCGAGTTTAACCTGCTTGGATTCAGTGCTCATTGGCACCCTACCCCTTATCTAATGACCTTTGATAGCTTTAATGAATCTATTAATTGCGATTGTTAAAAACAAAAATGTTAAAAAGTATTGCTGAAGACTACCGGTCTCAATTGCCCTTGAGGCAATTAGATATGTGGCCAGTAATGCAAGAACGCCAATACTGAAGCTGCCGCGTCGGCTTTGCCAGAAATTAGTTTGAGTATTGCTAGTTGTTTTTGCCATAAAACGCTCCCCCTATTCTCTAGTCTTGTCGCTTTGGTCTCGTTTTGCTGCCCGCATACTGAGCTGCAGACGACCACGGTCATCAATAGCCACTAATTTAACAGTTACTAAGTCGCCTTCTTTTACAACATCGCTTGGTTTATTAACTCGTTCCTCGGCCATTTCACTGACATGCACCAAGCCCTCTTTACCAGGCATAATTTCAACAAAGGCACCGAAATCCAGTACGCTCACCACTCGGCATTTTTCGTAAATCTTACCGACTTCCGGTTCGGCCGTTATACTTTGAATATATTGCTTAGCACCTTCAATCGACTTTTTATCTGGGCTAGCAATAAACACAGTGCCATCGTCTTTAATGTCAATTTCAGCGCCAGTTTCAGCAATAATCTTATTAATGGTTTCACCGCCCTTACCAATGACTTCACGAATTTTTTCAGGATTTATCTTTATTGATTCTACCCGTGGAGCGTAAGGACTCATGTCGGCACGCGGACTAGATAATATACTGAGCATGTGATTTAAAATAGCGCTGCGAGCCTTTTTGCCTTGTTCCAGCGCCTTAGCCAAAATTTCAACCGGTAGACCGTGAACTTTCATATCCATCTGCAAAGCCGTAATACCTTTTTCTGTGCCGGCAACCTTAAAGTCCATATCACCAGCAAAATCTTCAGCATCAGCAATATCACTTAGGATGTACGGCTTGTTGCCATCGAGCATCAGACCCATGGCTACGCCGCTAACCGGCCGCTTAATTGGTACGCCAGCATCCATTAGCGCCAAACAGCTACTGCAGGTAGCTGCCATGCTGGTACTGCCATTTTGGCTCATAATCTCTGTAACCGAACGGATGGTGTATGGAAAGTCAGCTTCTAGAGGTAATACAGCTTCTAGGGCCCTTTCTGCCAGGTAGCCATGGCCAATTTCTCGTCTTCCTGGGCTACCCAGGCGGCGGACTTCGCCTACTGTATAGCCGGGAGCGTTGTAATGATGCAAAAAACGTCGTTCACCTTCTCGCTCCATAGTATCTACTAACTGCACATAGCTAAGTGGTGCCAGCGTCACAATATTTAAAGCCTGAGTCATACCACGGGTAAACAGGCTAGAGCCATGGGCCCTAGGCAACAGACCAACTTCGCTTGATAGCGGTCGAATTTCATCAAGTTTACGGCCATCAGGACGGACATTTTCTTTGACAATTCCGTCACGAACATCATTATGTAAGGCCATAGTGAAAGCATCGTCATACTCGCGCTTTACCTCACTAAAACCGTCCTCGCCAATCTCTTCACTAAAATGATCATACATGGCCTCGCGCAGTCGGTTAACCAGATCATTGCGCTCCGGATATGCTAGGCGCATACCAGTTCCAAGCTTACCGGCTAACCAGGTTTCTACTCGTTTTTGAATATCCTCATCTGGTAATAACAAAGTGTAGTCCTGTGGCGATACACCAACTTTTTGGACTAGTTCTTGCTGCAGTTTAATAGCCGGTTGAATTGCCTTTTGGGCAAATTCCAATGCTTCGACTACTTGAGACTCGCTGACTTCATGTGCACCTGCCTCCACCATCATAATACCGTCTTTGGTTCCGGCGACTACTAGATCAAGTCCATTGCTAAGCTGTTCAGCGCTAGCAAAAGCTTTTAGCTTGCCATCAACCAAACCAACCCGGACACCAGCCACCGGACCCTCAAAAGGAGCACCGGTTAACAAAAAGGCGGCACTCATGGCTATCATCGCTACCATATCCGGTCTAAAGTCTGGATCCATGCTCAGGACCGTGGCGACACCCTGGGCTTCATGCCTGTAGCCTTTAGGCCACAGCGGGCGAATTGGACGGTCTATTAAACGGCCAATTAAGATGGCATCATCACTGGGTCGGCCTTCTCTTTTAATAAAGCGGCTACCACTAATTTTGCCGGCGGCATACATTTTTTCTTCGTAATCAATAGACAGTGGGAAGTAGTCAAAGCCATGCACTGGTTTATCGGCAACCATGGCAGTGCCAAGCACCACAGTGTCACCATAGCGTGCCAATACTGAGGCACTGGTTCTAAAACCAACTCGGCCAACCTCTAGTGACAATTTTTTGCCACAAAAGTCGGTTTCTACTTTTATAATTTTTTTACCAAACGGATTTATTGTAGTCACGCTTGTTATCTTTCCTTTCTAGGTAGGTAACGAGGTTCAACCGTTCGCTATAGCGCGAATAGCTGTGCTTCATTACCTACATTATTAATATTTACTAGAATTTGATTCTAGATTGCAGATTTTAGCGTTGGGTACTGTCGTTCTAAAATCTGGTGTCCAAAATCCAACTTTGTCTATTTGCGAATACCTAGCTTGTCAATTAATGCCAAATACTTTTTACTGTCTCGTTTAGATATGTAGCGGAGTAAGCGCCGGCGTTGGCCAACCATTTGCAGTAGCCCTCGGCGGGTAGCATGATCTTTTTTGTTGGTTTTTAGATGATTAGTTAATTCAGCAATCCGCTTTGTTAGAATACCAACCTGAACAGCCGGGCTGCCGGTGTCCTTTTTGTTGGTTTGCAAAGCGTCAATGGTCGCTTTTTTATCTTCACCACTGATCATATCTTGTATGCATTTTAACAGATTTGGGTTGAGTTATCAAGTACAAAAATTATTCATTTAATTTTTGGATATGCCCAGAAATGGCTTCTGCTGAAATTTTTTGTAAGCTTAGTGCGTCATTGAGCAAATATTTACCTACTTGGGTGCGTTTCAGCTCTTTTATATAGGCACCGGTTCCTAGTTTCTCGCCTATATCTTGAGCCAGTGAGCGGATATATGTACCGCTTGAAACGTGAACTGTGATTTTTAGTAAAGGATAGCTGTAATCTGTGATTTCTAAGCTGTAGATTTCTATTTCTCTTGGTTTTAACTCTACAGCTTTGCCTTGTCTGGCCAGTTTATAGGCCCTTTGTCCATTGACCTTAATAGCTGAATAGGCCGGCGGAGTTTGCCATAGCTTGCCGGTGGATCTTTTCAATACCTTTTTGATCTCTTCCTTAGTCGGTCGTTTTTGAGAAACTAATGCTTTCTCGCCTTCATCGTCTCCTGTTGAACTGGTTGCGCCAAGTTTGAGTACAGCTTCGTAGGTTTTATCCAGTTTACTAAAGTCTCCGGCATGCTTGGTGTAGTTGCCTATTAAAAGCACCAAAAGTCCGCTAGCTAAAGGATCGAGGGTGCCAGTATGTCCGACTTTTAGTTTGATCTCACCGGCCTGTTTTAAAACAGAGCGAACTTTAGCGACTACGTCAAAACTCGTCCAATTTTTTAGCTTATCTACTAATAAAATTCCCTCCATTAAATTTCTAGCGTTTGCTTTCAAACAGCCCAGTTTGTGTCATTGACCTAATTGTAGATTTTCAAAAACAAAACACAAGCCCGAGTGGGATTAGATAAGCCTTACAGCGGAGCGGTGAGGCCTGGATCTGCTTGGTCGTCTGGTGGCGGTGTAGCCATGGTAATTGGGGGAGCTACTGGCGGTGGTCCAGTCGGCGAATGGTCGCTAGCCGTTTTGTCCGGCGCTGGTCCATCCTTACCTACTAGTTGTTCTGGATAATCCACACCCAGAGTTCCGCCAGATTTTACATCGCTGATTTTTAAGTCCGTATGAGGCTTTTCTATAGATTGCTTCAAGGCATTGAGTGTTTTTTCATCACTAGCTGCTAGTAGTGGTGAAACCGGCGAGGCAGTCGATGTGTCACGGTTTAGTATAGGTGATTTATTGGCTAATTGGCTCAAGGGGTCAGAGCTTGGTTCGTTTCCCTCCGGGGCTGTATTAGCACTCAAACGGCCACCCATTTGGGGTGGTGAACTTACCAATTTACGTGATTCATCGCCCGTGATTGCGGACTGAGCCTGACGGGACTTCTCTGCTTCTAGCTCAGCCAGACGCTTGAGAGTACCTTCATCATCAATGTGTATTCTATCGATGTCATCCTGATCTTCGACTTGAGTACCGGAGTCAGGCATGCCAAATTCCGGATTGCTTTCATGTTGTATTTGCAACGCCCCATCACTAGGTGTAGGTGCTGCTTGGATGGATTTTACTTGTGGAGCTTGCTTGGCTTGGCTTGGTAGGGGCACAAGCGTATTATTTTGAATACTATCGGCTGTGGGTACCTGAGGTAGTGGCTTTGGTTCCTCAAGTTTGGTGGCAATAAGCTGCTGGTTAGCTCCAGCATTCATAAGCTTAGCCGCCATGCTCATAGTAATCGGTGTAGTTTTAGCATTACTAAAGCGGTTAGTTTCAGCGACTATGCCAGTTAAAAACGCCGTAGCAATTTGCTGGTTATACAGCGGTTTTTGTTCGTCTTTTATAAGATCTAAAATGCCAACCATAACTTCGCTCAAGCTACTGGAGGTAGGTGAATTTAAATTTAGAGTACCAATATCCGCGCCTGGGTGGATGTTAATACTAATAACAGCTGCGTCATGTAATATCCTGCCATGGGCGACAATTGCTTGATCCAGTTCTTCTCGTTTTTTTACGCCTAGGGCTATTACTACATCAATATTAAAATCACCTTGACTAAATTCCAGATCTTTATCTGTTAAAGATGTGTGGTAGGGAGTGATAAAAATTTTTACGAACTTATCTTCTACCTTGTAACGTAGTTTATCGGCTTTGGATTTATCTAGCGCAATAATAAAATCACGCAGGCTGTCAGTTGTCTTTTCAAACGTTTTTTCTGGCTGTAAAAATTCAATTGTTGATGGTGCCTGGCCACTAAAAACGGCTGTAGCATGTTTGCCAAGTTTATTTAGTACAAGTGTGACGCCAATGGCACTGGCCAGCTGGTCGACAGAAGGATTGGCACTAACGGTCACCAGAACGTTGGTAGCGCCTTTGATTTGCTGGGCAGCTTGTTGCTTGGGGTCCAGCGCGGGTGGCGATGGTGATTGTTGAGGGTTCATGCTCTAGTTTTTATTTGTTAGTTACTAGGCAAAACTTTAGCATAACCGAGTACAATTGTCCATAACTTCAGCCACAGGGGTTTACAAACCACACTTACCTCTGTATAGTCTGGGCTCGACATAAACTATTTAACTAGAGGTATCATTAGTGCCGATTATTAAGTCAGCTAAAAAACGCGTTCGCCAAGCTCGCAAAGCGTCGGCCGTAAATGCCCGCACAAAGCGGGTTGTAAAGTCATCTATTAAGTCCCTTCGTACTAAGGCCACTGAGGATACTTTTAAAAAGGCCCAAAGCGCTATTGATGTAGCCGCTAAAAAAGGTGTATTGCACAAAAATAAAGCTGCTCGCAAGAAACGTCAACTAGTGGCAGCTGCCAAGGCTGCCGGTTTTAAAATAGGTACTAAAAAAGCCCCTAAAAAGATCAGTGCCACGTCTAAGAAATCCCCATCCAAAGTGGTTAAAAAACCGGCTCCAAAAACCGTCCGTAAATCTACAGCTAAGAAGTAATTAGTCTGCAAGTGTTAGCAAATAATGCTGTAGCGCATCATCAGTATCAATATTTTGGCTTTTAAGACTAGTATCTAATTTTAAGGCTCTATTTATTAGTCTTTTAACATCTTGCAATGTGATTTTCTTAGCTATAGCCATAGTTTTACCTACTACAAACGGATTGAGCCTAGCCTCTTTAGCAATCTCATTAGTGGTTCGCTGTTCTGCCGTTTTAACAATCGCCAGTACATGCAATTGCCATGCCAACATAGCTACAATTTGCTGTGGCTCTACCTTCATAGCCCTCTGCTGAGCATATAGTTTCATGGTTTTATTACTATCGCCTGCAAAGGCTGCATCCAACAACTCAAAAATTGTGCTCTGCGGTGTAGGCTCTGTTAATAAATCTACACTGGCTCGGCTTATTTTGGATCTATAGATTAGTAACTTGTCTAGTTCACTAGCTAGTAATTGCTGGTTTTGCCCAACTCGTTCTACTAAGTATCGTGCCTCAGCAGGCGCTATATTGCCATCATGCTCTTTAACATATTGAACAATCCAGTTACTCAATAAATTAGTCTCAAGCTGGGTATACTCATTAAGCTGAGTTTTAGTTTTTAACTCCTTATAATAGGTCGATCTTTTGTCTAATTTGGGCTCAATGATTACCAAATCTGTAGTTTGAGGTATGCCATTTACGATGTGCGCTATGGAGTCACTAAACTCTTTTTGAGCACCGGGATTTTTAAGAATTACCAGCTTTCTAGATGCCAAAAAAGGTAGGCTTTGTGCGGCTTCAATTAATCTCTCGGATGTTGCCTCTTCGCCATCCAATTTTTCTAGTCCCAGTTCACTATACTGTCTTAAAAATGATTCCTTGAGCCGATTTAGCTCGTAGCCTATCATAAAATCATTTGGTCCGGTTAATGTGACGATCATTTTTTGGACCTCACTAATTTTTGACATCTAGGACACAAATGGGTGCCTCGGTTGGCAACTCGGGTTTTAACAATTGTAGTGCCACAGCGTGGGCAAGCAAGACCCTCTCTTCTAAATACCCGGGCAAAATTCATATAGCTACCCCGTTTACCCTCAGCATTGACATAATTCTTATCAGTTGAGCCACCCTTTTTGATGCTTAGCCTTAAAACAAAGCGTAGCTCCTTAAATAGTTGGCTTAATTTCTGAATTGATAAGTCTTTTACGGCTGTAGCGGGGTGGATTTTGGCACCCCATAGACTTTCATCAGCATAGATATTACCGACACCGGCTATAACTTTTTGATCTAATAAAACAGCTTTAACAGAGGTGTTTGGCCGCCGCCTGAGACGTGAAGCAAAGTCTTTGGAGCTAAAACTTGCTGCCAGCGGCTCAGGCCCCAGTTTTTTAAAAAAGTCGATGTTAGGCACTTCGGCTGTAGGAATTAACCGCATCCAGCCAAATTTGCGTTGGTCGTTGAAAAATAATTGTGCCTTGTACGAAGATGGTCCCCTGTTGCTTTCAAGTTCAAGCGTAACACGGGTGGATTTATCTGGTAGACTGCCGATTAAAGAGGCGTTTGGGTGTCCTGCCCCAAAACGCTCTTTCTCTTTGTGAGCGGTCTGATTTTGCACATAGACCAGTTGGCCAGTCATTTTTAGATGTACAACTAAGCTATATCTGGAGTCTAGCTCTATTAAAAGAACTTTAGCACGGCGTTTAACTCTTTTAATTTTGGCACCAATTAAAAACTGTTTGACATCGCTCGAGGTATTGGGAAACGATTTGGCCCAATCGTGTTTTTCGTTAGTTATTTTTTGACCCGGTATTAGCTTATTCAGCCCAATTTTAATAGTTTCTACCTCTGGAAGTTCCGGCATAGTGCACTAATTGTACCAACTTTATTCGCTATAATAAGTCTTGAGATGAAATCTATCAGCGACATTATGTCCAACAAGTGGGAAGAGCCACCTGAAATTAAAATAATAAAAGATTACGTAAGACTAAAATTCAAAGCCACAGTGGGGGTTACAATGAAAGATAAGCAAATTATTATAAATACACCTGGTGCAGCCTTGGCAGGTAGTTTACGAATGCATGTGCATGAACTTCAAAAACAATTAAAAACGGACAAGCAATTACTAATTCGGATCGGCAGATAGATCTGTATTTACACTATTTATGGCCTGTCGCCCTAAATCTTCTCGCCTTTTTAAATCTAGATGTATAACCTCTACTAGTTCACCGCTCTCTTCTGCAATCGCATCCACTTCAGCCGCACTTGCTCCAAAAACTGCAATGCCATCCATATCCATTATGTGGGTTCTACCTAGATCACTTTCAACAATGGCCATATCTGCATCCTTTTTGTATTTAAAAAATGTACTTCCTATTATAAACCTACTAGTCAACTCTGGACAGCATTGACTCAAGCTCAGACTTCATTTGCGTGAAGTTCTCATAAACAATAGCTTGCATTCCCTCCGCCCGAGCCGCTTGGCAGTAACGATCAATATCATCTATTAGAACGCATTCGCTAGTTTTAAGACCCAGCCTTTTAGCAGCAATATGAAAAACCCTGGGGTCCGGTTTGGTAATTCCGAGTTGGAACGATAGTAAAATATCATCGAATAAAGATTGTTCGGTAGCAGTTAATAGTTCGTCTGTTATCCAGTCAGTAGCAATGTTACTCAAAATTGCAATTTTATACTTTGGTTTCAGTGTTTTGATATAGTCCAGAAGTTGGGCATTTTTACGCTCAGGGCCACCAAATAATGTGGCCTCAATTTGTTTATAACTTCGACCAGTTGCTGCTTTTAGTCTTTGTAAAAAGTCTTCTTTTGAAATATTGTTGGCATCATAGCTTCGGTTTAGCCTTCGTGCCTCATCTTGTTGTTCTTGGGTTGGTAGCGATGACCAAAATTCTTTCCAATTGCTACTGGACAGCACGCCAAAACAATCAAAAATAATAGCTTTTATCATAGCCGTACTATACCAGTTAGATATTAACTGTGGCTACAAGGTCATCATAGCCGGTTATTTGGGCTTGGAACAAGTCAAGTATTAGCGGAGCCTGGCCGCCTTCAGTGCCGCTACTACCACATGATGTTGACCATAATCTTAGATCGGTTTTCTTACTTCCAGTATCAGTTAATTCGTAAATGTAGCGCTGGCCCTGTGGGCAAACTCCGCGCTCGTCAGTAAATTTGGTTTTTCGCTCTTTTGTAAAGCCGGATAAGTATATAGCATGTAGAAAGATATTATAGGCCGAAGAATTATTCGCAAAAGATTTGGTTTTAATTACGTTGCCTCGATAGCCCTGAATAATGTCCAAACTACGCCGATTCTGGTCAACTGTTATGCGAATTTGACGATGCTCATCATCGCCGTTAATAATACCGTCAATAGTTACTTTTACCTTCGCATCCGTTGAAGAATAATCCGGCAGGATTTTCCCAGCAATCTTTGGATTTGGTGTATTGTTAGAGCCACCAAAAATAACTATGCCCAAAATTATAAAAAATATGATGGCAAATATTGTTACAAGGAGTCGCATCCCATAAAACCTTAGTTACACTATATATAATAACACTAATACTAAATTTTTCAATACCCTGGGCTCCTGCAGAGCTTTACAAAAAGGACTATAATATAAGAGGGATATATGAGTACTATCACACAAGCATTCCAAGACGTTAAAAGACTGTACTTCCTACCAAAACAGATGCGGCGGTTGGTTCAGTTAGACATGCCACTAGCCATTGGTTTTGGCCAAACAAACAGCCAGCCGACCACAGTTAGGCTAATGTTAGAATGGCTTGATGCCAGGCATGGAGACAAAGTATTGGATCTCGGCAGCGGTAGTGGCTGGACAACCGCCTTACTGGGTCATATTGTTGGTAAATTAGGTACTGTTTATGGAGTCGAGCGTATCCCAGAACTGCTTGAGTTTGGTCGTCGTAATTGCCAAGCTGCCAATGTATTTAACACAGAGTTCTTTTTGGCCAGCGACGAGGTAGGATTGCCTAAGCATGCACCGTTTGATCGCATTTTAGTTAACGCCGATGCAAATGAGTTTCCAGAAGAGTTACTAGACCAGCTAAAAGTTGGCGGTAAAATTGTTGCGCCAGTCCGTGGCACTGTTTATGAAATTACTAAGCTGACCCGCGGTAAAACAAACATCAAAGAACACCCTGGTTTTGTATTCGTACCCTTAGTTAAGTAATACTTTTATTTTGCCAATTGGCGTATCGATCAATAACTTCCCACTCCGGGTCCATGATGTCGTATAGCTATCGCTCTTTAGGTAGTATCCAATGGTAGGCATCATGTTCTCTACGCAGCACCATGATTTCAATCATCCTCTACCCTCTCCAAAAACAACCGCTTTTTAAAAGCGCCTCTAGTAGCTACTTTTTTAGCCCGCACTTCTTTTAGCTCCTCTTGGCTAATACCAAGGGTACGGGCTAGAGCCATCAGTACCTCAATAATATCGGCCAGTTCTTCAACATTGCGATCTTCGTCAAATTCATCAATTTCCTCACATAGTTTTTCAAAAAGTTGCTCAACATATTCTTTGTCGTCAAGAATGCGGGTTTTGGGCCTACGCCCAGATTTTTTAATTATGGTCGGTATGTTGTCGCGAACTAATTTGTTATATTTTTTCATAAATTCATATTAAATATTAATTCAAATGCCTTGTAAGCATTACCCTGTACGTACAGACAGTATATACTGTTTATATGATTGAAGGTGAGCCAATTCGAAAGATACCAAGACCAGAACCCGGTAACCGGGTAATTCGAATAAATCAAGGACCAGGAAGTTCTGCAGAAGAGTTTTCTGGTTTGGCAGAAGATAGTCTCGGAATACAGGATGGTAATACTACTTATGGCATGGATATTGATGAGCTAATAGCTCCACAGCCGGGAATTGAAGAGTTTCTTGTTGACGTTGATCTAAACAAGCCTGTTAGAGTTGTTAAACCTCAAAATGGTGGTCGTGGCCAACGTAGACTTTTTTCACTACCTCGCATAGATCAATTTCGGCGTAAACATTCTAGAGGCGGACCGCGCTAGAATTTAAAGTTTAATTTCTCCTGTTTCAATCATCCTTACAAATGCACTGGCGCCAGCTGATAGTTTTATAGCATGCATCTCATCCAATGAAAAATACTTGGCATCGTCAAAAGTTTGGGGTTCACCAATGCTAATTTTGCCATCTGTAATCTTAGCCAGGTACCAGCTGTAGTGTAGGACGCGGTCCCTCTCAATAAAATCACGCGCACCTAGTAATTTTATAATCTTGGCATCAACACCCACTTCTTCTTTTACTTCGCGTATAGCGGCGGTCTTTGGATCTTCTGTGTTCTCTAGCTTACCGCCCGGCACTTCCCATTGATCGGCACCGTTTGAGTGACGATGTAATAATAGTACCCTGCCATGTCTATCCTTCAAGATGCATCCTGCCAACTTCATTGCGGTTCAATCATAAGCTGACGGATGTTATAGTTCACCCCAGTTTTTACCTATATCAGTGTCCACTGTTAGTTTGATCGGGAGTTTTACTACCTCTTCCATAGTATCTTTGAGCAGTTTTGCTGTTCCCTTGCCACTGCTGGCTGGGCATTCAACCAAGATTGAGTCATGAATTTGCAGCAGCATTTGGCCTTTAGTACCAGCAAGTTTCTTGTCAACAGCTATCATAGCCATTTTCATAATGTCAGCAGCCGTGCCCTGAAACGGCATATTCACTGCTTGACGCATAGCGGCCTCACGCACGGCAAAGTTAGATGAGTGAATATCCGGAGTCGGGCGGCGGCGGCCAAATAGCGTTTCTACGTAGCCTTTAGTCCGGGCTTGTTCCTGCACCGACTTTATATATCCCATTAGTTTGGGTCGAACCTCAAAGTATTTATCAATAAAGTGTTTGGCTTGCTGGTAAGTCATACCAGTGGCTTGTACTAGACCGTGTGGGCCCAGGCCGTACATAATACCAAAATTTACCGCTTTGGCATCACGGCGCATGTTTTTAGTCACATCTTGGGGCTCACGTCCATAGATTTCTGCCGCCGTAGCAGTATGGACATCGACATCTTCGTTAAACTGACGGATAAGTTCTTTATCCCCGCTTAGATAGGCCGCTATTCGCAGTTCAAACTGGCTATAATCAGCGCTAATCAGTACGTGTTCCGGGGCAGCTACAAAAGCCGTACGGATTCGCCGACCCAGTTCAGTACGGACAGGGATATTTTGTAAATTGGGGTCATTGCTACTGAGGCGACCGGTTTGGGCCACCGTTAGTGCATAAGTTGTATGCAGCCGTGATTTTTCATCTACCTGCTTGGGCAGAGTATCTATGTAAGTGTTTTTAAGCTTAACAACTTCGCGGTACTGGGTAATTAAGTCAATAATAGGGTGCTGGCCTCGAAGTTTATCTAATTCACTGGCGGCCGTACTGTAACCGGTTTTGCCTTTTTTTATTCCTTCTTTAGGCAAATTGAGCTTGGTAAAAAGTATGTCGGCCAGTTGGGCTGGGCTAGATATATTAAATTCACGGTTTGCATGACCGTAAATTTGTTGCTCAAGGTCACTAATAATATCTTCTACCTCGCCTGCCATGTCTTTTAGGTATTCAACGTTCAGCTGTACACCAATGTGTTCCATGCGTGCTAGTACAGATATGATTGGCCATTCTACTTGCTCAGCCAGTGTCTTAAGCTTGGTGTACTGTTTAAGATTTAGTTCGTTTTGTTGTTGGCTTTGCAGGGCTCTAATTATTGCTGTAATTTCAGCAGCACGATGAACAATCTCGCTGGGTGTTAAGTCCTCGAATGATGAGCCTTCGTAATCCAGTTCGCTTTTGGCTAGTTCAGTTAGTGATTGCTCTCGGCGCAGTGGATTTAATAAAAAAGCACCTACTTGAGTGTCATGAGCGATAGGAGGTAAATTAACTCCGAGTTCAAGTAATACTTTTAATGTAT
This sequence comes from uncultured Candidatus Saccharibacteria bacterium, assembly GCA_964520375.1. GTDB lineage: Bacteria > Patescibacteriota > Saccharimonadia > Saccharimonadales > JANWIN01 > CAZFNQ01. The sequence continues at coordinate 32,205 of CAZFNQ010000004.1, forward strand.
TTTTGGTGTCATAGCCGACCACCGGAGATGACATAGCAGACAATATTCGCTCAACACTAGACAAAGAATGTTCCTTTAACTTAGTAAAATCGAGTGTATAAGTTGTTTTGGGATCAGGGCTAATTATTAAAACTTGCGGATCCCGCCCATGTTTGCCGGCACTTCTAGAGTAAACAACCATTTCTGTGGCTTTCGCTAGCTTTAGTTGATCGAGTTTATCGTTGGAATCAATAACTATATTTTTGCCAATGGGACCATGAACTGAGGACTGGGAACTTTGGACAGGTAACGTAACTGGCACATTCATTACTTCCGGCAATTGGCGGACTAGGCTACGAAATTCTAGCTTTTGCAGCAGTTTCTGTAACTCCTCAGGCTTACACTTGCTGCCATCAACAGCCTTTAAATCCAGCTTTATAGGCGCATTTAGCATAAGTGTTACTAGTTTTTTGCTCAAGTATGCCAAGTCTTTGCCAGCTTCTAATTTTTTGCGAGTACTTTCTTTAATTAAAGCTAGGTTTTCATAGACACCATCCAATGTTTTGTGTTGCTGTAGTAGCTCCAGGGCTCCCTTTTCACCAATGCCAGGCACACCCGGAATATTATCTGAACTGTCACCTTTTAAAGCCTTTAGATCAATAAACTGATGGACATCTATACCGTATTTATTCCGAAAGGCAGCTTCATCAAACTCTTCAATATTACTAAGTCCAGTTTTAAGTACATAAGCGTGCACGTGGCCGTTTACCAGTTGCAACACGTCCAAGTCACTAGTGATTAGAAATGTTTCTATGTTTTTTTTGCGAGCCTGAACAGCTAAGGCGCCCATAATATCATCGGCTTCATAATCATCCAGTTCGTACAGGGGCCAACCAAAGGCATCTAACAGCTCGTGGAGTACTGGAATTTGGGCATGAAAATCCGGTGGCGCTGGTTTACGCCCGGCTTTATATTCAGGGTAAATCTTAAGCCGGCTGCGGATATTAGTTTTAGGCTTATCCCAGGCTACTGCCACGTAATCTGGTTTTAATCGTTTGATAACTTCCAGAGCCATGACGGCAAAGCCATAGACGCCGCCAGTCGGTGTGCCGTCTTTGGTACTAAGATTAGGCATGGCATAATAGCCGCGGTAAAATACGCTCTTTCCGTCGATTATAGCGAACCTCTTGCGCCGCTCCTCAGCCATAGCTACAAGTATACGCTATCTGTTAGCTTAAAGAATATCTTGGATAGCTTGTTTAATTTTATTTACAAACTCTTTTTTGTTATTACCGTTGTTTTCTAGAATTTTAGTAGCATGGCTTTTAACATATGAAATATCCATTTGGACTTCTTTGGGAATGCCTGTCTGAGGTTTCCATTGCAGGGCTTCTTGGCGTTTGAATTCCAGTAAAGTTATATGAGCTTCACCTTCTCGTAAATTCTTTACACCTCGATTATGGCGCACCTCATCGCTGGCCTCAACCCAAATAAGTTGGCCGCCGTGTTCTAAGATAAAATCTACTTCAACGGGAGCGCGAACACTCCAAAGCACTAGACCTTTATTTTGCTGATCTTTTTTCTGGCGCTCATTGAATTGTTTGAGAGCCTCTTGCAAAATAACATCCGGTCCCCGAGTTTCCCGCAACCAGTTAGAAGTTTCAGTCATATTAGCGACAGATATAGGATCGGGCTCACCGCTGTGACGTTTAAAGGCATAGCCTCGGACTACGTCACCAAAAGAAATACCGAACCAACCATCAGCAATCAATACTTCAGCTACTGTATCTTTACCGCTCCTTGGTAAGCCACCGATGCCAATTAGTTTCATTTGATTAGCTCTCCTTATCTACCATCAATACGTCTGCTATTTGATGTAATCGTGTAGCTTTTTGGCGTCTCGGTGTTTGCGCAACTTAGCAAGCGCCTTAGCTTCAATTTGTCGGATGCGCTCACGAGTGACGTTAAATTCCTGGCCAACTTCTTCTAGTGTGTGGCTCTTGCCGTCTTCCAGGCCAAAGCGTAGCTTCAAGATTTTTTGTTCACGCTCTGTCAAAGCCGCCAGCATATCCTTAACATGCTCTTTTAGCAGCTGCACCGTGGCTGATTCCTCAGGACTAATAGTGTCTTCGTCTTCAATAAAATCACCTAAAACCGAGTCCTCTTCGTCATCACGCACACTGGCATCGAGACTGGATATATCCTGCTTGATTTTCATAATATGCTCTACTTTATCGACGTCAATTTCCATTTCTTGGGCTATTTCCTCGTTGGATGGTTCACGGTTTAATTCCTGGGTTAGGCGTCGCTGGGTACGCAGTAGCTTGTTAATAGTCTCCACCATATGTACAGGAATACGGATGGTGCGAGCCTGATCGGCAATGGCTCGAGTAATAGCCTGGCGGATCCACCAGGTGGCATAGGTACTGAATTTGAAGCCTTTATCCGGATCAAACTTTTCTACCGCTCGTAGTAAACCGGTGTTGCCTTCTTGGATTAGGTCCAGTAGATCTAGTCCCCGGCCAACGTAGCGTTTGGCAATGCTAACCACTAGACGCATATTAGCTTCTGCCATCTTGTCTTTAGCACCTTTATCACCAGCAACCACCCGGTTTGCTAGGGCTAGTTCTTCCTCGGCGTTTAGCAGAGGGATTTTACCAATTTCACGCAGATAAAGTCGCACCGAGTCATCGGCGATATCATCTAGATATACTTGTTCATTTAAAGTTACTTCTTCCGGTTCTTCGGTTACCCACTCGCCGCTAAAATCGGCGGCTGTCGGTTCACCCGGGGCTGTTATAGCAATATCAGCATCAGCCAGTTCGGTGTACAAGGCGTCTAGAACATCTATGTTCTCTGGTGTGTCAGCGATTTTGGCAAAAATATCGCGTTGGTCAATCCGACCGTCTTTTTTAGCCTTGGCCAGCAAATCTTGCTTAGCCTTTTCCAGGGCTGGGTCTATGATATTGTCATCAACAACTGTTTCGTCGTCAGCCATTTATTTTCTCCTTTATTGAATTGAGTAGTTCATCAAATGCCTTTGCTTGTTTGAGTAAATCTTTGGTTTCGGGTTCACCAGATTGACGCATAGCTTGGGCTAATTTAGTTTTTTGCGTGTTTACGTATTTTTCAATTAACCGGATCTGCAGTCTAGCTGCTTCATATTGCAGCTCAACAATGTCTAGATCCTGGTAAAGTTCCTCATAGAGTAATGTTAACATTTTACCATAATCTTCAAGATTTTGCACTGTTCTGTCCGGTTCCTTTTGTAAAAATGCCAGTAGTTTTTGAGCCGGTTCCAGAGGCATCATTGGAGCAGTCAGCGGTTCTAGATAAGGTCGCAGATCTGGCTGCATAAGAGTTAGTGCTAGGAGATGATTCTGAGTTTTTATAACCTCTACTTGCTCAGCATCTAGTTGCTTGGGTGTAACTTGTTTGCGACTTAGTGATGAGTGCTCGCCGCTTGTTTGTGACAATTTTGTGCGCAAAGCGTCTGCACTAATGCCAATGAGCCTGCTAAGTTGAGTAACGTAATGATCCTGCTCGACACTATCGGGTAGTTGGCGGATAACTTTGAGTAAAATATCAGTGAACTCCCGTTTGCCTTTGGCGCTAGTTATATCCAGCTGCGATTGGTAGCGCTCAATCAGCCAATCAACTGCGTACTTCGGGTTTTTTATAGCCTTCTCCCACAACTTAGGGTCCTTTTTAATAAGGTCGTCTGGGTCTTTGCCATCTGTGACAGTAATAATACTTAGGTTGACTTCGGCTTTGGCGGCCAGAGGTATAGTGCGCTCAGCCGCTTGCAAGCCAGCTTTATCTTGGTCAAAGGCTAAGCGAATATCCTGAGCCAAGTTGCCTACCATCTTTAGGTGGGCCTCAGTCATAGCGGTACCAGCTGTAGCTACTACTTGTTTAATACCAGCTTGGTGACTGGCAATTACGTCCATATTACCCTCTACTACTACAGCGTAGCCACCCTTGCGGATAGCTTCTTTGGCCAGATGCAAGCCAAACACATGCCGGCTCTTGTCATAAAGTATGGTCGCTGGAGTGTTGATATATTTAGGAGCATTTGGGTCATCATTAAGCATGCGAGCAGTAAAACCAATAACTTTACCAAATGGATCCATTAGCGGAATCATAATACGGCCACGGAACATATCATTTGGTTGTTTAAACCGCTGGGTGCTTAAACCGGCTTGTTTGAGCTCGGCAAGAGTAAATCCCTTGCCTAACAAGAATTTTGTCAGCGAGTCACTAGTGTTTGGTGAATAGCCAATTCTGAAGTTTAGAGCCGTTTCTTTGCTAATATCACGGGTTTTAAATATATACTCTAATGCGGATTGATTCCTTTTAAAATGTGCTTGGTAAAACTTAGTTGCTAGTTCTAGGGCTTGGCCCAAGCGTTCTTTTTGCTTGCCCCGATTACTGCTTCCTCGTTGATACTGGCTAAGATCGACTCCAGCTTGTCTGGCCAACAGCTCCAAGGCACCCTTAAAGTCAGTGCCTTCCATTTCCATGACAAAGCTGAACATAATTCCACCCTTACCACTGCTAAAATCGTGCCAAATTTGCTTTTCAGGGCTGACCATAAAGCTTGGTGTTTTTTCATTGCTAAAAGGGCTCAGACCTCTGAAGTTACGTCCCGCCCGTTTTAATTCCACGTAGCGGCTAATAACATCTTCTATACTTAGCCTAGACTTTACATCCTCGACTGCATCCATACTACTTAGTATCTAGCAGCGAGTATTAAGTATCAAGCGTAAGCACTAACCTCTAGCACCTAATACCTAAAACCTATATTATTATGCTTATGCAAACAAATGGCCCCTCACCCGCGCCCCCACCGGCCCCGATGCCCAGTGGCAATAGCCAAAACCCCTACGATTTTATACTTAAAGGCGAAGGTAAACCTAAGCGTTCATTTGGTAGCGGCTCATTTAAGCAAAGAATTATTATTGTCGGT
>CAZFNQ010000005.1:0-2687 GCA_964520375.1 uncultured Candidatus Saccharibacteria bacterium
GTGGCGGCCGTAGTTAGAGTGTAAGCACCAGTCGTTGAGCCCGGAATGATTGTGAAGCCATTGCTGGTGGAACCAGCCAATACCAGCTTGCCGGCTATGGCACCATTTTGGCCCAATACCACCCTATCACCCTGGGTATCTGCAGTTAAAATATTTTGGTTAAAGGTATTTTGAACCTGAAAAGAGGCTGTGCCGTCATTACCGTTTTGGATTAATACTTGCCCAGATCCACCGCCGCCGTCGTTAGCACCAGTACCAATCAGAATATCACCGCTCGCTGAACCACTATCGCTAGTAAAGCCCGAGCTAATGATAATACTACCACTTATGCCGGGATTAGCTTGACCGGTAGTCAAGTTAAGATCGCCGCTATTACCAATTTGTGTGGCCCCCGTACTAACAGTAAGGGCGCCTGAGTTCGCCAGGCTAGTATCTCCAGTTAGAATTTTTATCAACCCACTGTTTACAGCTTGAGCGCCAGTCGAGTTAATTGTTAAAGTAGCGCCAGCAGTAGCGGACTTTAAGATAGTTGTGTTCCCCTGCAGTGTTAAATTTTGGCCTGCAGAGCCAACTGTTAAAGCACCGCCAGATGAGATGCTCAGAGCACCATTGGCGGTCAGCGCTGTTGAAGTACCCAGTTTAACCGTGCCAGACCCGGCTTGAAGCGTCAGATCTCCAGAGGTAGTCGAAAACGTGGAGGCAGCTTTGCCAGTAATATTTAGAGCTTGGCTAGATGCACTTTGAACCGTGGCCGTACCGGCTGCCCCAAATTGCAGGTTGGAACTCGTAAAAGTATTGGTGTTATATGTGCCGCTGGCTGTAATATTACCGTTAAGTGACACAGCACCTGACCCGGTGGCAAAGGTGCCGGTTGAAGCAGATTGGTCAAAATTCCCGCTACCCCCGGCATAGATTAGACTGCCGGAAGTATTAAGTGTCAGGCGAGTGGTATTATTGGTTTCAAACGCCAGGCTATTGCTGTCATTAGTACCTAGTATGGCCTGGGCTCCAAAGGTGTTACCACCTTGCACAAAGGCTGCACCGTTGCCAGCAGTGTTACATGTGGAAATAATATTGCTGGAATTTCGACAAAGATACGTCAGGTTGTTAGCTGCCCCTAGCGTACTAACAATTACACCGCCGGCACTTTGAAGTGTTGTCGTACCGGCTACAGTTGAGCCAAGTACCAGATTTGTTGTCGAGCTGGCAGTTGCGTTTGTGCCTATGTTGATAGCTTGCGTGTTCGCACCCGAAGTATTTCCAATGGTAATTCCACCGGCTGTTCCAGCGGCAGAGCCGGTACTCATTGTGATGGCGCTCGTGGCGTGTGTACCACCCTGCAAGTTTAGATTTTGAGTCAGCGAGCCGACCGTAAGGGTTCCACTCGGCGTAATAGTATTGAGAGCTGTAGTAGAAGTTATATCAGCGTTAGCACCGCTGGCGGCTGCTCCCAAGTTGGATCTGGCACCACTGGCAGTACTGGCACCAGTACCACCACTAGCTACGGCTAGGGGCGTAGTTGTTAGAGTAAGGCCGGCAAAGGTAGGAGAGCTACTGGTGGCAATGTTTTGGATGGTGTTAATTGTACCGCTGCCATTATCAGAGAAGTTAGTACTGTTGAACATGGCTATACCCTTTTGGCTGGTGGAGGCGTTATCAATCTGAATAGTACTACTACTGGGAGCTGAGGAGTTTAGGAGGGTTAAAGCCCCGCTTTGGCCATCCAGCGACGAAACACCGCTGCCTCCCGATAAACAAGACAGGAATGATAGTCCGCCAGAGCCATTAGTCGTTAGACATTGGCCTGGAGTGCCATCAGCCGTCGGCAGCGTAAAAGTCAAGTTACTGCTGGTAGTACCGGCTTGTAACTTTATGACATTACTATTAGTGGGATTCTTAAAGCTTAAAGCCCCGGCTGTTCCTCCAGTATCGCTAATAGTTATGGTACTGCCGCTCTGGCTTAGGATGGAGTTACCAATGGCTTGAGAACCAGTAAAGAGTGCTATGGTGCCACTTGTACCGCCCGAGGTAGTTACCCCCCCACCCGTACCAACACAGTTTCCTGCACTGGTACAAATATCATAGGTACCGGCCACCGTAGTTGCAAAGTTATAGTTTACATTGGCAGTCGGCGTGGCAAAACCAACAGAGGTCTTAAAGGAACCACTGGTTGCTGTGACGGTACTGGCACTGCTGCCCTGTAAGGTAAACTGCTGATTGGTAGCGCCAACAGTTAAGACGCCGTTTGGTGTAATGGTGTTAAGGGCTGAGGTAGAGGTAATGTCAGAGTTAGAACCAGATGCCGCCGCACCAAGATTGCTACGCGCTGTAGCTGCCGTGCTGGCATTTGTACCACCATTGGCGATTGGCACAACTGATACCGAAGACAGAGTACCACCTCCACCAACTGTAGCAATACCGCTTGATAAGCCAGTAACAGATAATGTTCCACCAGTAATGGTGGTGCTACCATTGTTATTAACAGCAAAAACGTCACTGCCACTACTCTGTAGCTCTAGTAGCTTGGCGCTGCCAGTGTTGCTAACAAAAATTGAGGCATCGGTGTTGCTGGCATTGGTTTGGGCTGAACCGGGTGCAAGTAATACCGCCTGACCACCGCCGGCCACACAGCTAATACCAGTGGTACAAATGGTCTGGCTGGCACCACCCGTACTCGGCAAGATAAA
>CAZFNQ010000005.1:2787-8695 GCA_964520375.1 uncultured Candidatus Saccharibacteria bacterium
TAATACCAGTGGTACAAATGGTCTGGCTGGCACCACCCGTACTCGGCAAGATAAAGCTAATGCCGTTAGCGTTAAAAGTAAGTGAGTTATCGCCGGGACTAGCGCCAAATGTAGTGATAGTATCGACTGACAAGGTGCCATCGTTAGCTACTACAAATTTGTCTGCCCCTCCACTTCGCAACTGTAATAAATTACCTCCACCCGTGTCATTTAGGAAAATCGAGGCATCAGCTGTGCTATCAGTCTGAGCTGCACCGGGAGCTAGCAACACTGCCTGACCACCGCCGGCCACACAGCTAATACCAGTGGTACAAATGGTCTGGCTGGCACCACCCGTACTCGGCAAGATAAAAGTAATACCGTTTGCTGTGAAGTTAATAGCGTCATTGCCAGCGTTAATTGATATATCTTGTCCATTAGCAGTTTGTTGAACATTGTTAGTAAATGCTGTACCAGCCGTTCCGAGCGTTAAATCGCCGGTCAAAGTGAGCCCGGCAAAGGTTGGACTGGCTGAAGTACTGATGCCCTGAACAGTGTTTATAACGCCGGAAAGAGCAGAAAAGTTGGTGCTATTAAAGGTCGCGATTCCTTTAGTGCTAGCATCGGCGGCGGCATTTTCAATTGTGATAGTGCTGCCAGAGCCAGAAGAGTTTGCCAGAGTTAAGGCGCCCGATAGACCATCTAAGCTGGCTACCCCGTCACCGCCACCGCCGGCACCTGACAAGCATGTTGTAAACGATAGTGTGGCGCTTGATCCACCGCTAGTGGTCAAACACTGGCCGCTACTGCCTCCACTTGTTGGCAATGTAAAAGTTAAGTTGCTACTGGTAGTCCCAGCTTGAAGTTTAACGATATTACTATTGGCGGGGTTTTCAAAACTTAAGGCACCAGCGGTACCGCCAGTATCAGCTATGTTTATAGTACTGCCACTTTGAGTGAGGATAGAGTTACCGATAGATTGGGAGCCAGTGAACAAGGCTATGGTGCCGTTAGTGCCTCCGGAACTGGTAACACCACCCGCGCCATTACAATTGCCAGCTGTTGTACAGACTACCCAAACCCCCGGACTAGCGCTTTGGTCAAAATTGTATCTGACGTCGCCAGTGGGAGTACCACTGAAGCCAACAGTCGTAGTAAAACCACTGTTCGTAGCTGTCATAACACTGCTGGCATTACCTTGCAGAGTAAAAGCCTGAGATGTTGAACCCACAGTTAATGAAGCGTTGGGTGTAATAGTGTTAAGCGCAGTAGTAGAAGTTATATCACTGTTACCGCCGCTCTTAGCAGCGCTAAGCTGCGTTCTGGCTCCGGTGGCATTGGTAGCGCCGGTACCACCGCTGGCCAATCCCAGAGGTGCTGTTGTCAAAGTTAGGCCAGCAAAGGTTGGTGAACTTGTAGTGGCAATGTTTTGAATAGTGTTGATGGCACCAGAAGAGGCAGAAAAGTTTGTATTGTTGAAAGTAGCAATACCTTTTACGCTGGTCGAAGCATCATCAATAGTGATGGTTGAGGCATCGGTAGCTGATGAATTGGCAAGTGTCAGATCGCCAGTTTGGCCATCCAAAGACGATACACTCGTGGTACCATTACAGCCCATAAATCCAGGTTCACCCCCTGGGCCAACACCGCTGACCAAACACAGCCCAGCAGTACTTTCTGTAAGTGACTGCAAAGCACCGACGTTATCGCTAATAATTACCCCATTGGCTGCAAAGCTAGACCGGCCAGTTCCGCCATTAGCTACGGATAAATCATGTGTAAGTGTTAGACCCGAAAAAGTTGGACTGGCAGTAGTAGTTAAATTTTGTGGCAGTTTCAGTGAAATATTAGTCCCAGAAGTACTAATAGTAAGCCCACCGGAGCCAGTAAGACTTAAAGCACCGGCTACCCCCTGTAGACTGGTGACAATACCACTGGATAATGCTTGTTGCTGTGCCTGCAAATTATTTAATGTATCTGCATCTGCTAAGCTAATAAAGGTCTTTCCGTTATAAAAGCGTATTACTTTGGTCTTAGCGTCAATGTAGACCTCACCAAACTGAGCAGAACTTGGTTGGTTCGCAGGGGTTAAAACTAAGTTTTTATTAGCTTGCAATTGGCCGTTTATAACAACTCTGTCATTTTCTACTGTAAACGAACTTGCAGCCGGTGATAAGTTCTGTGTGTCAACTTGTTGGGTTTTGATTACTGTAGAATTACTACTAACTCGAGCATTTTTAGCATGCAAACCCAAAAAAATAAGAATTGCATTACCTGCTAATAGCACCCCGGCACAAGTCATCCAAAAGCGCATTGAACCGTGTTTATTAAAACTATAAAGCCTTTTAGACTCTGCCGATTGCGGCGTTTGGGACTCTGGAGTGGTCAGGCTAGATTGTAGTACTTGCCCATTTTGCATAATATTTTTATATTTTTGTATCTGTTATGGCAATTTTTATTTTAGTATTACTGCCGAGTAAAAATTATACTCGGGTTTACCACTGTAATGCAAGAGGTAAATAATTATTTATAGAACAAGTACAAAATAAGCTGCTGTTAGACCTGCACCAAAAAGTACCAATACTACAACTATAACCCGCATTAAATTAGTAATAATACTTATACGAGCTAAGGGGTTCCTACCTAATGATACAAAAGAGCCCTTGATAGAGGCATTAAGCATAAAACCAGTGATTGACAGAGTAGAAACTAGAACAGCTGCCGATGCAACCACCCTAAGTGAACTGACGGGTTTTCCTGCAATTCGTTCGCCGATACTGGTTAAAAAGTTTCTGTTTTGTGGACCCTTACCTGCCTGACGTTCACTGAGTATTATCGAAGCTTGTATTTTACCTATCGCCACGTTTTTTTTACTGCCATTACTAAGTTCTACACTAACTTCTTGGGCGCCGGCGGACTGAGATGAAAATGACTCCTTAGCAACGCCTAAATACTTGGTGGCTTTGGTATCTAAATTATCTTTCATAGCAATACCCGATAGGGGTGATATTACCAATGAATCACCTTGCTTAATATCACCGCCGCTGTCTGTAACTAGTATCTGTGTTTCGCCGCTAACTGCAACCTTGATATTGCTACCCTTAGGTTGTAGATCAATAATTGAGTCATTTGCCCCTGCTACGACACCCAAGACACGGCTATCGTTAGCCTCTGTTGTATTTTCAATCTGGTTACTGCCAGTTTTTGACAGGCTTACCACAGTACCTATCTTTACAGGTGCGGATGACTCATAGCCTTCAGTAAAAGAAGTAGCCAATACTGGCACGCCAAAGATAATTAGCAACAATAGATCGGCGGCAATAAATTTTAGTATTCGATACATCTGTTATTCTTTTAAACTTTCGCCAGTTACAGGCTATTTGCTCACCAATAAATGACCTTGATTTTAACTATAAGCATTATAGCAAATAACCTCTAGAACTGGTTTTTAAGCTATAAAATAAGTGTTTAGGAGATTTTAGCTACTTTGATGCGAGTTAATTTTTGACGGTGACCGCGGACTTTTTTAACACGCTTTTTGGCTTTATAACGGATGGCTACTACTTTATCAGCTAAGATTTGAGGCTCAATTATTTCTAAAGCTACTGATGCTCCTTCTACGCTAGGTTTACCAACTTTGACAGTTTCACCGTCAATTACCAAGAGGGGTTGAAGTTCTAGCTTCTTGGTAACGTTTAGCTTATCTACTTCAATTACGTCACCTTCAGATACTAGATATTGTTTGCCACCGGTTAAAATAACAGCTTTTTTCATATTGTTTACTTCTAAAATTTAGTTACCGATAGAGTCTAACAGAGATGGTCATATCTGTAAAGCCTAGGCACTATGGCCTACTTTTTCAATAGAGATCTGAACCTTCGCTCCATTTATTATCACTAATTCTGTGAATTTATTAGATGGCTTAGATGATAATTCAAGGGCTAGCGTTTCGGCCATAATTGTAGTTCTAAATACATCAACTGCACCTCTTATATGGGCATCTTTTGAATCAATTGATAGCTCAATTCTGTCATCAACTTTTAGACCGCTTTTTTTGCGCAAACTCTGAATTACACGTACTAGCTCGCGCATAGTACCCTCGGTTTTTAGTTCGCTAGTTATTTTGATATTAAGCTTTACTGTGTCCTGCACTACTTTTGGTATTTGTTGCACTTCACTTGGCATCTTAGATTTGATAGCCGTTTTAGTTAATCTAAATTCCACTTTTTTAACATTAAGCTCTTCAGCAATAATAGTCTTGATGTCATCGTTAATTTGAATATGACTTGAGATTTCAACTTGGCTAAGGGGTTGCCGTACTTTAATTTTCGCAGCAGCTCTTTGGCTTAAGCCCTCATTAATGTATAGTCGAGCGGTTGCCATTTCAGAAATAAGTTTGTCGTCAAAGACTTTTGTCGTTGGCCAATCTGTTAAATGAACAGATTCAGGTAGATCTATACCACGTACTAGATCTCGGTACAATTTATCGCTAATAAAAGGAGCCCAGGGCGCTAAGAGTTGCAAAGTTACAACCAGTGCATAGTGCAATGACGCGTAGGCTTGGCGCTTATCTTGATCATCCTCGCTCTTCCAAAAACGGCGGCGTGATCGTCGCACATACCAGTTAGAAATGTCATCGACCAGTTCAAATATAGGTTGAATGGCATGTGTAATTTTGTAATTATCCGCTTGAGTGGTAACCTGTTCCACCGTCTGGTTTAAACGGGCTACTAGCCATTGATCGAGTATGTTAGTGCTTTTAGGTTCTGTAAGCTTTTTTGGGGGCTTCCAACCGTCAATACCAGCATACAGACTAAAAAAATGCGTGGTGTTAAGCAGGGTGCCTAAAATATTGCGATTCAGGTCTTTAAGAGCATCCCGATTAAACCGTAAGTAATCGGCAGTCTGTGTCGCTTGGGTACTTCCCAAAAGGTATAATCTTAAACTATCAGCACCCTCGTTATTAAAAACATCTCCCATCGGTGGATAGTTCTTGAGGCGCTTACTAAGTTTTTGGCCATCGGCGGCCATAATTATGCCATTTACTATGACATTCTCATAAGCTGGGCTACCAAATAACAGCGTATTAACTACGTGTTGGACATAAAACCATAGTCTAGTTTGATCTAACCCCTCAATAATAAAATCAGCCGGAAATGATTTTTCAAATTCTGCCTTATGCTCAAAGGGGTAATGATACTGCGCAAAACTCATACAGCCAGATTCAAACCAACAGTCCAACACTTCTTCTATTCGTCGATACGTCTTGCCGTTCTTTTTAAATGTAACATTATCAATGAATGGACGATGCAAATCATCAATTTTTACATCATTTCCTGCGAGTTTTTTAAGCTGTTCTGTAGATGATATTACAACGTAATCGGTCTTGTCTTCCTCGTTAACCCATATTGGCATTGGTGCACCCCAATAGCGATTGCGGCTAACTGCCCAATCACGCGCACCCTCTAGCCATTTTCCAAATCGGCCTTCTTTTATATGGCCTGGTGTCCAGTTAATTTGACTCGCAGTCCCTAGAAGATCAGTTCTTATATCTGAAACCTTTATAAACCAGCTGGTTATTGCGTAGTAAAGCAACGGGGTCTCACAGCGCCAGCAAAATGGGTAGGTGTGTTTAAAGGTTTCAACCGCAAAAACTCGCCCTTTCTCTGTTAAATGCTCAATTATCGGTTTGTCTGCAGCTTTAAAAAATTTTCCGGTAATTTCATTTAAGCCGGTGCCTGATTTTATATGTCCGCTGCTGTCTACAGTGTTAAGAACTGGCAGATTGTTGGTTTGGCTCATATTTAAGTCATCTTCACCGAAAGCAGGTGCTATATGAAGGATGCCGGTGCCATCTTCTATGCTCACAAAATCAGCAGTCCAAACTTTATATAGTTTAGTAGCTCCGGGCAGACCCTTAACTTCTTTG
>CAZFNQ010000005.1:8795-32113 GCA_964520375.1 uncultured Candidatus Saccharibacteria bacterium
ATTGAGGCCCGGCAGGCGGCGTTGAATTTATCTAGGCCTAGCTCCATAATCTGTTTTTTGCCACTAACACCAAAGTCCTTTTCTACCGCAAATTCTACTGGTAGACCATGACAGTCCCAGCCGTTGCGCCTAGGTACATAGTAGCCACGCATGGTTTTGTAGCGTAGCATGGCATCTTTAATGCTAGTTACCAAGGAGTGGCCGAAGTGTGGCAAACCGTTGGCAAAGGGGGGACCGTCATAAAAGCTGTACAGTTCACCGCCGATTCGATTTTCAACACTTTTGGCAAAAGTCTTTTCTTTGTTCCACAACTTGAGTATTTCCTCTTCTATGGAAGCAAATTGTGATTTGGTATCTGTCATATATTCCCGTTCTGATTAGGTCTAAATCTTATAAAATCAAAGTAGAATCTAGTGATTTCATAAGGATAGGCCTCAAAAAATTGTATTTTATACTATAACTTATCTGTTATTAGCAAGCAATTATTCTTGGCTGGTGTAATAGGCCAGTTCATCCATCAGCGGGAACTTGCCAAGCCAGCTATTTAATAACGAACCGTCATTGCTTATTGCCAATACAGCGGGGTATTGAGTAATGTCATAGAGTTCTGCCAAAGCTATACCTTCGCGGCTATCAACATCTACAGACTCCACGCGACGGGTCGTTGGCTGGGTCCGAACAAAATCATGCACGTACTCCTCCACTTCTCTGGAATGCTCCGATTTTGGTCTATATAGAATTACAACTTTCATTCTACCAAGTTTAGCATAATTGCTTATGCTCAGGAGGTTAGCTACACCCGGTAGTAGAACCGCAGGCGGTGCAAACATAGCAACTGCCAGCTCGTTGGGTTTGATTGCCGCAGTTATAGCACATAGGTGCAGTATCATCTTTTTTCACCCTTTTAGATACAGGTTGAGGTGGCTCAGTTGTGGTAGAAGTACTAGTAGTACTAGAACTGTTGGTAGTGGTTGTAGGTAGACTTACCGTTAGGGATGGATTTTCAAAAGAAACTGAAGTGCTGACTGTTCCTGAAGTGTTTGTTATAATCTCTGCTTTTTCAAGATCATTAACACTACTTTCTAACAGGCTGGTTTGCTCATCCGGCATGTCGTCTATAGAGGCCAGGCCCAGTTCTAAGCGGTCATCAAACGGCAGATAGCTTAGCGCTAGGCGACGGAATATATAATCCATCAAAGAGGAGGCTCGGCGGATTTCTGGATCATCAGTAATTCCGGCCGGTGCAAAACTACTGTTAGTAAATACCCTGACAAAATCTTTTAAAGGAACACCGTATTGCAAGCCGTAACTCACAGCTATACCAAAGCTATCCATGATACCCCTAAGAGTTGAGCCTTGTTTGGAAATTTGAATGAACAATTCCCCAGGCGTACCATCATCGTACTCACCAACCGTCATGTAACCTCGACTGTCAGATACATAAAACTTAAAAGTTTTGGCGCTGCGAATTTTAGGCAGTTCCCGTCGAACAGCACCCTTAACAACATATTTGTCAGTCACCTCTTCAATTGATGGCATCGGGCTTGGTTTTTGGGCGTCATCTTTTTTTGCCATACTTAGTGGTTGGGCAACCTTACAGTTATCACGGTAAATAGCTACTGCCTTGAGTCCCATTTTCCAAGCGTCAATATGTAATTGCTCTATATCCTCCACATTTACATCTTCTGGCATGTTAACGGTTTTACTGATAGCGCCTGATAAGAATGGTTGCACGGCAGCCATCATTTTTACATGGCCAAGGTAGTGTATGGAGTTATCACCCATAGAACAGGCGAATACCGGTTCATGTTCTTTCTTTAGGTGCGGTGCACCCAAGATAGTCTTTTCCTGGTCAATGTAGTTTATGATGTCGTCTACCTGACTTTTTTTATAGCCCATAGCCTTTAGTGCCCGTGGAACAGTCTGGTTAACAATACTCATGGTGCCACCACCTACTAGTTTTTTGACTTTAACCAAGCCAAGATCTGGTTCAATACCAGTAGTATCGCAGTCCATCATTAAACCAATGGTGCCAGTTGGCGCTAGCACGCTCGCTTGAGAATTACGAACACCATAAAGCTGACCTAGCTCAACAGCATCATCCCATGCACCAGCGGCCGCGCTAAGTAGTTCTTCAGACACCAGGCTGGCGTCTATTTTAGATACTTCCTCGCGGTGCATTTTCAAAACCTTTAGCATGCCTTCACGGTCTTTATGAAAACCGGCAAAAGGACCGACTTGCCTAGCAATTTTGGCACTTGTAGCGTACGCATGGCCGGTCATAAGTGCCGTTATGGCTGCAGCCTGAGCTCTGCCCTCGTCTGAATCATACGGCAAGCCCTGAGCCATTAAGAGCGCTCCCAAATTAGCATAACCCAGCCCAAGCTCACGATAGGCTTTAGCTGTTTTGGTAATGCTCTCAGTTGGATACTCACTGTAGCCAACTAGTATTTCCTGAGCGGTGAAGATGGCCTCCACGGTATGTTTAAAGCCATCAATATCAAAGCTGTTATCGTCTTTTAGGTACTTCAAGAGATTTATAGAGGCCAGGTTACAAGCTGAATTATCCAAGTGCATGTACTCGCTACAGGGGTTAGAAGCATTAATACGGCCAGCATTAGGCGTAGTGTGCCATTTATTAGCGGTACTATCAAACTGCATGCCTGGATCAGCACACTCCCAAGCTGCTTCAGCTATTTGACGGAAAAGTGTTTTGGCTTTTACAGTTTTAATAGTCTTGCCAGTCGTAACTGATTTAAGATCCCAATCATCATCATTTACAACAGCTTGCATAAACTTATCGGTAACTCTGACCGAGTTGTTGGCGTTTTGATACTGTACTGAGTGGATATCTTTACCGTCAACGCCCATTTCAAAACCCGCCTCTTCTAGAACTCTTGCCTTGCGCTCTTCAATCGCCTTACACCAAATAAATTCTTCGACGTCTGGATGATCTACGTTTAAGATAACCATCTTGGCTGCCCGACGAGTTTTGCCGCCGCTTTTAATGGCACCGGCTGAAGAATCAGCTCCGCGCATAAAACTCAAGGGGCCCGAGGCTGTACCGGCGCTTTTGCCAAGTTTCTCTTCAGAGGAACGCAGAGTACTAAGATTAATGCCAGAACCAGAGCCACCTTTAAAAATCATGCCCTCTTCTTTGTACCAGTTCAAAATAGACGGCATTGTGTCCTCTACTGCCAAAATAAAGCAGGCGCTGGCTTGCTGGGAACGTTCTGGTGCTCCAATATTAAACCAAACCGGAGAGTTAAAAGCAGCTCGTTGTGTAGCTAAAATATATTTTAACTCTTCTTTGTAATCATTAGCTTCGGTTTCAGTGGCAAAATAACCTTCTTGTAGACCCTGTCTGGTAACAGTATCTGCTACTCTATCAACCAGGTTTTTCAGTGATGTTTCTCGGCCGGCAGTTCCGGGGGTACCGGTAAAATATTTTTGAGCCACAATATTAATGGCGTTAAGTGACCATCCCTCTGGAAATTCTACATTTTTTTGCTCAAAGACTGGCTTTTTAGTCATTGGATTAGTGATGATCGAATCACGCTTGACCCACTTTAGGCCATCGTACGCTTTTGATTTGGGCGCAGTAAAAAGCCTACTAACGCCCAGGGTTGTTGTGTTTCCCATAGTTACCCCCGTTTTTTAGGTCCCAAAAGCGCCTCCCAGCGCCAGAAGAACTATTTTTATATGTTAATTATTTTTGTTTAGAGTTGTCCAGCCGTTGCTTACAAGGCCTGGATCAAGCTCCCCCTGAGTTTCACACTCTGCGTTTAGTTATATTACATACTGTATTTGTATGCAAGAGTAAAACTCCGGGGGAACCCCAAAAACTCATTTAGCCGATTTTTGGCTTTTAGCTTTTGACTTTTTGTCGCTTTTCAGTTCGCGGATTTGTGATAGCTCTTTCTCGAAACCGGCAATATCCTTAAACCGTCTGTAGACACTGGCGAACCTAACGTAAGCTACTTCATTTAAATTGGCCAACCGGTCCATTACCATTTGCCCAATTTTAGAACTTGATATTTCTGTTTCCGGGCCTTCATGTAGTTCCTGCTCTATTTCGGCCACCATTCTCTCCATCTGCAAGCTAGTAATGACAGTCTTTTCACAAGCTCTGTAAAGCCCAGCCAAAAGTTTATCGCGGTTAAACAATTCCCTGGTACCATTATTTTTAATGACTATTAGCTGGGGTCGCTCAAGCCGCTCATAGGTAGTAAAACGGTGATGGCAACGGGTACATTCCCGGCGTCGTCTGACCGCTTCGCCCTCAGCTACGTCTCTTGATTCTATTACTTTGGTATCAGTCTGTTGGCATTGACCGCACTTCATGTTTTTTTCCCTTCCTTTGTACCACGAAAATCTCTTCTATCTATAGGCTGATTTTTATCTGAAGGTGCTAACGCTACATAATTATCGCTATATATAGTGTCTATGTTCCCGATGATAGCCCTATAAGTAGTGTTTTGCAAGTATTTACCTGGTGTATTATTTAATACGAAAACAGCCGTTTAACCCTTTAATTCTTGTCAGTTTTAGAATTCTTGCTTTTATCGCTTTTTTCGTTGCGGTGTTTTAGGCCTATCCGACGCATGAATGACGGCTTAGTTAATTTATCTTCTTCGTCTTCATCCGGTTCATTATCTGTTTTTAGTTCTTCATCGGAGTTGTTTTCACCGTCAAGTGCCCAAATATTAGGAACAACTGGCTCTTTATGGAACTCCTCTGCGCCGCTCGAGTCAGCTGCTTTATCTTCCAAATCCATATCTATATCATTGATAGAGTCATCCTTAGCAGTGCTAAAGTTAGATTCCGTCGCTGTCGTAGTGCTGAATTTATCATCTTTAATAGCACGCTTCGTAAAGTAAGAAGCGTCAAATCCGGTAGCAACCACAGTAATTATAATTTCACCTTCTAGTTCGGGGTTTATAGTTGCGCCAAAAATTATATTGGCATCTGGGTCGGCGGCAGCGGTAATAATTTCGGCGGCGGCGTTAATTTCGTGCATCGCAATATCATTGCCACCAATAACGTTAAACAAAATACCACGCGCACCATCAATAGATACCTCAAGTAATGGCGATTCGATGGCCTGCTGAGCGGCTTGAACGGCCCGATTTTCACCACTAGCCCGGCCAATACCCATAAGGGCTGAGCCGGCATTGGCCATAACAGTTTTAACATCGGCAAAGTCCAGGTTAATTAAACCATGCACGGTAATTAAGTCCGAAATTCCCTGCACACCTTGGCGTAACACATCATCGGCAACTTTAAAAGCTTCCAGCAGCGGAGTTTGGCGATCTATAGTTTGCAATAACCTGTCATTGGGAATAATAATTAAGGTATCGACACTATCCCTGAGTTTTTCAACGGCTACTTCGGCGTTACGGCGGCGTTTGTCACCCTCAAATGCAAACGGTTTAGTAGCAAAGCCAATTACTAATATGTTTAAATCTTTAGCAATTTGAGCCACAATGTGACCGGCCCCGCTGCCGGTACCACCACCGGCACCAATGGTGATAAACACCATATCTGCACCTTCAATGTTTTTCTTGATATCATCAATTGATTCCTGAGCCGCTTGCTCACCAATAACCGGATCGGCACCTGACCCCAGTCCTTTGGTGGTATCTTTACCAATATGAATTTTAACGCCAGCTTTTGAGTGGTGCAAAGCCTGGGCATCAGTATTAATAGCAATGAATTCTACACCCTCAACGCCAGCATCAACCATACGATTTATAGCTGCCCCGCCTGCTCCGCCAACACCTACTACTTTTATACGGGCAAACGTTTCTACGGCCGGTGCTATTTGCTGTGGCATATAACTGTCCTCTACTTACACATTAACTGAGCTCAGTATATAGCACTAACTGATTAGTATCAATGCTGAACAACTTTTTCCAGGCCGTGTATAAATCATGTATAAACATAGTTTGTAGACCATTTATTGACGAGCAATTATTGTGCGCGTTAACGCTTAAATCGTTTCAGTAAACCCTCTACTAGTCCAAAAACACTTTTGCTTGGTGCACCAGTAGAGTGTACGCCCGCTGGCAATAGCAACATATCAAGTATCATAAGTCCTACCGATGTAGAATATGATAAATCGTTAACTGTATCGACTATTCCACCAATCGGCTGAAGCTTGCCAACCCGAGCAGCTAGTTCTAGTTTATCTTTAGTAAAATCATCTATTCCGGGAAGTTTGGCTGTTCCGCCTACTAAAACCACTCCGCCAGGTAATTTACGCGACCGCTGTATTTTTTTTAACTCTTTATCAACGTATTCCAATAGTTCTTCTACGCGAGCTTCAATAATCATATGAACCTCTGTAGCATCAAAGTCATGGCGCTGACCATTAACATTGACCCAAACCTGGTTAGTCTTTTTGTGCGAGTTCAGACCACCATGTTGCAGTTTAACGGCTTCGGCTACATCCAGGTCAATTCTAAGCCCGATAGCCAAGTCATTGGTAATATGTAAGCCACCCAAAGGCAAAACAGCGACATGTTGAACTTCACCATCCTCCAGTACTATCAAATTAGTAGTACCCGCACCTATATCTAATAGTACGGTGCCTGATTCCTTTTGCTGGCGGCTAAGCATTGCTTCAGCGGCAGCTAAGCTAGAAACAGCGTGATGACTAGGCGTTATATGAGCCTTCTCAAGTACCAAGTCCAAATTACGAATATTTGGGGTAGCCGCAGTGACAATATGAGTATCAACCTCTAGCCGCACGCCTTGCATACCCAATGGATCTTTTATATTATCTTGTCCATCCAGCCGATAGTTTTTGGCAAAAACTTGGATAATTTCGCGGTTAGGCGGCAATTTAACAATCGTAGCTGCTTCTTCTACCCGTAGACGATCTTCAGGCATTATTTCGCGGTTGGCAGCACTTATGGCAATGACTCCTCTAGAATTAATACCTAGTACATGGGTGCCATTAACATTAACTGTGGCTGACGAAATATGTACACCTGACAAGCGCTCTGCCTCTGTAACGGCTTGGGTTATTGCTTCAGCCACATCATTTAGGTGTACTGGTACTCCTTTTCTCATACCAACATTATCAGCACTGCCTTGGCCAATAATTGATGGCTTGCCCCCTTCGTCATTGTCCATGACGCCAATGACACAGCGAACAGTGCTGGTGCCAACGTCTAAGCCGCAGTAGTAGTTAGTGGGCTGTTCGCGCATGCAGGCAGTATACCGCTTACTCTAGGCACCTGACAATCTCCATCAATTAGAAATATTAGATCGGAGCAGTACCGAAAACTAATATATTTACAGTTCAGTTAATATTTCAGAGCCATTTTCTGTAATCAGAACCGTATGTTCAAAGTGGGCTGCCCAGGAACCATCTTTAGTTTTTATTGTCCATCTGTCGCTATCTGTATAAACTTCATAGCTACCCAAGGTTGCCATAGGCTCAATTGCAATAGTCATGCCTGCCAATAATTTAAGACCAGTGCCCTTTTTGCCATAGTTTGGTATATTTGGTTCCTCATGCAATTGATGGCCAACACCGTGCCCCACCAAATCACGGACTATGCCAAATTGCTTTTTTTCTAACACAGTCTGAATGGCAAAAGCAATATCACCTACGTGAACACCGTGTTTTAGCTCACCTATGCCTGCTAACAGTGATTCTTGGGTAGTTTTAAGTAAATCAAGTAGTTTTTGATTGCCACTACCACCGGCAATTACACTAATGGCACCATCAGTAACCATGCCTTGGAAGTTAACGCCAAAATCAAGACCGATAATATCACCTTTATTTAGTTTTCTATGGATAGACGGTATGCCATGCACAACTTCATCATTAATGGAAGTACATAGAACATCCGGAAAGTTGTAATAACCAAGAAAAGCCGGCTTTCCGCCAAGTTTTTTTAGCTCATTAGCAGCAAGATTAGCTAGCTCCTTGGTAGAAACTCCTGGTTGGACATGTGGTTTCAAAAAGTTAAGAACATGGGCCAGCATGCGGCCGCTAGTACGCATACGTTCGATTTCCGTAGGCGTTTTTATGCGCGTCATCATGCTGATAGGCCTTTACTGCGAGCCGTTTATATACTTCATTATTTGTTCGTGCATGGTTTCAGCATTTTGAGAAGCATCAATTTCGTAAACAGGGGCTTGCTGTTTTTTGAAACGTTCAATTATTGGCAATGTGATAGTGCGGTATTCATCAAAACGTTTAGCAATAGCCTGTTCACTATCATCAAGCCGACCCCTTTGGCGTAATCGATCATGCACTACCGCTTCAGACGCTTTTAGGTGAAATACGGCGGTCATCTCAAATCGTTTTTTCTTAAATTGATCCATTAGCCAGTCGGCCTGTACTAGGGTTCGCGGAAAACCATCCAGCACGAATTCATCAGCTGGATTAATCAAATCTAGTACTTTATCAAATATTTGAATAATTTCCTGGTCACTCAAAAGCTGACCTTGTAACATTTGCTGACGACGGGTGCCAGTTACTAAAACCCTCAATATTTCGCCAGTGGAAATCCAGGCATAGCCTTTTTCATCAGCTAGTATTTTGCCCTGGGTACTTTTGCCGGACCCTGCCACACCCATAAGTAGTATCACTGGAGTTTTTCCTTCACAAGCTTAGCGATAGTAGCACCATCAGCCCCGGCGCCCGCTTTTTGTTTGGCTGCGCCAATGATTTGACCCATTTTGCTTGGATCTTTGCCCATTTGAGTTATTATTCCATCTACTACCTTACCAAGTTCTACTTCAGACATTTGATCAGGCAGATATTTATCTATAACTCTCTTCTCTTCTAGCTCCAGCTGCTTACGTTCATCGTTTCCACCTTGGGCATAAAGGTCGGCGCTTTCTTGGCGCTTCTTCGACTCCTTTGATAAAACGGTAATAAGATCAGCTTCCGAGAGACCGCTCTCTCTACTCCCCTGAGCAATCTCGATATTTAAAATAGCGCTTTTTAGACCACGCAAGGTTGTAGTTAGGGTTTTATCGCCTGACAGCATAGCTGCCTTTAGATCTTGATCAATCTGCTGCTTTAAAGCCATTACTTTTGGCCGAGTTTAAGCTTCTTCATTTTAATAGCTTTGCGTTCTTTTCTAATAATAGCTTTAGTTCGACGATCACGTTTGCTAAGCGGCTTTTCAAAGTATTGCCCCTGTTTAACAATAGCCGGCATGCCCGATTGCTGTACTTTGCGATTAAAACGTCTTAGCAGGTTTTCCAGTGATTCTTTAGCGTCTTTACGAGTAACTTGTATCATGACTTACAAAATTATACTTTAACAGGGGCAGAACTGCAATGATAATTGTACAACACTATTGTTGGTGTCTTTTCTGGGCCAGGCGTTGTGATTTTAGCACTATACTTTGCAGTTCTTTAAAAATAGCAAAGTGTTTGTTGGTATGATAAATTTTGGTATTGCCCTGTCTCTCCGAAATTAAAAATCCTATTTTTTCGAGCCTTTTTAATTCCCTTTGAATATTGCCGGCATCCTCTTTAATTAGCTTGGCAAGGCCTCTAACATGTGTATTGAAATCTGGGTATTTAGCATAGACAACAATTATCTTGCGACGAACTCGGGATGTAATAAACGTATCTAACATAAGTTCTTTCATTGTTATTCGAACAACATAAAGTATACCCAGGTCTTTACGGGATTTCAATGCTTTTAATGCAAAGGCTATAATGCCTCTATGGGTTCCAGGTACTATTTTCGAGTTTTGGCCAGCAGCCAGCACTACCACGGTAAAGAATTATTAACATATTCATATGATAAGTTATTGCCGGTTGGGTCTTTAGTAACTATACCCTTAAAAAAAGCGGATATTCTAGGCATTGTTGTGTCCAAAGAGTCGCAACCGAATTTTAAGACCAAGCCGATAAACCAGGTCTTGTCTCTACCACCCTTACCGGCATCAAGCTTGCAACTTTTAGATTGGATACGAAACTATTACCCGGCACCATTAGGTGCAATTACTGCTCAGTTTCTACCAAGCGGACTAGACCGCCATAATCACAATAAAGACACTAATACTGGCTCTGTAACTAAGAAGCTCAAATTGCCTGACTTAACTAAAGAACAACGTTTAGCATTGCAAAAAATTAATTCCACCTCAAACCAGCGTACCTTCTTATTGCACGGTGATACCGGCAGCGGTAAAACTAGGATTTATATGGAACTAGCTGCCCGTTCGCTAGCTAATGACCGCAGTGTGTTAATACTAACCCCAGAAATAGGTCTAACGCCTCAGCTGGTTCGCGACTTCGAGCAGTACTTAGGTACAACTACGATTGTGCTTCATTCCAACTTAACACCTGCCCAGAAGCGCCAGGCATGGTTAAGTGTCTTGGAAGAAAAAGATCCTGTAGTCGTAATTGGACCGCGTTCAGCCTTATTCGCGCCATTTAAAAAGCTTGGTCTGGTGGTTATTGATGAGGCGCACGACAGTGCATATAAGCAAGAGCAAGCACCTTATTACCGCGCGCTCCGCGTAGCTGGACAGTTGGCCAATATACATAGCAGTATATTGGTTATAGGCTCAGCCACACCAGATATAACCGATTATTATATTGCCGAAGCTAGGCGCATCCCCTTGCTGCGAATGCAGGCATTAGCTATAAATGCCAAAGCTGTTAAACCACAAGTAAGTTTAGTGGACAAACGTAATAAAGAACTGTTTTCTAAAAATTCTTACCTTTCTAATCTCTTAATTAAGGAAATAGGCTCTTCGCTAGAGCGTAATGAACAAGTCTTAATTTTCTTAAACCGGCGTGGCACTGCTCGACAAATTGTATGCACCAATTGTGGCTGGCAAGCATTGTGCCCCAACTGCGACTTGCTGCTAACCTATCATGGTGACAGTCACTCTATGCTATGTCACACTTGTGGTTATAAGACTCAGGCATTGAGTCAATGTCCTGTCTGTAAAAGTCCAGATATTATTTATAAAACAATTGGTACTAAGTCTGTAGTAGACACTCTGTCAGGACTTTTCCCTAAGGCTAAAATTGACCGTTTTGACGCCGATAATAAAAAGGCCGACCGCTTTGAACAGCATTATCACAGGGTACTAACTGGTGAAGTGGATATATTAGTTGGTACACAGTTGTTAGTTAAAGGCTTAGACTTACCAAAATTGAGTTTAGTGGGAGTAATTAATGCTGATAGCAGCCTATCTTTTCCAGATTACACGGCTGAGGAAAATACTTATCAACTACTGAGCCAAATTATCGGTCGGATTGGACGCGGCCATATACCTGGTAAGGCCATAATTCAAACCTATCAACCCGACAGTGAAGTCATTACAGCAGCTATTAATAAAGACTGGCCAAAGTTTTATAATAATCAGATCCAAGAGCGTGAGCAGTTTTTATTTCCACCGTTTTGTTACCTGTTAAAACTAGCCTGCACTCGCAAAACCCAAAAATCTTCCCAAGAAACTGCAGTGAAACTCATAAAGCATTTGCAAAAACTAGCATTAAAGATTCAGATAATTGGACCTAGCCCAAGTTTTTATGAGAAGTCAAAGAAGGGTTATACTTGGCAAATTGTAGTAAAAAGCAAGCTTCGAAACAATCTATTGGAAGTTATCAAGGCCTTACCCTCTGGCTGGTCTTATAACATTGACCCGACAAATCTTTTGTAACCTCTTATTTCCATGGCAAAGCCAGTTAGTTTATACTGGCAGCAAATGCCAGCCACCAAAAAAAGTATAATTTCTCTGCCCAACCAACATTTAAGACAGCGCTCACGTAAAGTTGGCATTATAACGCCGTCCATTCAAAAAGTAGTGAAGGACATGCAAGCTGCTACATTGGACTGGGAAAAAAGCCGCGATCATGAGGTGGGAGTAGCTTTGGCAGCAGTACAAATAGATAAACCATTTCGAATTATTGTCATTCGTTCTAACCCTGATGATAAAAGCGATCGAAAGTTTAGTGTATTTATTAACCCGGAGATAACTAAGCACGAAGGCTCTATTAAGGCCGATTATGAGGGCTGTTTGAGTGTGCCCGATATTTATGGCAAAGTTCCCCGCCATTCAAAAATCCGCGTTAAAGCAATAGATCAAGATGGTAAGCCGTTTAAAATTACTGCTGAGGATTTTTTAGCAAGGGTTTTCCAGCATGAAATTGACCACCTAAATGGTAAAGTTTTTATAGATCACATTAAAAACAAGAAGCAGGCTTTCTATAAATTATTGCCAGAAGGAGAGTTAAAACAGTTAGATTATGAAAAAGATATCAAAAAGAATAGTATTCTTTGGCAATGAACGCCTGGCAACAGGTGTAAATACAACTACGCCGGTTTTATTGGGTCTTATTAAAGCTGGCTATGATATAGCAGCTGTAATATCCAATTACACCACTGGAAAATCTAGAAATACCCGAGATTTAGAAATTAAAAAGCTTGCGGAGACTTACAAAATACCTTTGTTCCTGCCGGATAAGCCAATCGATATAAGCAAACAAATATCTGATTATGGTGCTGAAGCGGCTGTGTTAGTTGCATATGGCAAAATCGTACCTCAAAAAATTATAGATCTATTCCCAAGAGGTATTATTAATATTCACCCTTCATTGCTTCCAAAACACCGTGGTCCAACCCCTATTGAAAGCGTAATCATAAATGGTGATTCTAAAACTGGAGTTTCTATTATGCGTTTGACAAAGGACATGGATTCTGGGCCAGTTTTTGGTCAGGTTAAGCTTAAGATTAGAGGCAAGGAATCCAAACAAGACCTAGCTAATAAGCTACTAGATATAGGCAAAGCTATGATTTTAGATCTATTGCCAGGTATATTAGATGATTCAGTCACAGCTAGCCTGCAAGACGGATCATTAGCCACTTACGATAAATTAATAACTAAGGAAGATGGCGTAATTAATTGGCAAAAATCAGCTGTTCAGCTGGAAAGGGAGATTAGAGCCTATCTAGGCTGGCCAGGTAGCCGCACAGCTATTGCTGGTAAAGAAGTTATTATCACCAAAGCCCATGTGGGTAAAAAGCACGAGACGCAAGACAGGAAACAAATAAATGAGATTATTGTCGCCCGAGATAAACAAATGCTTGCACAAACCGGTGATGGAACTTTAATTATTGATGGTCTAAAGCCCGCTGGCAAAAAGGAAATTTCTGGCGAAGAGTTTATTCGTGGCTATCTTCGTCAGTAATTAGTTGCCTTCTTACAATCTTTCGGTAGCAAAACCGCTTTAGGCTGCAGTTGGAAATTGACCTTGGCTAACTTCCAGGATTTGAGGAGCAGATTTTTTAATTTCTACCTTGAGTAATTCTAGCTCATCGGCTACTACCTGCTTGTAGTCAGGAAAATTCGTTTCCAGCCATTTTAAAGCGCCAGGTTCATCATTGCGGTCTATAAAGGCTTCAAACTCATCTAATTGTTCGTTGCTCATCTGTTCTGCCAGCTTCATACCTACCCGCATTTCCAGCGTTTCATAGATATGGCCCAGCATTTTATTCTTTTCCTCAACAGGCAAAGTGCCCAATCCTAATTCCTGCAGTAAATTATCGTCAAGTTTAAACATATGTGATCCTTTTCAGAGATTATTTTACCAGATAATAGCCCATAAAAGTTATTCTCAATGTATCAACAAGATTATGATTAATAAAATACAGACAGCAACTCCACCCCAAAAGCCACTTTGAGCAGCCTGTTTGTAAAGGTTACTATTTTGCGTGGTTTTGGGTGATGGCTGTGGTATTAGCGGTGTAACAGTTCTTAGGTTGGAGTGAGCATAGGCCTGACGCAGTCTATTGTACTGTGCGGCCAAAGCCGAAGCAGCTCCAGATGACTTAGCTGCAACGTAAGATTCTGGCGGTTGTTCATCTTTTATTTCATGTCGCCGCTCGTATAGGCTTTCAATAGGAATATTATGTTCAGCCGCAGTTTCTACTTTTCGTAAAATGATCTCTGGGCGAACGCCAGCCTTTGAGTTGACGAGTTCTTTTATTTTCTCACTTTGTAGCTCTGGTAATATATCTCTACTAGGCTTTAGTGACGGAATCTCATCGGCAATTTTATATGGCTTTGGTAGTTGTTCGATTCTGGACACTTGCGGTAACTCTGATGGAGATTGTTCCAATTTTGGCAGACGTCTATTTAAAACTTCTTGATTTATTTGTTCTTGACGAACCAGTTTTTCTTGGAAGTCTTTTTGCTGTTTTTTTACCGTCTGTCGTTCTTTTTTAGCACTAACTGCCTCTCTTTTTAATCTGCTGACTTCGCGCTTTAAGCGTTTTTCGCGGCGGCGCTGTAAAATTTCACCAGTCGATAAGGCTTGGCTGTTGGAAGTTTCTCTTAGTTCTGATGTGCTTGATTCAACATAATTGTCAACTTTCAGCTTATCATCTGTTTCCTGTTTTTGAACCAGTGCTGGAACCGGTGACAATTCTGGATTGCTAATTTCGTAGTCACCAAGACCATTTTCATCTTGAGGCTCGGTTTCACTTTGGTATCTACGGATGGCATCGTCCGATACCGGCAATAGACCGCCCTCAATGTACTCCTCGTTTTGATTAGTTTCAGGTGTTGGTACTTCGCTCTTTATCCGTTCCGCATATGGTATGGACCTATCTGCTGCAACTGAAACAGGCAATAAGTCTAATCTGATTTGTTTTTTAAACAATCCCCGGACACTTTTTACTAACTTATTTAAGAATCCGCTTTGTTTAGTATCTTTTTTTTCGTATGTTTCTTCGTCATTCTCGTTATCATTAGATAGAGTTTCTGACTGACGCGATAGTTGACGGTGTTGCAACCAGGATGCAAAAAAGTTGCCCCGTAAAAAACGGCGCTTACTTGTTGTCGTAGTTTCGTTATCTGAGGGTTCTGTAGGAAAATCTTCCATTCTGCTTGCCTTCAAGTCTTATAGACTGCGCGACAGTGTTTCTTGAGTATAAAACAAAATTTTATCGCCTTCTTGAACTTCAATTTTGCTTATAGTCTTTAGACTAACGCCGCACATTTCGCCTTCAACAATCTCTTTGGCGTCCTGTTGACCCCTCTGCAGGTTAATCGCCTGAGCCTGAGCAATTACTTCTTTGCCGCGTTTTATACGAACTTGGGCTGGTACGGTTAACTTGCCTTTAGTTACTTCACCTCCGCAAATAACGGCCGTTTTAGTAATTTTAAATACACCTTTAACTAACAGTTCTCCTAATTCACGTTCCACAACCTCTGGGGCCAATAGTTTGGACAGCTCAGCTTTGGCATCATCTATTAACTCGTAAATTACCTTATAGGGTCTAACACTTACCTTGTCGCGGGCTGCCAGACGCTTAACGTCTTTGGGAATAGTAACATTAAAGCCATAGACAATAGCTCCGCTGGTATGTGCCAAATGTATATCATTTTCACTTACTGAGCCTATGCCCGAGCCAACCACTTGCACGGCAACTTCATCGCTGCCAAGAGTTTTTAGGCTGTCAATAACAGATACGAGTGAACCTTGCACGTCGGCTTTTACCAGTACCGTCAAATGAGTAAGCTCATTGGTCCGGTTAATAATACGGATTAAGTCGCTACTGCTAAGATCAAGCTTATTGGTCGAATTTTGGCGATTTAAGCGAGAAACCTGGGCTAATTCCCTAGCCTGCTTTTCATTATTAACAACGTTAAACTCATCACCAAAATCAGGTAATTCCTTAAAGCCAGTCAATAGAGCCGGTGCCGATGGACCGACGGAGGCAGCAGTTTTACCATCTGTTGTTTCCAGGTTGCGGATTTTAGCATACGTTGTACCGGCCACAACGTAATCACCGTTCTTGAGAGTTCCTTCCTCTACTAAGGCAATTGCAACTGGACCGCGACCTTGTTCCATATGAGATTCAATAATTAAACCCGTCGCCGGAGCATCGGTTATAGCTTTTAGTTCTTCAACATCAGCAACTAAAAGCACCATATCTAATAACTGGTCTATACCTTGCTTCGTCTTTGCCGAAACTTCGGTCACCACTGTATCACCACCCCAGCCTTCTACCAGTACTTCTTGTTCGGCCAGCTGCTGTTTTACATGATTAGCATCGGCACCTTCTTTGTCTATTTTATTAATAGCTACAATAATTTTTACGCCTGCCTGTCGAGCATATTTTATGGCTTCAACTGTTTGCGGTTTAACTCCGTCATCAGCAGCTACCACAATAATTACCAGGTCAGTTAGCTGGGCACCGTGCTCACGCAGAGCCGCAAAGGCCTCGTGGCCAGGCGTATCCAAAAAAGTAATAGCTCGTTTGCCATGTTTAACCTGGTAAGCTGAGATATGCTGAGTTATGCCACCAGCTTCGCCTTTGGCGACTTCAGCTCCCCTGATGGCATCCAGGAGTGTAGTCTTGCCGTGATCAACATGGCCCATTACCGCCACTACAGGCGGACGTGGTTCGCCTTTGGTTTGAGACTGTCGCCTCGCCCTGACATCTGCTGTTACTGATTCAGAAGATTTTTTGGTAACATCGTAGTCCAGCTCTAGTTCGCTCATAATAATTTGAGCCGTGTCAAAATCTATGCGCTCGTTAACAGTGGCCATAACACCGTTTTTCATAAGCTCTGCTATGAGCTTGGATACTGGAATATCCAGCTTGTCGGCCAGAGCGCCCACAGTTATATAATCTTCAAGTTCAATCGTTTGTGCCATTTTTGAGCGTCTCCTTTCTGACAAGCTGTTGCCTTACATTTAAATATTCGCCTATTTCTTCTTAGCGTCTTTTAGGCTCAGAGCGATCTTACGGGCATCAGTTTCAACATCAATGACCTTAAACTGCTTTTTTTCATTAAGTTGAAAGATTTTTTCCGGGTCCACACTATCATCATTGCTCATTTCCGACACATGAACCAACGCCTCAACCGCCGGTGACAGTTGCACGAAGGCACCAAACGGTGTTATGCGAGTTACCTTGCCCTCGACTATGTCACCCTTTTTAAAGGCCTTGGCCTCGTGTAACCAGGGGTCCTCGCTCATTTGCTTGAGGCTTAGGCTTAGGCGATCTTTATCTATAGCAATAATTTTGGCCTTAATTATCTGGCCAGTTTTAACATAGTCCTGGGGGTTCTCTACCCGCTCCCAAGAAATCTCAGATATATGTATCAGGCCTTCTATGCCGTCAACATTCACAAAAGCACCAAAATCAATTACGCCCGTCACAACCCCTTCTACTTCATCGCCGATCTTAAGTTCAGCAAAACGGGCTTGCATGTCGTCCTTAATGGCTTCCTTTTCAGAGAAAATCAACTTATTGTCTTTTCGGCTAACATCAAGTACGCGCACACGTATTGGCTTATTGGTCAATGAGTTAAGCTTTTGCAAAATTTCGTCTTTATCTGCACCCGATACCCGTGGGTAATGCCCAGCTGCTAGTTGTGATACCGGCAAAAAGCCGCGGATGCCTTCCATCTCTACTAGTAGGCCTCCCCTATTAGCATCATATGGAATAATGTCTATGATTTCCTGTTCGTCAAATACTCGCTGTAGTTCATCCCAACCGCGGTCTTTAGCGGCTCGTTTCATGCTAAGCAGAGCGTAGCCCTCATCCATTTCTGGGTCTACTACGCTGGTAGTGACCTTGGCACCTTCCTCTAGAGTTTGGCCGGGGCCAATCTCACGGCGCATTACCACCCCAACACCGTTGGCGCCTAAATCTACCCAAAGTTCGTGTTTGCGAACTGAGGTGATAGTGCCTTCAATAACATCGCCAGTTTTTAGTTGTTTTACTTTAGCGGACGCTAGCAAATCGTCCATAGTAAGTGTACTTGTATTAGACATGAGTCCATGCCTCCTCAAATTCTGCGGCAACCCTTGAGTTGTTTGACCCGTTCAGATTTAACTAAATTATACACCTTATCATCCCTGTAAGCAAGGTATGCTCTAGTCCTATTTTTCGCTTGCTACTTACTGCTTAGTACTTGTACGATAGTACATATGTATTTGGCGGTTGATATTGGCGGTACTAAGACCTTATTAGCCTGTTTTTCGCCTACTGGCAACCTAAAAAAGTCGGTCAAATTCCCTACTGCCAATAGCTACAGCCAGTTTTTAACAGACTTGATGTTATATCTAAAAGATTTGGAGACCAAAGACTATGATGCTGGCTGTGTCGCCATACCCGGCATCGTGGACCGTCGACACGGTCGCGGCGTAAAGTTTGGCAACCTGCCCTGGAAGAATGTGCCAATTGAAGCGGATGTTGAAAAATTAATTGAGGCTCCAGTAATAGTTGAGAACGATGCTAAAGTAGGGGGCTTCTATGAAGCGTTACTTACCAAAAATGAGTTTAATAGCGTGGTTTATGTAACACTTGGTACTGGAATCGGTATATCTCTTATCGTAGATGGTGTTATTGATATTAAAACTGATGACATGGGTGGACATTCGCTGATGGTACATAATAATGGTAAAACTCAGAGCTGGGAATCTTTGACTTCTGGCAAGGCGATCGTTAAACAATTTGGTAAGAGAGCTGAGGCTATTACGGATGACACTATCTGGCATAGTATTGCCCGCAATTTAGCCGTTGGCCTAATGAGCTTGATAAGCAAATATCAGCCAGATGCCATTATTATGGGCGGCGGCGTAGGTAAATATTTCGAGAATTTCGCTAATCCTTTAAATGATGAGCTCAAACGTTTCCAAACTCCACTTAGCCATATCCCAGCCATACGTCCGGCCCGGCGGCCTGAAGAGTCAGTAATTTATGGCTGTTATGAACTAGCAAAGGTAAAATACGGACTTCTCCACAAAACTAAAGTTTTAGAGCACTAAAAATATGGACAATTTGTTAGTTAAACTGCGCAGTGTTTACCCGTCTATAGGTTTTGAGCCAGGTCCACGTTTTTCTTGGTCTCCAGCCAAAAACCAGGTTATTTATAAATTTGACTATGACACTAAAGATAGCATGGCCATTTGGTCGCTTTTTCATGAGCTAGCTCACGCCACCTTGGGTCACAGTACCTACAAGTCAGATTTTGAACTACTCAGCCTGGAGGCTGCCGCCTGGCACAAAGCCCGGGAGCTGGCTCAAGCGTACAAATATAAAGTTAGTGCTGATCATATAGAGGATTGCCTGGATACTTACCGAGATTGGCTGTACCAGCGCAGTACCTGCCCTCAATGTACCAGCTGCAGTCTGCAAATAGACTCTAAAACTTATTGCTGCTTTAATTGTGGTGGTACTTGGAGGGTTTCTGCCTCCCGTCTTTGTCGACCTTACCGACTCAAACAAAAAGAAGTCCTAATCTAGAGGACTCCTTTTAAGTTTTAGGAATCAGATTACGCTGATTTCTTAGTGCGACGAGAAATTCTACCGCCCTTAGCACCGGCTATGCGGGCTAGTTCGCGGTTAGCAAAAAAACCGCCGGTGCGGCCTTTTTTGCCGCCCATAGCACCGATCTTTGCGTAAAAATCAGCACCGTATTTGCTTTTGTTGGTTGTGGCAGCAGCCTTGCCGCCAGTCTTTGTTCCAGCCATGTTAATTCTCCTTTGGCTTAACTTTATTCACCTCGTAAGAGTTATAAAAAGAGCTCCCCCACCAAAGCAGGAAAACCCTCTTATATTCTTTCGAATATGCTTATGATAGCACCTTGTATTGCTTATGTCAACAATGGTTTATCGTAATATCTTTGGCTAATGTTTAAACAGCTACTCGTTTAGTTCTACGGTGGAGAGCAACGTTTTCAGAGTAATCATTAAGCAATTCTTTAATGACACCTGGCTTTAATGGCTCCTGGCCTAGTACATCTGATACAAGCTCTGCTTGATAACGTCTTTCATCAGGTGCTAGTACCGCGTCTTCTCTTGCTTGATGTATAACAAAATCGCGTATTTCAGACAGGAGTTCATGGGTTTGTGTTTTCATGTTTGTTTTTGCCTAACCATATATAATTTTAGCATAAACTGTTTAACTTGTCAACCTAATTGTCTTCAGCGTATAATTGAAATATGAACGTATCAGATAAAATTACTGAAAGTATTGATGATTATGATGATTGGCGTAGCGATTTGCTTAAGGATCTTCGCCAGTTAATAAATGAAGCTTCACCTGATCTAGGAGAGGATTTCAAATGGGGAGTGCCGGTTTGGACCAATAATGGTTTGGTTTGCGCCATTAGCGGCTTTAAAGACCACGTTAAGATGAACTTTTTTAAGGGCGCTTACCTGACTGATCCCAAAAAGCTATTCAACAGTGGTCTGGACAGTAAAGAACACCGCTCCATCAATTGGGCTAAGGGTGACAAACTAGATAAGCCAGCCATAAAAGAGCTTATAAAAGAAGCAATCAGATATAATCTGAGTTAGTTAAAGGAGTCACCTATGCCTAAACCAGTTGAATGGAAAATGCACCATCATAAGATAGAAAAACCAAAAAATGATAATGAGTATTTGGAGAGGATGAGCCGAGTTATCTTAGCTTCCGGACTCAATTGGCGAGTGCTAGAAAATAAATGGCCAGGTATTAAAACAGCGTTCACTAATTTTGATGTTAACAAAGTCTCGAAATTTTTAGAGCTGGAAATTGAAGAGCTTATGATGAATCCAGATGTTATTCGCAACCTGGCAAAAATTAGAGCTATTGTTGCCAATGCCAAAACTATTAAACAGTTAAGCCAAGAATATGGATCTTTTGCAAAGTATCTTGAGTCACTCAGCAAGGTTGGCGGCGAGGACATGTTGCGTGAGCAGCTAAGCAAGCAGTTTGCCTTTTTGGGCAAAGGGACTACTGTTATTTTTCTGTTTGCGGTAGGTCAAGATTTACCAAAAGCCTCTGCCGAATGGCAAGCTCATCATCAAAAATAGTTATGAAACAATACAGCAATATAGACGAGTATATAAAAGCCTGCCCTAAAAATATCCAAGCTACTTTACAAGAACTTAGGCAAACAATACATAGAGCCGCCCCCGAAGCTAGTGAGAAAATTGCTTATGGCATACCAACCTTCACTTTTCACGGTAATTTGGTGCATTTTGGCGGTTACGAAACACATATAGCTCTTTACCCGGGCGCTGCGCCGGTGAGACAGTTTAAAAATGAGTTAGAGAAATATGATACCTCCAAAGGCACCATAAGATTCCCTACAGATAAACCCTTGCCCCTACCTTTAATAAGCAAAATTGTAAAATCCGCTATCGAGCGAAACTTAGAAAGGCGAAGAGTGTAAATTATAATGACGTTTCAGGCATATATAGATACCATCAAGACCAAAACTGGCAAAACACCGCAGCAACTTAAAGCCGCGGCCGAAAAAGCCGGAGTTTATAGCTATGATATGAAAGCTAGTGACCTGGTAAATTTCATAAAAAACGAATTTGATCTTGGCCATGGCCACTCCATGGCTATATGGTTAGTTTTTAAACAAGAAGGCTGGGTCACTCCACCAAAAAATAAAAAGTAGGTATGAGATATATCGCAGAACTACTTGGCCAGACCAAGTTAGAAGATTTGGCTCTGCCATCAAATTTGCGTTATGGCCAAGCAATTTACAAGCGCGGCGGCGTTGAAATTATAAAGCAAAGTCAGTCACATGTTGAAAGCTGGATCGGTGGCTTACCTGGCAAAACAGCTGAAGGCGGCGGCCAGCGCCGCAGAGTTAAACTATCATCAACAGCCAAAGGTCTGGCATGGTATTGTTCTGGCAACCCTAAAAACCACCAGATTTTCTGCAAACATTGCATCGCCCTAGCCTTAACAATTCAGGCTAAATCTTAGTCCTTACGGTCTTGCTGTGGAAATAACTGGCTAGATATGGAGTAATCCAAGAACAGCGTGGACTACGTAGGCTGGCCAGACGATACTTTTTAGAATTGCCAGTAAAAAGCCTCCAATTCCTACAGAATTCTGGACAAAATAGACCAGCGCGCCAATCCAAGCCATAAAGAACACAAAGCCGAGCGGTCCTCCGCTCTTCATCATTTTGTTTGCTTTCTTATCTTTTTTATTCCACATATTCCCTCCTGTTCATAGCTATTGTACCCCATAGTTTAGATGAGTGTATAATTATTACAGGTAACAAAGGAGCAATTTATGAGTAAGAATCCAGTAGTACATTTCGAAATGCCGTACAAGGACGGTAAACGGGTAGCTGAATTTTATAAAAAAGCTTTTGGCTGGGGTATGAATGATGCCGGTCCAGATATGGGTGGTTACGTGGTGGCTGTTACGGCCGATTCAGATAAAAACCGCATGGTCAAAACTCCTGGCACGATTAATGGTGGCTTTTACGACATTAATATGTCCCAGGCCTCTAAAGCGCCTTCAGTTGTCATCTCGGTAGCTGATGTAAAGCAAGCTGTTAAGAATATTGAAGCTGCCGGAGGCAAGCTACTCGGCAAACCCCAACAGATTCCTGGCATTGGCTTGTGGGTTTCATTCAAAGATTCTGAAGGTAATCGCGTCAGCATTTTGCAAGCTAGAAATGGCTAGGCTCATTCAATTCTTTTCTTCTGAATTAAGGGTATATAATATGTATTGAGGAGATAAATTATGGCAACATTTTTAGGTTTACATGTTATGAACGGTAGCGTCAGTGATGATATGGCGCAAAAGACTTGGGATTCTTACAAAGCTGCTTGTATTAAGGCTGGCTTAAGTCCCAAGCACACGCATTTCAGCGGCGAACAAGGCAAGGCATTCTGCGTAACAGAGGCGGATAGTGCTGATGCGGTCCAAAAGGCCCATGACGACGCCGGCGTGCCAGTCAACGAAATCATCGAAGTCAAAGATCTTAGTTAATTAGCCAATTTAACTTATAAAGAAAAAGAGACCACAACGGATCTCTTTAACTAAAGTTCGTAGCCTTGATGCTAGCGTCTTGTTATCTTCCCAGGGCTTGATGACCCAAGTATTGTCACCACTATGAGGCTTAACTTCCGTGTTCGGCATGGGAACGGGTGTGACCCCCACGCTAAGGACACTAGCATAAAAACTGCGAATTTCGACACAAGCAAATAAACAAACGGTGGTGATTCTCACCAATAACTAGTCAATTACACTTTTAGTAATGAGGCGAAATCCGCCTGAGGCGGATCTGTCTCATTACTCATAAAAAGTCAATGCACCTATTAGTACGCTTTGGCTCCATACGTTGCCGCACTTTCACCTTGCGCCTATCAACCTGATCGTCTTTCAGGGGTGTCATAGGGAAATCTAATCTTGAGGGAGGCTTCGCGCTTAATATGCTTTCAGCGCTTATCCTTTCCGCACGTAGCTACCCAACCATGCTCTTGGTAGAACAATTGGTACACCAGAGGTGCGTCCATCCCGGTCCTCTCGTACTAGGGATAGCTCCTCTCAAATTTCCTTG
>CAZFNQ010000006.1:0-30866 GCA_964520375.1 uncultured Candidatus Saccharibacteria bacterium
AGGAATTTCGCTACGAATGTGGTGATCGCAGTGTAGACCTAGATGAAATTTTAGCGCGCAATATTAATAGATACAAAGAGACGATTGACGACCAGTCTTTTATAGCTGAGTTGGTACAAGGTGTTTATAGCCGCCAAGCCGAACTGGATAAGACCCTGCAGCCGGTAGCTCCCGAATGGCCGATCGACCAAATTGCCCGCATGGACCGGCTGGTGCTAAGGATCGGCTTGTACGAACTATTGTATAGTCAAGCCGTACCGCCGAAAGTAGTCATTAATGAGGCCGTCGAATTGGCGAAAGCCTTTGGTGGTGAAAATAGTTCCAAGTTCATAAACGGCGTGCTGGGCACAATTTTAAAGCAGCATGACTCTAAAACGTCAAAAGCCGCTAAACCCTCGACTAAGAAGAAAGTTAAAAAATGAAGCGACCAAAACCAATCCAAGGCTTTAAAAAGTTTGTCCACCGTCGACCGGCAATAAATGAGGTTGTCCGTGAACCAACCGCCGGCGGCATAATATTCCGTCGCGACAAAGACCACAACGTTGAAATATTACTTATCCAAGATGCCAAAAACCGCTGGACAATACCCAAGGGCCATATAGAAGAGGGTGAATCAGCCAAAGATACGGCCGAACGCGAAATCGGCGAAGAGACCGGTTTGACACAGATTAAAGTCTTAAACTGGCTGGGTAAAATTAACTTTCGCTACCGCCGCCAGCAAAGCCTGGTGCTTATGACCACGGAAATATTTTTAGTCCAGGCCATGGGTGATACAGATAAACTTCAATCTGAAGATTGGATGAACGGCATTAAATGGTTTGGCGCCAACGAAGCCCTTGATAAAATTGAATATGAAGACATTGGTAAAATAATATTACTGGGACTTAAAAAAATTCGTCATGCAGGACTCTAGTTCATACCAAACCTTTGCTCGCGATCAACTGGGTGTAAGTTTTAATAATCTTGACCTACTAGTGACCGCCCTGACACACCGATCATATGTCAATGAACATCGTAAGACAGTCCACGAACATAATGAGCGGCTGGAGTTTTTGGGCGACGCAGTACTAGAACTAGTGGTAACAGAGTATTTGTACAACCATTTCAAGGATCCTGAAGGTGTGCTGACCAACTGGCGCAGTGCCCTAGTTAGAACCGAAAGTATAAGTGCGGCCGCCACCCGGTTTTCGTTTGAACCGCTGCTGCGCCTTAGCCGCGGTGAGCGTCGTGGTACCGAACGGGCCCGCAGCCAAATTCTGGCTAACGCCTACGAATCGGTTGTGGGGGCTCTTTATCTTGACCAAGGCTACCAAGCCGCCAGCCAATTTATAGAAAAAAGCCTGATAGTCACCTTTAAAGACATCCTAAAAAGCGGTTCGTGGATGGACCCCAAGTCAATCCTGCAGGAGCTAGTCCAAAGCCAAGAAGGTTTCACCCCGATCTATAAAGTCCTGAGCGAAGAAGGACCTGACCACGACAAAATATTCACCATAGCCGTTTTAGTCGATGGAGTGACCAAAGGGCAGGGCGCCGGCCCAAGCAAGCAGGCTGCCCAGGTAGCCGCCGCCGAAGCCGCACTGAAAACTTATCAGAAGTAGCCTGCTCGGTTGACATAAGGGGTAGTTATCTGTAAAATTACCAAGACTATATTTATAAACGTAAAGGTTTAAAGAGAGTCGTTTTTAAGTTAAATGTTAGCTATTCGCATGCAACGAATCGGCCGCCGTGGCCACGCCCAGTTTAGGGTAGTTGTTCAAGATTCCCGCCAATCACCCAAAAGCGGTAAATTCGTAGCGCTACTAGGTAGCTACAACCCACATACTAAAGCCACCAGCCTGGTAAAAGACAAGGCCCAGACATATTTAGATAACGGCGCCCAGCCATCGGATCGAGTAGCGCTACTATTCAAAAGCGAAGGCGTTAAATTGCCTAAATGGGTATCTGTTCCGGATAAAAAAGCCGGCAAAATAAAAAACCAGGAAAAACTACGCAAAAATCGCACTGAGAAAGCCGAACCTGCAGCCAAAGTAGTAGCAGCCGCCGAACCGGAGGCAGAAACTGCAGCCGAGCTGGAGCCAGCCACCGACACCGACCAGACCACAGTAGATAAGCCAACCGAGGCCATAGTTACGGAAGAACTAGCAGCAAATGAACCGCAACTGCCGACTGAACCAACCAACGATGCGGCTGATACTGAAACACCAGAAACCAAAACAAGTGAACCGACAAAAGAATAAAATTGGGCTCACGAAATAGTATTTGATATAATTAGACCACAGAACTTGTAAAGGGAGTGACTGAACATGGCAAGTAGTATTGATCAGCAATTTGTAGAGTTTGTAGTTAAATCATTAGTTAGTAAACCTGATGCCGTAAAAATAGAGCGGCGGATAGACGAAAAAGGCGTTTTACTAGAATTGACCGTAGATCCCGAAGATCTCGGCCGGGTAATTGGCAAACGTGGCGCCACCGCTCAAAGCCTGCGGACTCTATTGCGAGCTCTAGGAACGAAGAACGATGCCCGTTACAACCTTAAAATTGTCGATAACGGCGAACCACGCGAGCGCCGACAACACGATTACGGGGACCATCGAGACTCGGGTGGTGATCACTCAGCCAGTGAAGCCAGCCAAGAGCCAGTCGAGGCCGTCAGTGATACTGAAGAACCCTCTGAATTGCCTGCCGATGAATCATCTAAGACCTCTGCCGGAGAAGAGGCTTCATCAGACGAAGACCTACCCACCAAAGACACAGCTGATGAGGATCACGACAGCATGATAAGCAAGACCCGCGAAGAACTAAAAGAATTCGACGACCTAGAAGTTTAAGCGTTATTATTTGAGAATATCGACCTCTTAATACTTGATATAACTCAAGATAGGAAGTATAATTCCCTAGTCGTTTTCGACAAAACCTTAAATAAAGACGAAAAGCTCATTGCGAGCCACCAAAAGGTGGGAGCTTTATGTGACAGAACTATCCCGGAAATCGGGATATTTTTGTTTGTGATATAATAAATTCAATGAAAATACAAATAATTACCCTATTTCCAGACATGTTTCCTGGTGTGTTAAACACCAGCATGCTATTTAAAGCCCAAGACCGCAATATAGTCGAGATTAGCTACATTAACCTGCGTGAATTTGGGCTAGGACCCAGGCATCAGGTAGATGATACGCCTTACGGTGGTGGTGCTGGCATGCTGCTGAAACCCGAACCAATCGTATCGGCGATTGAAAAGGCTAAGAAAATTGACCCGGGAGCCCTCGTTATATTACCCACACCCCGAGGTAAGCTATACAAACAATCTGAAGCCAAAAAGCTGGCAAAAACAGCCAAGGGACTTATTATTTTATGTCCGCGTTATGAAGGCTATGACGAGCGCATTACCAAATTTATAGATAAACAGTTCTGTATTGGCAATTACGTGCTTACCGGTGGTGAACTGCCGGCATTAGTAATTATTGATAGCGTTGTTCGCTTATTGCCAGGCGTACTGGGCGGTGAAACATCAGCTGACATTGAATCGTTTCAAAATGACGATCGAAATATAGAATTTCCTCAATACACTCGCCCGGAAGTTTTCCAAGGTCTCAAAGTCCCAAGCGTACTTCTAAGCGGCAATCATGCCCAAATCGCCAAATGGCGGCAGTCCAAGACTAAATAATTGTTACAGACTAATAATTATGTTATAATATATTAGTTATGAATGGTAATGGCAATGGTGTACCTACGCATCTCTCGTGGGAAATAGACGTCCCAGTTTCGGGCCGTTCCGATAAGCTATTGCACTTAACCCGTACAGAACTGGACAGTATTGCAAAGCAAACTACCGAGGGGTGTATCGGTCAAATTAGCGAGAGTTTTGGATTGGACGGTCAGACTGTAGATGCCATGTGGGGCCGGGCAAGTAGTCTTGATGTTATTTTTGTTTCCGGTAGAGACTATGGAGAATATTCGCAGGCCAATCCCGAAAGGCTGTTTGTCGGACCGGCAAGGCTAGCAATAGCGAAAACCTCAGAATCTGAATCTTCCCAAGACAGCCGCACCCCCATTTACCTCTCAATTAGAGGTATTAACGATGAAATAAAAAACTTAACAACGGCTCGTGAGGGTCTTCAGTCAATGATGAGTGATAACTCAGACATTATAAAAGACGAAGGATTAGACAGACTCAAGGAACTGGAAGATCCCGACAGGTGCACACAAACA
The DNA here is from genome assembly GCA_964520375.1 of uncultured Candidatus Saccharibacteria bacterium. GTDB lineage: Bacteria > Patescibacteriota > Saccharimonadia > Saccharimonadales > JANWIN01 > CAZFNQ01. The sequence goes on from CAZFNQ010000006.1 coordinate 4,213, forward strand.
GCCATTGCATTATCTTTTGCCCGCCGACTATTGAAATATGGATTACTGCCTGATGAGGCTATGCCGAAGGGTTCGTCTAGCAGCTACGGCTTTTCAGATTGGCTACAGCATTGTAAGGCACTGAGCAACTTAAACAAGGACTTCACTAAAAAAGAGCGACAAATGCTTGCTGGAGTTTATGAAAGCGATAAACAAGCAATTAAAAACTTAAGACATACCGTTTGGACAGAGCTTTTTTATAAGATAGTAGGCATTGATCCACAAAGAGACCAGGTATTTTACATGTTGTACTATACGCCGGCAATTGGGCAAAACAGTAACCACGTAATTTCATTTAACGATGTACGCACCTGTAGTGTAAATCGTGAAGAAACCAGCGATTGCCTAGCAACAATTTTTAATCCGGCCGGACATAAATTGCGTAGTGTTTAGAACCTTAACAAGGTCTTAGTATTGCTATTTAGCCAAGTTTTGAGGTTGGCCGCTAATAAAAGCTCGGATATTCTCGACAGTTATTTGATTGATTCGCTCAATAGCCTCTTTGGTATTAAAAGCGTTATGGCTGGTAATTATAACATTGGGCTGGTTTTTAAGGACGTTTATTTCAACGCTATTCATTAGCAAGCTGGCATCAATTTGGTCGGCCCTCAGTAGAGCTATTTCTTCCAAAGGATTAATTAGCTGCTCACTTTCTATGACGTCAAGGGCGACACCGGCCAAATGACCATTGCTGACCCGATCTACCAAAGCCATAGTATCGACTAACTCCCCGCGGGCGGTGTTTATTAAGATGGACGTCGGTTTAATAAGAGCCAATCGCTGAGCGTTTAATAGGTGGTGATTTTCAGGTGTGTATGGAACATGCAGACTAATGACATCAGCCTGGCCTAAAACTTCTTCCAAGGATTTATATTCATAGCCAATTTCTGTGGCGGCCGGTTGGTTGGGAAACGGATCATAAGCAATGACGCTCATACCAAAGCCTTTGGCTAGCTTGGCAGTATTGCGGCCTATCCGCCCGGCGCCAATAACCCCAAAGGTTTTACCAAATAAATCGACACCCTTTAGAGCTTCATGGCTACGGCTGCCATTATGAGCAGCCTCAATAGCGGCTGGCAATTTGCGGGTCAGCGATAGCAGCAAGCCAAAAGCGTATTCAGCCACCGTATGCTCGCCGTACGTGGGCACGGTACAAATTACAATATTACGATCCCGGGCGGCGGCAGAGTCAATATGATCAACACCAGTCGACCTGGCGGCTATCATCTTTAAATTAGGAAAACTATTGATAAGCTCACGGTTAAAATGGCTGCTGACAAAAACTGAAACAATATCGGCCTCAGGATTAATATTGCCAGGGGTTAGGGCCTCGCTAGAAAAACTGACGGTTTGATTACCAGAGGCTTGCCGAAAATAGGCTTCATCGGTCGCAGTTGCGTCATAAAAAGCGATGTTTGCCATATGGCATTAGTATGTCATAGAGCTTATGATTATGTCTACTTTGCCAAACAAGCTAAGTTTATTTACAAATAACCTAAATTTAACGGCTACTAGCGCTGATAAATATCTCGCTTGACAAATAATATTGCTCCAATGACCAGTATAATTAGGGCTGTAGCAGCTAAAATAATAAGATCACTCCAGCGTGGACCATAGAGCAATATACCCGGTTTGTTAAAATAGTGAAAAGGCGATAACTTATCGATTGTCTTTAGAGAACCGACAGCCGGGGCTAAGGACGATACTAACAAGCTAGTAAAGGCAATAGCACCAGCTAAACCACCAGCCAAGCCGCGTTTTCCAGTAGCCGCGCCAATCGTATAGCCCAGACCGCTAAACACCAGACTGATTAACCACGTTGCCAAGACCGCTATTAACAACCGTCCAATCGATAAGTGTTCATGTATTAATAGCAGCCCAATTATTACACCCACAAAGATACTTAGGCAGGCTCCGGCCAATAAAATCATGCCGGCCAGGACTTTTTCTAAATAAACCCGACTTCTATGTACCGGTTGAACCAGCAGCGTCTGCAATATGCCCTCACCCTCATCCCCGGCCAAAAGACCAGTAAAAAGAATAACCCCAAAAATCAGGATCATGAATTGCAACTGAGCAAAAATCTGCAAATCTGTATAGCCGGCAATAGAGCTGTACGTAGCCGAGTCGCCGACGAAGGATTTCAATGATTCAGGCACGTTTTTTAAAGACTCACCAAAGGATTTGCTCAAAGTTGGGAAGAATATCATGGTGAAGACTACTAGCGCAGCTATGCCCAACGACCAACTAATTAACATCCACCGCTTTGTGTATAAGGTTTTAGTAACTGTATTGCCTAGCACCTTATTTCTCCTCGTAGTATTTCAAAAACATAGTTTCTAGATCAGCGTCATGGACTGTTAAGCGGTTTATGCTAAATTTAGCTAAATAGGCAATCAGCTTATTAATATCTCCCGTATAAGTCAGCGTAAAGCTATGACCTAGATGTTTTAAATTATGGACTCCGGCTAATTTGCCCAGTTGTGAGGCCAAGCTTTTATCATAACTATGAATGTTTATCTGGCTCGGAGCGCCTTTGCCGATTTCTTCCAGGTTTTTTATGCCAATTATTTTGCCCTCACGAATAAACGCCACCCGGTCGCACAGCTCCTGGACTTCGCTTAGAATATGTGAAGATATAAAGGCAGTTTTACCTTGGCTTTTACGCTCTAAAATAATCTTATTAAATTCGGCCTGTATCAGCGGGTCGAGCCCGCTAGTTGGTTCATCAAGTATTAATAGTTCCGGATCGTGCATTAAGGCGGATATTAAAGCCACCTTTTGCCTATTTCCCCTGGACAATTGTTTATATTTAACCGTCAATTTACAATTTAACCGTTGGGCTAACTCGCGGATATACTTTTTATTATAATCACCCCTTAATTTGCCAAAATATTCCAACTGTTGCCAGCCAGTCAAGCCTTTATCCATGGCCATATCGTCTGCCAAAAAACCTATGCGGCGGTGTATCTTCACGCTATCGGCCGAGCTATTTAGCCCAAAGATATTGACCTTACCGGCGCTTGGACGAATAAGATCCATCATCAAGCTAATAGAAGTAGTTTTACCGGCGCCATTGGGACCTAAAAACCCAAAAATTTCGCCGGGATGAATATCTAGGCTAACATTTTCAATGCCGCGCACTTTGCCATAATGCTTGGTAACATTCTTTAAACTAATTACGGCATCAGCCATGAGTTACCATAATTGTAACAGACTACCAAGCTCTCGATATATTAGATTAAAGTTTTTCTATTTTGCCACAGGCCAGCCGTGGCCCGCCGCTGACACCTGAGCCAGATTCACCAGGTTGGTAACTGTCGGGATTAGCATGCACCATGAGGGAAGTGCCCTCGGCCGGCTGTAAAATGGACACTGGCCCATCAGACAGAGTCACGCGTGTAGTTATGGTTTCTAATTCGCCTTGGCCATTTTTGTCTATGGTAATAGAGGGTAAATCACCGGCATGATAACCATGATTAGCATCCGGATCGCTGTTACCGGACGGGCCCGGATCAAAATGACCGCCGGCGCACTTGAAACCTTCGCACTCACATTCGCCTTTCTCATGTATATGAACTGCGTGTTTGCCCGGTTTTAGCGTGCCTGGGTCGCCCTTGAGCGCAAGATGAAGATGCACATATTTCCAGCCGTCAACATCGTACTCACTAAACTCTGCAGTACCTGACACATCCGGTCCGCTAACTTTTGCCTTGGCCTGAGCCGTTAGTTTTTTACCAGTGGCTTCCAGTTCAACTTTCATGACTATCCTTTCGGTTGTTGAGGTAACCAGCCACAGAGGCTGTGCCAAAGCCGACGCCAGACAGAAAAATGATGGCATGCTGGACAGCATGGTGAACAACTGAAGTTTCAGCCCACTGAGACATTGGGAAAATGCCAATTAGGGTTGTTGTGACAGCCAATACCAGCACGGCAGTTATTATTAATTTAGACTTATTTGTGACTAGCTTTTTAGTTTGAATTAATAGATTTTTTTGAATTGTAAGCAACATATTTACTTCCTCCTTATGGCTTCATTTTAACATTAGGCCGCTTGTAAGACCTGGGCTATTTGTTTTTGATTTGCCGATATATACATGCAGCTACAGATAACTGCTATAATATGTGAGCTAATTACAGGGTTTTGGGCAGACGGTCTGCTTATATATGTTAAAAATTGCGCTTATAGCGCCGTTTGAAGAACCAGTACCACCAAGGACATATGGTGGTACTGAACGCGTGGTCTGGAATTTGGCCAGGGAACTGGTAAAACTCGAACATGATGTCACGCTGTTTGCCAGCAAAGACTCCAGGACCACGGCTAAGCTAGTGCCCTGCGTTGACAAGGCAATCAGAGTATTACCTGAAGCCCGCATACCCAGTATCCGCCAAGGCCTTCATCTAAAGGGTCTTGGAAAAGCCTTAGCTAAAATTAATAAATCTGACTTTGACATAGTCCATAACCATTTTGGCTGGCCGATGCTAATGTTTGCCGAACTAGTAAAATCACCTCTTATCACGACTTTGCATGGCTCGTTGGACGAACCAACCGAAAACTTTATGCACAATCTTTGCAAAAATACTCCCTTTGTAAGTATCAGTAATGCCCAACGCCGGCATGCCAAAAAGCTTAACTACGTCGCAACCGTCTATAACGGCATTGATGTTAGCCGGTTTGAATTTAACGATAAGCCCGAAGATTACTTAGTCTTTCTGGGCCGCATCCATCCCCAAAAAGGACCGCAGTACGCAATTGAGATAGCCAAAAAGACCAATCACCGGCTAATCATTGCCGCTAAGATAGACCCGCTAGAACAAGCTTTCTTTGATCATAAAATTAAACCGCTGATTGACGGCAAACAAATAAAATTTATAGGCGAGGTCGACCACCGCGCCAAAGTAAAACTGTTAAAAAACGCTAAGGCCATGATTTCACCGATTCAATGGGACGAACCGTTTGGTATTACCAATATTGAAGCCCTAGCTTGCGGTACCCCAGTTATTAGCATCAACCGCGGCTCCATACCCGAAATATTAGTTGACGGCAAGACCGGTTATCTTTGTAACAACATCCGCCAAATGATAAAACGAGTAAGTGATATAGATAAAATTGACCGGGCAGCTTGCCGGCGCCACGTCGAACAGAATTTTACCGCCCGGCACATGGCCGAAGGTTATCTAAAAGCCTACGAAAAAGTTATCCAACGATCCAAGCGTTTGCGCTAAGGCGCTTATGGTATAGGATTAAACTCATGGACATTAGCGCCCAGCAATGGCTCAGCATGCCGCTGGCCGACCGCCAACAGCGGCTTAGACATTTAATTGCTGGCCAAAACGACTTTAACTTCATGAATCTAGTTAACGCCGGACATCTTGGTGTTTATGCAAGTTTGGGCGTGCATTTTGACAGCGCCATCTTTGGCCGTGACTCCCTTCAGGTCGCTGAAGACTTGTTAGAATCCCACCAAAACCTGAGCCGAACAATTATTCACACACTCGCCAGTTTGCAAGGCGTCAAACACGACGATAAAAGCGAAGAAGAACCAGGCAAGATCCACCACGAATACCGAACCAGGTTATTTAACGGCCAACCGATATCGGAAGTATCACTTAATATAATGAAAAGGCTCCAGCAGGTTTGGGGCGGAGAGGGTAGCGATTCGATGCGCTACTACGGCAGTTACGATGCCACCCCGCTTTATATAAGGCTGGTGGGGGCCTACGCCCGGCGCTACGGCCTAAAGTTTCTGGATGAAATCTATAACGGCCTGGACGGTGAAAAGCGGATTGCTGACAGCCTGCGGGCGGCCACGCTGTGGCTAGTAAACAAAATCGAGTCTTCGCCGTGGATGTTATTGGAATACAAACGGCTTAACTGGGAAAACGGTATCACAAACCAAGTTTGGAAAGACTCGGCAACATCATATCTGCACCTTGATGGCAGCCTGGCCAATCACGATAGCGGCATAGCCTCAGTCGAACTGCAAGGCTACGCTTACGACGCTTTGATGACGGCCAGCCAATTAGTGGCCAATAACGATAAAGAACGAAAAGATTGGCGTGATCTGGCCGTTCAAGTCCAACAACAAACCCTTGACAGGCTTTGGATGACAGAACAAATGTTTTTCGCCCAAGGCTTAGATCGCAGCCCCCAGGGTCACACCCGGCGGATAGAAACCCTAACCTCTAACTGCGGTGGATTGCTGGACAGTGCCCTACTTAGCGATTTACCCAAAGAAAAACGCAAAACTTATACCGATGGAATTGTGGCTATGATAACCAGCGACGAGTTTATGACACCGGTTGGAATACGTTCCAGGGCCTTAAAACACAAACAAATGCCTGGCTTTGTTGACTACCATGGTAGTTTTACCGTTTGGGCTAAAGAAACCTATGCCATTGCCCGCGGCTTGAAACGGTTTGGCCATATTCAATTGGCGGCACATTTGGAGTCTCGCATACTAGATGGTGTTATGCGGGCGGGCGAATTTTATGAATTCTTTTATGTCAAAGACACCGGTACAGTCTGGTACGACCGTGAGGAAGCGGTTCAACATTTCAAAAGCATCGGACTAGGCAAAAACATTGCCACTCCCGAGTCCGGTCAAGCTTGGACAATTTCTGCTGTTCTGAGCATTTTGCACCGCATAAAAAAATAACCAAACCATTAACCCATGCGACTTGTTTTAATTTGAGCCGCTAGGCATAATTTGGTTATGACGGCGGAGGCTAAAAGCGCTTACAAAAAGAGCGGGGGAATTAAAAAAACCAAGATGCATTCAAACCGAGTCTGCATATTGGACGCCGGCGCTCAATACGGCGGGCTGATAGATCGCAATATTCGCGAGCTGGGTATTAGGACTGAGCTTCTACCACTGGAAACCTTGGCACGGGACCTTACGGATTTTGATGCGGTTGTGATTTCGGGCGGACCCAGCAGCGTAAATGAACCCGGATCACCTGATTGTGATCCAGCCATATTTGACCTGAACAAACCGGTACTTGGGATTTGCTACGGTCTGCAACTTTTAGCCAAGCATCTCGGCGGACGGGTTGGTACTACTAATTTGCGTGAAGACGGACCACAGGCGACCAGCTTTTTCGGCGGTTCAAAACTATTGGCAGGTTTGGAAGTCAAACCCCAAAACGTCCTAATGAGTCATGGCGACAGCGTAATTGAACTACCGACTGGTTTTAGGGTAGTAGGCCGCCATGACCAGTTAATATCTGTCATAGAAGATGCCAAAAATAAGCTGTACGGCACCCAATTTCATCCGGAAGTCTTCCAAACCGAAGGCGGAAAACAAATATTTGAAAACTTTTTATTTGGTATAAGTGACCTTAAAGCCGATTACAGCCCAGCCGATCAGGAGCAAGAAGCCATCAATTATATTAAAAAATACATTGGTAACCGTGACGTGACTCTATTTCTAAGCGGCGGTGTAGATTCTACCGTGCTGGCGGCGCTGATGGCCAAGTGCCTAAATAAATCCCAGGTTCATGCCTTTCACATTGACACCGGCTTTATGAGGGAAGGTGAGAGTCAAGCCGTTATGAGCGCCCTAAAGCAGCTAGGAATTAAAGTTAAGCTGCTAGACAAAGCCCAGTTATTTTATAAGGCAACTACTACCGTCGATGGTATTAAAACCGCACCCCTAAACCAAGTTAGAGACCCACAACTCAAGCGTAAAATTATCGGCGACACCTTTGCCGCTATTCACGACGACTTAATCTCCAGCCACGGTTTAGCCGACGACACTGTTTTAGCCCAAGGCTCACTACGCCCGGATTTAATTGAAAGCGGCTCACACCTAGCCAGCACCAAAGCCGACATTATTAAGACTCATCACAACGATACTGAAGCTGTCCGTCGGCTCCGGTCCAAAAACCGCGTGGTTGAACCACTGCAGCAACTCTATAAAGACCAGGTCAGACAACTTGGCCGCCGATTGGGCTTACCTGAGAGCGTCGTCAACCGCCATCCATTCCCCGGTCCCGGCCTGGCAATTCGTATTATTTGCGCCAATGAGCCGTATCGACTAAAAAACCATGACAATATTCAAGCCAGCTTAGACAAGTTTTTACTAAAAGAAGGTTACAGTGATTACCGATCTTATCTATTACCAGTTAGAACCGTTGGCGTGCAAGGCGACGGTCGCAGTTATAAATATTTAGTCGGCCTAACCGGTAAACCGAATTGGCCAAGGCTAATCGAGCTGGCCAATAAAATCCCAGGCAGCAACCATGATGTCAACCGGGTGTGTTATATCTTTGGCGACGTCGATCCTAAAAAAATCAACATAACACCGACCTTACTAACGCCGGACTCTATTGGGCAGGTTCGTCGGGCTGACGCCATCGTCACTAAAATTTTGAGCCGACATAATTTGCTCGGTGCTATCAGCCAAATGCCAGTAGTACTACTGCCAGTAAATTTTGACCAATCAGGGCATAGAGCCATTGCTCTTAGACCCTTTAAAACCCCAGACTTTATGACAGGTCTAGCGGCCCGGCCGGGTAGGGATATACCAATAGCTGCCCTCAGCGAAATGGTTGAGACCATAATCAAGGAAGTAGTTGGGATTAGCCGAGTAGTTTATGACCTGTCCAGCAAGCCACCGGGCACTACCGAATGGGAATAAGCGCACCATTTGCCACCAAAATCTGGTATATTAAAGGGTCATATGTCAAAATCCGCGCCGACAATTCTAGCCCGTCTACATGAGCGGCTAATCAATTTTGCCGCCTCACGGCGCTTTTTTATAGCCTCTCTAATTTTTTTTGTTTTTGAATCAGCCTGGGTAGCGGCGACAGCCACTTTCCCAGGGGCTTTTGATGAGGACATGCATCTTGGCATAATTAAATTCTTCTCGGCTCATCCAAACCCTTTTTTCAGCCAGCAACCCGGTTATTTGAATCAATTCGGGCCAATAGTTCATTCGCCGTCTTATTTATATCACTACATTATGGCGCTGCCCTGGCGACTTATTACTTTACTAACAGACAATTTTACAATTCAAGTTATCTCGATGCGATTACTGAACATCGCCATGTTTACATTTGGGATAATAATTTTTAGAAAAGTACTGCACCACGTTACTAATAACCGGGCGGCCATAAATATTGCCCTGCTACTAGTCATGCTGACGCCATTAACCGTACAGTTAGCCGCCCAAATGAACTATGACAATATGTTGATGGTACTAACAGCGGTTGATTTACTACTTGTTATAGACATCACCAAGAAATTAACCAAAAACAGAGTCGATTTATGGCGACTAGGCTTATTCCTTAGTCTTAGTTTATTAGCGTCACTCGTCAAATACACCTTCCTGCCAATATTTTTGGCCATGATATTATATTTAGCTTGGCAATTTTTAAAAATGCGCAAACGTAGCTCTAAAGGAATAATAGCTATTAAGAAGGGCTACCAATTGCTAAACCGGGCCCAGAAGATTCTTCTAATCTTTTTTGTGATTGTAAGCTTTGGGCTATTCTTCGAGCGCTACGGCATGAATGTCGTGCGCTACCACTCACCGATGCCAAGCTGCGTTCGGGTAATCGGCGCACCGAGCTGCAGCCAGTACGGTATTTATCAAAGAGGGCTAATATACGCATCTACCAAACCGACCGTAATAAACAAAGACCCTTTTAGGTTTACATATTTATGGCTGAAGCACATGGAATTTAATCTCATGATGGTTATTAACGGTTCGGACCGCGACTATACAACCGGGTTGCCGCTGCCGCTGTCTAATGTGGCGGTGATTGTTCTAAGCGTTGGTGGCATAATACTAAGCGCGGTTTTTTGGCGCAAGCTTTTCAGCCAGCCTTACATGAAACTCTTTGCTCTGGTAATTGTGATTTATTTAGCTGCACTATACGCAACTAATTATTCTAGTTACCTTGATACCGGACGGAGGGTGGCAGTCCAGGGACGCTACCTAATACCGCTACTACCGATTGTCTACCTCATGTTTTTACAGGCATTTAAATATTTAATGAACCATTGGCCCAAAGCGCAAACCACAATGGCAACAATCTTAGTGCTATGTTTTTTGACAAGTGGGGGAGTAGTAACATTTATTGTCCATAGCGACAGCTATTGGTATTGGCGAGGCAATCAGGCGGCTCTTCAATTGAATCAAAACGCCCAACGACTGCTGCGGCCGGTGATACCTGGTTCCGGCTATAGGCCATATTGGCAAAGCAGCCTGGAGTTTTAGCCTGTTAGCGCTTGTGCTTGCAAGAGATGTTTAATTAATACAAAATGAAAACAATCAAAAGGAGGCTTTATGGCAAATGTATTAGTGCTCGGTTCTGGTGGCCGCGAACAAGCGATAAAGCAATCAATGCTCGAATCTATCGAAGTTGATAGAGTAGTCGTAGCGGCAAATCCGCAAACCGGCTTGGAACAATTCTCCACTGGCGAAGAGAAACCTTTTGTAATCGTAGGACCCGAAGCCTTGCTAATTGATGGTGTAACTAACTATTTACGCGGTGAAGGTTACACAGTCTTTGGGGCCACTCAAGAACAATCAGTCTATGAGGCACGAAAATCCCGGGCTGTAAAGATGATGCGCAAAGCTGGTATACCACACCCTCAAACCTACATTTCAAAATCTAAGGATCAAGACCGAAAGTATATGAAAGACAATGATTCAGAAAACTATGTCATCAAAGCTGACAGACCAGCTGCTGGCAAAGGATCAGTACTGCCCGTTTCTCGAGCGGAAGCTCGCGATGTCAGTCGGAATATGCGCGAGGGTGCGTATGACGGTGCCGGCAGAAAAATAATTAACTACCAAAACAGACATCACGGCCCGGAAGTTTCGGATATTGTAGTTGTCGGTGCTAATGACGAGTTATATAGACTTGCCTTAACCCAGGACCACAAACGACTGCAAGATGAAGACAAGGGACTCAATACCGGTGGCATGGGCGCTTATGGACCACTCCCTGAGTCTGTTGTAAGTGATAAACAGTATGAGGCAATTGAAAAACTAGCCGATAAATCGCTTTGGGGCATGAGAAAAGCCGGCGTGCCGTATGAACGGGCAGCCTTATACTCTGGCTTAATGTTAGCTGATGAGACAGGGGGCAACCCGGAAGTCATAGAGTATAACGTTCGCTTTGGAGACCCTGAGGCTCAGGTTCAATTTCTCCTGGGAGTTGATGCCGGCATTGACATGTACAGATTGCTAAGATCAGCCGCAGAAGGGGATCTTGAAACTCCAGCTGTTGATTTTAGGAAGTGTGGCCGGTCCGCCATTACAGTTTACTTAGCAGCTTATGGATATCCCGACAGTCCTGAAAAAGGCAACAGAATATGGGGACTTGAAAATAACTACCCAGGAGTAGTTGTGCAGGCAGCGGCTGTTGAAGAGGGCAAAACTTCAGGCGGACGAGTCTTGTCGGTAACGGCCATAGGAGACACAATAAATGAGGCTGCGGCTTTGGCTTACAACGCCATTGATCTATACGGACGGGGACCGCTTTCCAAAAAAATAGGTTTTGTAGGCATGCAGGCAAGGCAAGACATTGGCTGGCAAGCCATGACAACCGCCTAGCTTATTGCTTTTGAAGCTATCTGAACAATATAATCGGCTAAATAGTTATTTAAAAATTGACAGAGGAGGCTTTTCTTGGGATATTTAAAGCATAACTAATTTAGGATCATTTTAATGGACCCATCTTTTAACAACAATCCAGTGCCTAGTAATAACGAAAATCAGCAGCCGGCTCCACCCCCACCACCTCCGCCACAACCTTTACCGTCTATGCTTAATAATAGCCAAACCCCACCTCAGACTTTTACCCCCAGTCCTATGAACAATATGCCAGGGCCCAAGAAAAAGGGTCATAAAGCATTGACTTGGTTGATTCTACTGCTTCTACTAGCAATCGCACTTGGCGGCGGCTACTACAAATACAAACACAATAATAAACCCGCACCGGTTGTCAGCAACGTAGTCACTAAAAGTGAGATTCCACTAATTCGGGTTGGCACAGCTGATGGACCAGTAACCGTTTTCTACCCGTCCAAAGATACCATCAATGCCAGCGGTATGCAGCTGGTTAATGATCAAATCTATGAGGGCTTAGTTGGTTGGCAGGGCGGCACAAAAATCGTTCCATTGCTGGCGACGAGCTGGACTAACCCTGACGACTCAACATGGGTATTTAGTTTGCGTCCCAATGTCAAATTCCACACTGGCAGGACCTTAACAGCCACCGATGTAAAGTACAGCCTGGATAAATTTAAAGGCGTTGCGTTTGGCGGCAGCTTTGGTACAACCATTAAAACTGTGACAGTTGTGTCACCGACTCAAGTCAAAATAACTACTAACGGACCAGACCCAATATTGCTCAATCGCTTGGCAAACCTATATATTATCGACTCTCAGGCTGCTAAACCAATTGACCCGGCAAATGGCACTGGACCTTACATACTCAAGACCGGAACTGATCCGGTCAAGGACAAAGTTACCGATCTAGTAGCTTATGACAGTTACTGGGGCGGGAAAGTCTACACCAGAGAATTACAATTCAGCCAGATAATAAAGGAGTCGGATGAAGTGGCCGCTCTAAAGAATAATAAGATTGACATATTCGATCTGCTTATTAGTCAAACCACCATTAAAGATCTCAAAGCCGCCAACGTAACAGTCAAAAGCCAACAAGGCCTGGGAGTTGCATCGGTTTACTTCAATACCCAAAAAAGTGGCTCACCGCTTGGAAATCTTAAATTCCGCCAGGCTTTGAATATTGGTATAAGCCGGGCCAAAATTATTTCAGCAGCTGGTGTTAATGGCATGCCGGTAGGTCAATATATGGTCTCAGTCGTGCCCGGCTACGTTCCCAAACTAACTGCGCCGTCCCAGGACGTTACCAATGCCAAGGCGTTAATTACCCAATCAGGCGTTAAAAATGCCAGCTTGACTGTTAGCTATGGTACAAGCGCAAGTAACCAAGCGCTAATGACGGAATTCCAAAAAGAATGTGCGGCGCTGGGCGTAACAATTAAGCTTGACCCAATTGAAAATCTCGATACTCTAATCAGCAAGTTCTTAGACGGCAAGACCGATATGTTCTTTGCCAGTAACTCAAGTACGCTGTTTGACGGCAGCGATATTTTGTCAGCCTTTCAAACCCCTGGGGTATACGATAACGCCAAAGTAGATAAACTATTAACTCAAGCCAGCAAAACCCTGGATGGAGCAAAACGATTAACCTTCTTGCAACAAGCCGCCGTCGAGCTAGACTCTGACGCCGCCGGCATACCGCTCTATTCCCGAACATCGTATTACGCTCAAGCGAGCAAAGCCTATACCCTCAACTTTGACATACCCGGTGTTAACGGTGGTGGCTACTTCTGGAAAGTCTTCCAACAATAGTAAGTCATGAAAAGGTGGGGGCTTCGCCTAAAGTTCGCGGTGGTGATCGTGGTGCTGTTGGCCCTAATATTTGGGCTGATGGCGGCAATACTCATCCGCCAAGACTCCAAAAGCCTGCGTAATGACCTAAACACCAAATCAAAACTGTTCGCATCCTTGGCGACCACGCCGATTGGCAACACCTTCCTGACCTTCCAAGACTCTGGCCAAATTAAAATTACCCAACAAATGCAGGGTTTCACTGACCTCGACTCGGAAATATCCGATGTCGCCGTGATTGATACAACCGGCAAGGTGGCTTTTAATCAGCAGCCTAAGCAATCCGTAACGATCGATGAACAATCAGCCGGCACTTTTCAACCGATCTACAACTACAATAAAAATGGCATAATTGAGCGAATCATAGTGCCGTTAATTGAGGACAACGGTTCGCATCGTTACAACTTAGTCTATTTTATTTCCAGCGCCTCAGTTGAGGCTAATATTCACAGTACCGAGATGACTATTCTTTGGTTTGCCGTACTGGGTCTGCTGATAAGCATTGCCTTGACTTATTTCCTAACCAATCAGCTGTTTGTCAGGCCCCTCCAGCAGTTAAGCAACCAAGCCCTGTCTATCAGTTTGGGCCATTTCGACAAACAAATACAACTAAAAAGTCGTGACGAGGTTGGCGATTTAGCCAAAGCCGTTAATACCATGGCCCAGTCTCTGGAAGCAGACATTGCCAAGCTCCGCGAAGTCGATAAGCTTAAATCCGAGTTTATGATGATCACCTCCCATAACTTGCGCACGCCGCTAACTATAATCAACGGTTATATGGAAATGCTAAAGAAATTTGAAGTTAATGAAAAACTGCGCCAGGTACTTGACACTATCACCGTCAGCGGCAAAAGACTGGAAGCTTTTTCCGAGGACATGCTCACTATTTCCCAGGTTGAATCAGGCGAAAGCGTGATGCAAAAAGAGCCAATCGAATTAACCGGCTTATTGCAGGCTTTAGCTAGTGACTTTGCGGTCCTGGCCAAGCAAAAAAATATTGTCTTTTCCGCCAATATAGCCACTGGACATCATAAAGCCGATATTAGCCCGGCTCATGTCCGTAGTGCCATGTGGAATTTACTGGATAACGCCTTAAAATTCACACCCAGCGGCGGCTTTATTAAATTAAATGCCCTGAGCGTTAACGGCCAAGCCCAAATCTCAATAGCCGATTCGGGTATCGGCATAGCCCCGGAAGAGCTGCCCAAATTGTTTACCAAGTTTCACCGCGGCACCAGCACCTGGAAGTATGAATACGAGGGCACTGGTATTGGTTTGTATTCGGCCAAACTTGTTATTGAACGGCTAGACGGCAGCATAAAAGTTAACAGCCAACCCGGTCACGGTTCCACCTTTACAGTCTTACTGCCGTTGCTGCCAGACACGCCGACCCAACCAGGAACTAACCCATCAGCCTAAGTTTAAAAATGATACACTTGCCGTTAGCTAGCTTATGATTACAAAGCCCCAAGAAATTATAAAAACCTTTACCGATCGTTACCCGTTTATCGGACCGATATTTTGGATGGTCAGCATTCAATACTACATAACCCAGGTCATTGTCGCCATGGCTTGGAGTCTTCATTACAGTCTGCGGTTCAATACTATCAGTGATCTAGGCAACACCGCCTGCGGCAGCTACGCCGGCCGTCTGGTTTGTTCACCACAGCACGCTTTAATGAACGCCTCGTTTATTACCCTTGGTATAACCATGATTATCGGATCGCTATTAATATTTCAGGAATTTAAAACCACCGCCACAAGCGCTACCGGCTTTAGTTTCATGGCAATAGCTGGGCTGGGCACGCTAATAGTTGGTTTGGTGCCGGAAAATAGTGTTAGCAGCTTGCATGTTCTAGGTGCGACTCTGCCTTTTTTGATCGGTAACTTAGGCCTGGTAGTCTTGGGATTTGCCTTAGATATCCCCAAAAGCTTGCGTTACTACACCCTGTTTTCAGGAATAATTTCACTAATTGCCTTGGTATTTTTTACCAATCACGCTTATCTTGGCCTAGGCACAGGCGGCCTGGAAAGGATAGTAGCTTATCCCCAGACCATGTGGTTGATAGTTTTTGGCGCCTATATCTCCAACAGCCATATGCGAGGTGTTGCTGTTGAAAAGAAATGACAACCTAGTCTACGAGTTCAGACCTATAAATTCTGATTTTTGAACTTATCCATGGCCCGTTGGGCGTTCTTCTCTGTACTATCCGATTCTTGAGCCCGACGCTCCAAGTTGGTGGCTTCATTTTCCAATTGGGTGGCTACCCTCTCAAGATCAGTTGCGGATTTATGCATACTGGCAGCTTGCTCGCGGTGCTGCTTTGCCTGCAAGCGCGCCTTTTGCGCTGCGTTTCTTACCTGATCTCCAGCAGCCATATTAATATCATCCTATTTCTTCTCGTGGCCCTTTATAGCCGATTCAATGACATCACGCGGCAGGGCAGCGGACGCAACCAAAGCGTCACTTACTTTTTGGACAGCATCGCCGCCAACGTCACCGGCTGCGTCCAACACTCCTCCAACCGCTTCTTTGGCCGCTCCAGCCGTGTCAGCGCCTAACTCACCGGCAGCCTTAATGGCGCCTTCAACTGTTGAGACAGCTACTGCGGCAATATCACCACCGGTTTCACCTGTGGCTTGGATTACACCATGCGCTGCTTCACGAGCTGAGGCAATTACGTCCCCGCCGGCCTGGCTCACGCCTACCACGGCGCCGTGCACGATTTGTCCAGCGGCATCTGTTAGAGAGGCACCGACTTGGCCAATCCCGTGGACGGCACCACTGGTTACGGATGAAACCGTGTTAATGCCGGTAGAACTGACGTCACCGGCTCCCTTAAATACGTTAATAACCTGGTTCTTTACTGTGACGGTTACGGCCCCCATAATGTCGTCTGCGCCTTTAACTGCGGCCACGACGGCATCAGTAGTTTCATTGACAATTTGCTTTAACATATACCCTCCTTATTTACTCTATCTAATGTAGACTTTTGGGCACAAAGTGGCAAGTATAAACAAGTATTTCCGTCGGTTTTAGAAGGGTAAGGTTAAAATAGGTTAAAATGTGAAAGTATAATGGCTAATAAGACCAGAGTAGGAAAGTCTAGAAAAAAAATGAATACTGCTAAACGTCGTAAAAAATGGTCGCCATTTCGCCTTTCGACCTTTTCAACTACTAAAAAAGCCTTTATCTTTGCCATTGCCTTCGGGCTCGTGGGGGCTATATTTCTACTTGTTTCACATGCCAGCAATTCACCTTATGATGACGCTCGGCAGGAGACATTAAAAGAAGATCCGGCTAGAGGCATTACATACAGGGGACTGAGATTGGTAAAATCCAGTGCCGACCATCCCTGTCATGGAATATTTGAAATTGTCGGTGCAAAAACAAATGACAATCAACCAGTCTGTACTCATGGCGGGGACCCCGGGCCACCCGGTGTTGATATTAGGAATGTAAGGGCCGAGCAAAAGCTTGCTGTGCTTAAAAAGGTGCCGATAAGGTGGACTAATTCAAGTCAAATTAAGGCGGCTGGCTCGGCTGAGGTAATAGTAAATGATTATAAGACAGGCTCCTTTACCAACACCTATCCGCTTTCATCCGTCCCCTGTAACAGCGGCAAATATAGAATTAGGTTGGTTCTTGTCAGTAATGTTCCAGCCAACAGCTATACAACCATTGCTAGTAACCTGTTGTCTCAAACTGCTCACCGCATGGAGACCCAACTGGAAGTCAGCTCAATCTATTCTGGCGCCGGAGCCTTCAATCGCCACTTTCGCTTTGTCACCAATAGCAGCTGTCAGCCGACTGTTGCCAAATTACTCCTGTCGACAACTACAGATCTTTCTACATATGAAGCCGTCCGCACAGTACTTATCAACCACGGCTTTAACAACGCCTATACTAAATACTTGGTTTGGGACTATACAAATAACTCCAATTTCATCAACGGTTATTGTAGTCAGGCTAATACGGTTTTAGATAGCAGCCCCGGCCTCAATAACGCCAGTAATCGTTACACTGGGTTCGGTATTATTACCCCTGGCTGCTGGTCTTCAACTGCCGAAATGCACGAACTCATGCATACCCTAGGAGCCGTGCAGCTTGACGCGCCACATACTACTGGCGGCACACATTGCTTAGACGAACACGATGAAATGTGCTACCCGGACCACCTGCCTTTACATGTTAACTGCATCTCATCGTCGGGGATATCCTACCCGTGCGGCGTAAATCGAAAACGAGTCTACGTCGACAGTCATTGCAGCGATATTGGCTTCCAATGGCTGCTCGACTGCAATCACGATGATTACTTTAGCACTGCTGGTGATGCCTTTGTAGATCCAGGCAACTACTTGTATTTCCACTATAACGTCGCTACAAGCCCTTACTTACAGTAATCTCCCGAATAGCTTGCTAATATAATACAATTATGCTATTATATAGTTTATGAACCGCGAATATATTCCTGACTTTGCGCCATTAGAGCGTGATACTGAACCAGTTAAAAAAACAATGGCAAAAACCTGCCTAAAGGCAACGGTATTATTAACAGTTGCAACCTTACTCGGAGCCGGTTCTTTATCTGCTTCTAACGAAAAACACGACGACAGATGCTTTTTACCCGGTATAGCTCAAGATCAAGCCGGTAATCGAATTGAAGGAAAATTACTTGAATCAAACATCTGTGAAGTAGTCGTCCCCTAATATTATAATCATCATTAACTTGCAAAAAGACTAAAAGTAATAGCTAATTAGCTTAAGCTGTGCTATAATTAGCTTAAGCAAGTGGTTACTCAACCTCTCCGTTGTCATAATTTGTTCCTAAAAAAGACTTACTATCACCTACGGTTAGACGAATGCTAAGCGCGGGCGATATTAGTTAAAAGAAGGGATAAATTAAATGGCAATGAAACTTTACGTAGGCGGACTAGCCTACAGCGTAACAGATAAAGAATTAGAAGAACTGTTTGCCTCACAAGGCAAAGTAGTTAGTGCAGTAGTTATTAAAGACCGTGACAGCGGACAATCCAAAGGCTTTGGCTTTGTCGAGATGGAAGACGTCAAAGACGGCCAAAACGCCATTAAAGAATTAAATGGCAAAGACTTAAGCGGCCGATCAATTATGGTCAATCAGGCCCGACCCCGCGAAGAGCGAGCTCCTAGTGGCGGCAGCTTCCGCAAATCCTACTAAGATAAGATATTCTAATAACAAATAATTAAACCGGGCTCAGTAATGAGCCCCTTGATTGGTTGTGCCTATGATAAATAAACATATTGAGATAGTCCGGACGTCTGTAGTCAGCCTCAGTTCAATGAGCCAAAAATCTTGTGATGCTATCTTCGCCGTATTAAAAAAACATTACGCCGAAGTTGGAATCACAACCGTTAATAATCTGGCTGATCTGGAAGCACTAGTGTCTAAAACGCCAGACTTGGTATTTTTGGGTATGAACTTTATTCCTATCAATACGGTATTGGGCCTAATTAATCCCGGTAAGATTTGGCTAAGCGAATACTTAGATAAACATAACATTGCTTATACCGGTTCGGGCCAAATGGCTCATCAGCTTGAAGTCAGTAAACCCTTAGCTAAAGAACGCGTTTTAGCAGCCGGGCTTAACACCTCTAATTTTTACGTTGCCGGTCAACACCAAACTGTATTTGCTGCTGACGTAGATTTAGTTTACCCATTATTTGTCAAACCGACTTGTATGGGCGGTGGTCAAGGGATTGATAGTGATTCAATTGTATATAACTTTGATCAACTTAGTTCAAAAGTCGGATCTATAGCCGAGAAATTTAAAACCGATTCATTGATCGAAGAGTATTTAGAGGGACGAGAGTTTAGCGTGGCAATTCTCAAGCAAGAACAAGGCGAAGAATACGTGGCAATGCCGGTGGAGTTAATTGCGCCGCTGGGCAGTCAAGGCGAGCGGATCCTAAGCGGAGATATAAAATCCGCCGATACCGAAAGATGTATTGCAGTTACCGATGAAATTATTTTATCTCAGGTTACAGATCTAGCGATGAACGTCTTCCATGCTATTGGCGCCCGGGATTACGGACGTATTGACATCCGCATGAACGGCTTAGGTATTCCACAGTTTCTAGAAGCCAACCTGATACCAAGCTTAATTAAGGGTTATGGCAACTTTCCTAAAGCCTGTTTGCTCAATCTTGGTTTGGGTTACGAACCTATGATTTTGCAGATTGCCGAACTGGGCCTAAAGCGAAGTTTGAACCTGGACGAATTAGTAGAACCAATTCCCATATTGTCATCCCTCGAGCCAACGCTAGAACCTGTTTAAAGCACAACCTGCCTTACTTGCGCTTATGTTTATACTATGTTGTAAAATAGTAATTCTCTCTTGACGAGCCCATATGGCTAGGCTAAGCTGACGTACAGACACCGGGAGGTGCCCGGTAGGTAAGCCTCTTAGAGGCAAACCTGCTGCCTGCATATCGCAGAAAATCGGTAATTTCATAGACAGGTGCCAGTTCTAGATTGACAACTTCACTAGCTTTATCGATGTTTCCCAGACAAGCAAAAAGGTAGCTTACGCTGCCAGCCTAGTTGAGGCAAATGGGAGACGGACCATACAGGCGTCGGCCAGACGTTGAAATCCCAGATGA
This sequence comes from uncultured Candidatus Saccharibacteria bacterium, assembly GCA_964520375.1. Classification (GTDB taxonomy): domain Bacteria; phylum Patescibacteriota; class Saccharimonadia; order Saccharimonadales; family JANWIN01; genus CAZFNQ01. The sequence continues at coordinate 24,328 of CAZFNQ010000006.1, forward strand.
TATCTATGGAGTATGGCCTAGACTGCAATCAACGGAGACAGTCCATTGCTTAGGCAATAATGGACTGTTTTGCTTTTATAAGCAGAGTAAATAGCTATTTATTATCGTAGGCTTTTTGAAGGGCAGCAACATCAAGTTTCTTCATCGGCAGCAGGGCAGTCATAACCCGGCCGGCTTTAACAGGATCATTATCACCAATTAGTTCTTCTAAAATTGTTGGCACAACTTGCCAAGAAAGACCAAACTTATCTTTTAGCCAACCGCATTGTTGAGCTGTTACATCACCGCCAGCGGTTAACTTATCCCAATAATAATCAATCTCTGCTTGATCTTTACAATTTATGATAAATGACACGGCTTCACTCAGTTTAAACGCTGGACCGCCGTTGAGCGCCAAGAAGTTTTGGCCCTCTAATTGGAACGAAACTGTTAGAACTGTCCCAGCTGGCTTTTTGTGAACTTCAAAACCTTCTTTGCCGTATCTTGTGACTATTAATTTCTTAGAATCTTTAAATATTGTTAGATAATAATCGACGGCTTCCTCAGCATTGCTATCGAACCATAAATTGGGTGTGATTTTCTGCATATTTTATCCTCCGATTCGTAGCAATATCATAGCAAAACAAATACCCGCGGTCTAACTTAGAGCTTATGACAGCTCAACCGTCAAATTAGCAGCCTCAAGTTCCTTGGCCTGCCTATAAATAACCTTCACCTGATCGTGCGTAAAATAAGGTGAGATATCATAAATACTGCCGTCTTCATGCAAACGAGCTACGTAAACAGCGCTTTCACCCTCCTCAGTCCTAACTTCTTTACCCGTATAAGGATTAACTTTGCTTAAAAAGTAGCTATCCGTTTTAAGTACATCACTTTCACTGGCCTTATCGACCCAGACGACAATGGGTAACTCCGATCTTACCATGTCGCTTAACTCGGCTTGTAATCTTTTATTTTTTTCTCGCTTTGGATTTGGGTAGTAATAATCAGCGTAATGGATATAACATTCAAGTATTCCGGCGCTCATAATTTCGGCAGATTGAGCTAGTATTAACGTCTGCGCTTCGTCGCTGGCCCAGTTGTTAAGTTCACCACCATCGCCAGACTGTTCCATAGCGGTATATTAACATAAATACGTTAAAAGATCAAATTGTTTAAGCTTTAATCTGAGCTGTCTGTTCTATTATTTTGCCTGAAGAATAGCAAGAATATTGGCGTCTGGATCCTTGAACCAGGCTATGTCAGGGCCCTGGTTGGCGGCCAGGCCACGCATAATACCTTTGGCATCGGTCTTGGCACCGCCACCTAGGTCATAATGCTCAAATTCGAGTCCTTTATCTTTTAGATCGGCTACAGCCTTATCTATATCTTCAACCACGAAGTTTAAAATAGTGAAAGTGGCCGGCTTATGATCATCTTTTTGGTAGATAAACATTTTGCCACCGCCAGGCAGGCTGAAATCTAGCCCCATTTCCTCATTATTTAGCCTTAAGCCTAGTTTATCGGCATAAAACTTTTTAGCTTTTGCCAAATCCTTTACTGAGAAGCCACTAAATGCTGCTAATGCTTTCATAACTGATCCTCCTTCTTAGTTCCACTAGTATACAAGATTTCAAAAGAACTGACCCAAACTTAATGGGGTTAAGCCGTCACGCAGAACCCCATTGAACTAGTTAACTCTACTAAAGAGTGTACTAAGTTTTTTGATCTTGATGTTGAGCAGTTTCAAATTCATGCTTGGCAAATTTTAGATCCCAACCAATTGATTTAGACAACTCGTTCTTAACAAAATGATCTAACTGAACCCATTGCAGCGGGCTATAAAGCCTTAGCTTTTGAAAATAGGTTTCGCCTTCAGTGTTGGGCTTGGGCCCAAATTTTGAAAACTCAATATACTCTTTTCCCTCGTTAGTCCTACCGTGCCGAGCGTAGAATTTATTGGACGAATTTTTATGAAGGGGAATTTCCATATATATTTCTTCACCCCAGGGCAATATCTTTACTGTTGACGTTAATGTTGACATAATTTTCTCCTACTAATTAATTTAAAATTAAAAACCAATCCGAAATGGATTGGCTAAAACACAATTTTATTCATTTGGCCTCCTCATCGCGGCTTACACGAGGTGACAGACATGCCGCGAAACTTATATTGCAAGTAAATTATAAAACCAGCTATTTATATTTGCAATTGTAGAATTAACATTATTTTAAATTAATATAAATTGACTCGACTGTTATATGCTTTCTCTGATTAGTAAAGTCTTTCAATAGTAAATCAAAACCATTTGCGATAAAATTGTTAACGAAATGGATCAATTCGGAAAATCTCAAAAAATAGTAATTGTTGAGGACAACGCCAGTCTATCTGAGATCTATAAGACTAGACTAGAACTTCTTGGCTATACCTGTTTCGTGGCATATGACGGCATTGCCGCCCTTTATCTGATTCAAAAAGAGTTACCAGACTTAGTCCTGCTTGACCTTATGGTACCAGCTATTGCCGGTGATCAAATCTTGGCCCGGATGCGAGCAAGCGAATGGGGCAAGAAAATCCCTGTCTTTATTATCTCCAACCTGAACGAAGCCGACGCTCCGGCTGGCTTACGAGATTTGGGAATTGAAGGTTATGCCGTTAAAGCCAATTTATCTAATGACCAAATCGACACTCTGGTTGACAACATCCTCAAACCAGCTGACCAGAAGCAAGATATATCCTTAGAAGCTAAAAATATATAAAATTCATCGCCCTCTAATCATATTCAGACTCAACTTGTTTCGCCGTTTACGGCTCGTCAGCATAGCTTTTTGTTAGCTTATGGACAAGTGAGGAGGAAGAAGGGTGGGTTGGGGGTTCGGGTGTTTATGCGACGCATAAACTGAAACTCGAACCGCCCTCAGCCCACACCTTTCTCCTCTTGGAGTGCTTCCAAGCATTGCTGCTCAAATATTGCTAGCACTCTTAGCAGCTTTTCTGGTTGATCGTCAAATCGTTGCCGGAGTGATAGCCGAAACGTGAGGATTGTGTCCCTTGGCCTTTTCCGTCTTTCGGCGGATCAAGGACCAAGCCAGTAGCAGCGCTACCGCTACTAAGACACAAATCAACACGATGAAGGGCTTTCTATCGGCCTTGCTGCTCACATGAGCGTTGGTCTTGATGGCCCCTCCGGCGGCGGTGATACCGGCGACAAAGTCGTCAGCAATATGCCCTGGTCGGTGCGTAATTGCAAAAAACTGATGCCAACCAGCGGCCACGCCACCTGACTTTTCAATTGCCGACTGCCAGCGATCACCAACCCGCATCATCGCCGACCGGTTCTTGACCAGTGCAAAGATCAGCAGATTGTGGCTGCTCAACGAAGCACAACGCACCGATGCTGCTTGCAAATAGTCGACCGGTAGGACGGACTTCCCGTTGTCGGCGAGCGTCACGACACAGACATCAGGGCCAAGTCGGGCGAGCCGCTGAGCTGCCTGGCTGACCTTGGATTGATGAGTGCCGAAAACGCTTGCTCCGTCGTAAATCGAGACGCGACCTACTTGGGCTGCTGCCATCGCCGGCGATGGAATAAGAACCATGAAGGCTCCCATCACCATCACAAAGGCCAAAGCGGCACTATAACCACGACGTAACTTCATGTTTGCTCCAATTCCTTGTGAATCAAGATAGGACATGTACTGAGTACGAGAAACGACTACGACTTAACGATCCCTTGAAGGCCATGGGCCTAAAAGCCGCTAAATAATACCATAATTATTAGAAATTGGCAATAGGAGGTAACGCCAGCTTAACTGGCGTGTAATCGCCAACCGGTTTGATAGAGTTTGAAGGAGTTACCGTCCTCACCAGATTTACCACCTACGGAATTAGACTTAACCCGGATTTCAAATTTGGGATAGCTCTTGATACCAATATGTATATCTTTGCAAAAGTATTTAACAGTCCACCAGGCACCCGTAATGTGACCGACCGCCGGGATGTCTCTCTGCCAGCTGCCAAGACCAATTTGTCCGCTATTATAACTAATATTAAAAGTGACATTAGCTTTGGACTGACTGGGTGGGATATAGGCCCAGCACACATGGGCGTATGCGGTACTAGTGTAGCCAACAACGGTATTGTATGGCCCGTACCACATGTAGTGCCCTTTTGAAATATTGTCTGAGTTGACTTCCCAAGTGTGATGAGTACCATATTGATCACCCTGAAGCTGAAGATAATAATCATGCTCTTGTCCGCCAGTATGACCAATCACACTCGGTAAACCTGGAGTAACCGTAGCATCTCCGCTTCTATTGGTGCTGTTATAAACATAGAGACCATAGGTCGGAGTTGAGGCAAAACTTTTAATTAGTATAATTCCACCTATAAGCCCGAACACTACTGCAAATAGTGACGCGCGTTTCCAAGGTGAGAGGTTCCGGTATCTTGAAGTAAGTTTATTATTTTGTTTTCTTTGATATGAGCTTTTTGCCATTTTTAATACTCAACTTTTAATTTTAACTAATAACTAAGTAAAAGCATATCCTTTTTGACGCGTATAGTCAATATTGCAAATAAATTTGTATTTCTGCCGTTTAATAGATAACTAATGTATAGCCCACTTTGATGTTGGGTAAGAATCAGGTTCGACTTCTCCGATTGGATATTCACCGCTTATAAGTTCGTCCACGGTCGTATCTAACCATTTTTTTCGATTTGAATTTGGTCGGCTTGAATATGTTACCTGACGAGATAAAACGCTGTCCTCGCCATAGTTAGGTATATACCACATTGGCTTGATGTGAAGTCGTGGCATTATCTCTATTCGTGATCCGAAGTAGCCCGGATTGGCTTCAATACCATTTGCGTGTACAACTTCTTCAAATTCACGGGGACAAACATATTGACCCCAAGTAAGACACATAATAAGGTCTATTTCTGCCGGCTTGGTGTCTGGAGGGCTAAAATTTGTAATGCCATGTTGTCGATGTAATTCCCGAGTAGCATATACACCCATGTCATGAGCTACCCTAGTTACTATATCCGAGGCGCTAAAGCATATTGGTAGTGTGGCAACTTCAAAAGATGATCGAGGACGCCGACCCATTTCTGCAGGTCTGGTTTGTGGGTCGAGTATACGCTGATACGACTCATACATTATCACCGCAGCCATGGCTGTGTCATTTGCACCTATGACTTCTAAACTTTTCATGGACTTACTTTAACAAAATACCTTGACAGTATCAATTGCATATTGCGTAAATTGGTGTAGCCGAGCCTAAACCGCCTGTTTCTTTCGATCTAGGTAAAACGAGATTGATGTGTCTATTATCCACGCCGGGACAAGGATGCCCCATGGCAAGAGACCTTTATAGACAGGACCAATACCGGTATTTGGTAGGCCAGGCACAAGTACTCCGCCTGGCAGACGCAGTTCAAAAGCCCCAATGTCACAAGTCGACCCCTGTGGCCGGCTTATGCCGCGTTGGTCAATGGACGGACAGCCACTATTAGTAGCCTGGTTGAAGGCTGGACTGGAAGAAGTTATCGCCTGAGTAAAGGTCGGGCCGCCGTTATCTGCCAGCAGGCCGAGCAAAGGGTCAGTGCTGTTTTGATCGCCAGCCGCTGTCAAGAAAGCCGAACAGGAAGTATCGGAGCTAATGTTGTGGCCGGAGGAGGTTGGGACATCCGAGAATGAGCAGTTTGTTCCGTCATCGCTATTTGATAAAATCGAGTTTTTGAAAAATAGCGTGGCATGGTTCACAAAAAATCCAGCACCGGCATTGGTGTCCGACGAGTTGTCCGCGATCGTGTCATTTAAAAATGTAATTCCGCTCGAGTGATTATCTATGGCGATACCGCCACCCTCGCTCGCAGTGTTACCACTTACAGTCGTGTTAGTAATCGTATTTGGGCCAGTCGGTTCATTAATATATATACCACCGCCACCAAAAGTACCGGTATTATTGCTGAATGTGCTTCGGTTAATCTCGAACAAGCCTCCCGAATTGGAAAAAACGCCACCCCCAATGCTCCCGGCAGTATTTCCATCGAAGGTTGTAGTAGTGATTGATAGATCTCCGTTCTCCTGATCGATACCACCCCCGCCAGCACTAACGCCTACGGCGCTGTTATTAAAAAAGTTTGAACCGCTAATAGTCATGGTACCCAGTGCCTGGTAAATCGCTCCGCCGTGTTTGGAAGTATTGCCAGAAAACGTAGAATTGGTTATGGTCATGTCGCTATCTGTTATTATGGCGCCACCAGCATTCGTTGCCGTATTATTTGTAAAAGTAGAGCCGGATATTGTGGCAACACCTCCGCTCATGTGTATAGCTGCACCATCGTCAGTGGTGGTGTTGGAAGTGAATGTTGAATCAACCACATGAAGCTCGCCGCTAATAAATTGCAGTATCGCTCCCCCCTGGCCCCCAACACACGTGTCCAAATTCATTGTATTCAAATTGATTACTCCTGAGAGAATCCTGAAGCAGCTGCCTTGTTGATTACTACTTGGATTGCTCAAGGTGATCCCGGACATGTTTACGGTTGGTGT
>CAZFNQ010000007.1:0-30399 GCA_964520375.1 uncultured Candidatus Saccharibacteria bacterium
GCCAAACAAGTCGATATCGGTTCGGAACAAGATGGCTATAACAAAGGCATGAACGATGGGCGCATATTTTATTATGATGGCAGTAAAAACTGGTGGAGTCGGGCCGGAGCTGAATCAACTACTCCGATTGGTGACCCATGCGGACCCGATACCGAGGTTTTTTATGACTTTGGCACTGCGCACGATACCAAGTGGGGCAAGCACTGTCACCCCAACTGTGACTGTGGGCGATTTATAGAGATTGCCAACAGTGTATTTATGGCCTATAAGCGCAGCCATAAAGCTTTCGAACCATTGGCTAAACCCAATGTCGACTTTGGCGGCGGCCTGGAACGCATAGCTGTAGCTGCTATAAATAATCCGGATGTCTTTAAGATCAGCTTACTCAAGCCAATTATTGACAAGCTAGAGCAATTAAGCGGCAAGCATTACGATAGTCACACCGAAAGCATGCGAGTGATTGCCGATCACCTTAGAGCAGCTACCTTTTTGGCTGTAGATGGAGTAACGCCCAGCAACAAAGAACAAGGTTACGTCATGCGCCGTCTGGTTCGCCGAGCCATACGCTTTGCTTTTGAACTGGGCATAGAACAGAACTTCCTAGAGCAAGTAATGCCGGTTATTGCCGACTTGTATCACGGGGATTTCCCAGAAGTCGCCACTAACCGCGAAAAAGTCATTGAAACGCTTGTTAAAGAAGAAAAAGTCTTTCGCCAGACACTCCGTCATGGTCTAAGAGAACTAAATCGAATTGCCCGCTCAACTAAAAACGATAAGGGCCAGATCCTTATCAAGGGCGATAGCGTCGTTTTCACAATGTATGACACCTACGGATTCCCAGTTGAACTAACACTTGAGGAAGCCTACAAAAACGACTGGAACGTAGATAAGGATTGGCAACAACAATTTGACACAAAAATGTCCGAGCAAAGGCAAAGATCGCAAACTGCCAGCAAAGGCACATTCAAGGGCGGTCTAGGCGGACAGACCCTTCAGCACAAGAAATACCACACTGCCACGCACCTTATGTATCAGGCCCTGCGCGATGTCCTTGGCGATCACGTTATTCAACGCGGCAGCAATATAACTGAAGAGCGACTGCGTTTTGATTTTAGTCACCCCCAAAAGATGACGCCTGAAGAAATTAAAAAGGTTGAAGATATTGTCAACGAGCAAATCAATAAGGATTTAGTTGTTACTTGGAAAGAATACCCAACTGATGTAGCTATTAACCAAAAGCACGCTCTTGGCCAATTTGGCGATCGCTACGGTGAAACCGTGAAGGTTTACAACATGCAAGCTAAGGCTGACGACAAGCCTTTCAGCTTTGAAATTTGCGGCGGCCCACACGTTGACCATACCTCTCAACTGTCTGATGATGGCAAAAAGTTCAAAATTATAAAAGAAGAATCCTCCTCCGCAGGAATTAGAAGAATAAAAGCTGTACTTGCTTAAATTATGGAATTTGAATTTGGTTCAGACAACGAATTTGTAGTTAGATTCACTACTGAGAATCAAACTCAGCGGAAACAAGTAAAAGGCGGCTTATCGTTTTTACTAGCAAGCGAATATTCCATTAAAAGCGATGAATTGGGCGACGTCTTACGGACACATATGCTTGGGGCTAATCATAGAACTATTGCTTTTCTAGAAATGTGTCGAGATACAAAGCTAGGCCCTGGAGAAGTCTATAGTTTGGGTAGAGACGAAATTGATCCAAGCTATCTATAGATTCGGATTTCCGAATTATTAGCCATATAGTTGAGAATGGCTGCCAATAAAACCAAAAATCACATAGCTGTCGTCAATCTTATCGTATAGGGCTCGAATATCACCTGTAATATTTATACTGTGAAGGCCGCCATACTTTTCTTTTAAGATGTGGTTATTAAGCTGCGGATTAAAGGGTTCTTTAAGCCACAACTGCAGTCGTTGCTGAAATTGTTGTTGTACCTTTGGCGAAAGTCTATAGTATTGCTTTAAGAACTTCTTGGAGTATTTAATCTTTACTGTCATCTAACCCAAGGCTCTCAAGCGAGTTATTATTTAAGAAATCTGTGGCTTCATCGGGAGTGAATGGACCATAAGTATCACCACGGGCGATCTCAGCACGCATCTCTTCGATAATTTTTTCCATCTTGGCTGTAATTGGTTCATCAATTGTAAAGTGTACTTCACCGGTTTGACCTAGGTTACGAAGGAAAGCATTAACAAGCGTTCCCAAAGGAATGCCAAGCTGCTTAGCTCTCATTTGTGCCAACTCTTTGACCTGCTTCTTAGTCTTAAGACTTAAAGTGGTTGTATCGTTAGGTGTGTTCATATACCAAAGTATACCTTTTGGTATAGTAGTTTGTCAAGTAAATTCCTTGGCCGGTTTAGAGTTCAACACCTCTGGTTATGATATAATTAACTAGGTTATGCTTGATAAAATAAAAACCCTGGGCAAGTCAGTTGCAGCCAAAACAGTCGGAAGAAAAAACGCCAGTGGCGAACACATGGTCGGCCTGGATATTGGCACGGAATTTATAAAGGTCTTAATCGGCAAAGTAGTAGATAATCGGATTGAAATAGTCGGCACCGGCCGCTCCCACCAAGGACTTAGTGATATGCAAGCTGGCGCCATATCAGATATTGCCGCCGTGGTTAACAATTGTGACCAGGCTCTAAATGAGGCTGAACAACAAGCCGGTCTGAGCGCCAGGGGAGCGGTTATCGGTATAGCCGGTGAACTGGTTAAAGGCACTACCACGCATGTCCGGGCCCGGCGCCAAGACCCCAACAAAGAACTCCACATTGAAGAAGTCGAGCGAATTATTGGTCTAGTCCAAGCCCGCGCTAAAGAAAGGGCCCGCCAGCAACTTGTCTGGGAACTGGGAGGCAAGGATGTAGAAATCCGCATGGTAAACAGCGCGCTAGTGAGTATTGAGATTGACGGCTATCCGGTAACTAATCCGGTCGGCTTTAAGGGCAAGGATGTTGTCGTGCAGCTATACACTGCTTTTGCCCCAATGATTCATATCGGCGCACTGGAGCGAACTGCTAAGGAGCTGGACTTGGATCTTATTGCTGTGGCCGCGGAACCATTTGCCGTTTCACGCTCCGTAATTGGTGATGACCCCAATGCCAGCATGAGCGCCATTTTAATGGACGTCGGAGGTGGCACTACCGACATTGCTGTTATTAACGATGGCGGTGTCCAAGGCACCAAGATGTTTGGTATAGGCGGTAGAGCCTTTACCCGCTCGGTAGAAAAAGACCTAGGTGTTTCGTTTTTAAAGGCCGAGGAGCTAAAGCTTGGGTTATCGGATCACAGGGATCCTGCCAAGAAAGTACCGGCCATTGAAGCCGCCCTTAAAAAGACCCTGGAAGTTTGGGCCAGCGGTGTCGAACTAGCGCTCGGTGAATTTACCCAACTAGATAACTTACCACACAGATTATTACTGTGCGGTGGTGGTTCTTCACTGGATATGCTGATGGACAAACTAGAACAATCCAATTGGTATTCCGACCTGCCCTTTACGCGTAAGCCAGCTGTCCAACACATTCAACCCAGTCAGGTAGTTGGGATTGTTGACAAAACCGGTAGTGTTACCGATCATACTTATATAACCGCTATGGGCCTGCTAAGAGTCGGTTTAGATACTCTCCAGCAGCAGGACAGCAGTTATACAACCAGCTCTATGCGCGAACGCATAGACAGATTACTGAGAGTTTAATATGCCAGATACTAACAAAGACACCATTTATATAGATGTAGACGATGAAATAACTTCTATCATTGAGAAAGTGCGGGCTGGCAAACATAAAATTGTCGCCCTAGTGCTACCCAAACGAGCCACAGTGCTGCAAAGCATAGTTAATATGAAACTTCTCAAGCGCACCGCTAAAGAGGAACATAAACGACTGGTGCTAATTACTTCCGAAGCTAATTTAATACCCCTAGCTGGCGCAGTCGGTATCCACGTTGCCAAAACCTTGCAAAGTAAACCTGCCATTCCACCACCGCCAGAGGTTAATAAGCAAGAAGAGACATTGGATGATGACGAAACTGGGGAGGAACCGGACATAGACCATAGCAAAAGTATTGGCGAACTAGCCGGTATGACGGCTGTAGCTGGTGCGGGCAAAGCTGACGGTGAGGAAACCATAGATGTCAATAACACCGAGGATGACTCAGAAAAAACTCCTGCCAAAAAAAATAAAAAAAGCAAAATAAATGTTCCCAACTTCGAAAAGTTCCGCACCAAGCTAATGCTGGCCGGGTTGGCCTTGGTAATATTAATTGTCGGCTGGATATTTGCTTTTAAGGTTTGGCCTCACGCCACCGTAACCATCAACACCAACGCCGTATCAATAAAAAGTGAATTTTCTTTCACGGCCAACACTGATGCCCAAACGCTGGACGACAAGGACAACATCGTCCCAGCAACTTCTATGGATTCCCAACAAACCGACAGCCAAAAAGTGGCAGCCACTGGGCATAAAAACGTCGGTGAAAAAGCCACCGGCACGGTCAGCCTGAAGAATTGTTCTGCCTCAGCTAGTTCAGTAACCGTACCGGCCGGCACCACCGTAAACACAGGTGGACTGTCATTCGTTACCCAATCGAATGTGAATTTGCCGCCAACCATTAAAAACGGCATAAATCAATGCATAACACCCACAAAGGATGTTGGAGTTACGGCTACAGATTCTGGGACGGGCTCCAATATTGGGGCCGGTAGGCATTTTGCTGTCAGCGGTTATCCCAGTGTAAGCGGTTCAAACGCCGACGCTTTCGCAGGCGGCACCGATAAAACAGTAACAGTCATTAGCCAAAGCGATATTGATTCAGCTAAGAAAAAAATAACTGACAACAATGACGCTGCCAAAAAAGACTTAATCAACAAGTTCCAAGACGATAAGCTTTTCCCATTAACTGAAACATTATTACCCGGCAAGCAGACTGTCTCTACATCGGCCAAAGCCGGCGATGAGGCAACAGAAGTTAACGTAACCGTAGAAACCGATTACACGATGCTGGGAGTAAACCGCGAAGATCTTAAAAAGCTAGTCGAGAAAGATGCCAAGAAAAACATAGATACCTCCAAACAAGCCCTGTCTGATGATGGCCTGGATCAAGCGACTTTCTCTGTTACCAGTAAAAAATCGCCAACCAACCAAACCTTATCAGTCCAAACCACGGCTACAGCCGGTGCCCAAATTGACACCAACGCCCTTAAAAAACAAATTGAAGGCAAGAAGAAAGGCGATGTCCAACAAGTTATTGAAGCCTTGCCGTCGGTTGACAGTGCCAATGTCGATTTCAGTCCCTTCTGGGTATATAAAATGCCTAGCAATCCCGCTAAGATAAACATCATTGTTAACAAGGCCCAAGCCAGCCCCAGTAATGACTCTAGCTCCAAATAAGACTATTTTGGCGCTTGACGTTGGTGGCCGGCGTATTGGTGTGGCCATAGCTTCGCTGGCCGCCAAATTACCATCGGCACTTACCACCATCGACAACCAACCAGATGTCATAGCAACAATTAATGATCTTATTCGGGACAATCAAGTCGAGGCAGTGGTTATAGGACTGCCAAGAGGTCTCAATAGTCAAGAAACTAAGCAAACCGGCTTGGTACGAGCTTTTGCCAAAGATCTAAAAAAAGCAACCAATGTAGCCATATATCTCCAAGACGAAGCCCTGACCTCCAAACAGGCGGAGGCGGAATTGAAACAGAGAGGAGTAAGGTATAATAAAGGGGCTATAGACGCTTTATCAGCCGTCTATATTTTAAATGATTGGCTAGCAGAGCAGCGAGAGTTTGGGAAGGCATGAAGTATAAATACAACCCGAGAAAATTACGCCGCTGGCCCCGTATCGCCGCGGTTATTATAACTTTAGCCGTTATTGGCGCTGTCGGCTCAGTACTAGTCGCCCGCCATATCTATAACACCAACCTACGACCGCTTAACAGCGCCAGCCAAAGAAGCATAGCTATCACCATACCCAGCGGTTCATCGCTAAGCGACATCGCAACACTGTTAAAAGACCATAAAGTTATCCGGAGTGACTGGGCTTTTAGCCAGTATGTCCGTAACCGAGACGCCAGTAACGACCTAAAAGCTGGTACTTATGAACTTAGCCCTCGCCAAAGCGTGCCGGAAATCGTAGCTATTATTACCGGCGGTAAGATATCTGCCAACTTAATCACAATTTTACCTGGACAGCGCTTAGACCAGATTAAAAAGACCTTTATTAGTAGCGGCTTTTCTGCCAAAGACGTTAACAGCGCGCTAAACCCAGAGCTTTATAAAAACCACCCAGCCCTAGTCGATAAACCCAGCGGTGCCAGCCTAGAGGGCTATTTATACCCCGAATCATTCCAAAAAACCGGCACTCCCCGAGATATTATTAAGCAGTCACTGGATGAAATGCAAAAACGTTTAACGCCAGATATTCGTAACGCCATCGCTAGCCACGGTCTATCTGTTCACGAGGGCATTATTCTGGCCTCAATCGCCGAAAAAGAAGCCGATAAACCCGAAGACCGCAGCCGGATTGTCCAAGTCTTTCTCAGCCGCTTGCACCTTGGTATGAGGTTGGAATCAGATGTGACGGCCTTTTATGGAGCGGCTATAGCCGGCAAACCCCCCTCAGTCAACTACAACTCTGTGTATAACACTTATTTTCATAGCGGTTTACCGCCCGGTCCCATCAGCAATGTTAGCCAATCATCGCTCGATGCCGTGGCTCATCCGGCCCACACCGACTTCTTGTATTTCCTAGCCGGTGACGATGGCACTGTCTACTTTGCTCGAACCCAGGCCGAGCATGACGCCCAGATCCAGCAATACTGTAAAAGGCTCTGTTCCGGGGCCTAATAACACGCTAAAACCCCCTCCAAAAACCATAAGCAATATCCTTGAAATTAGTATGCGAACATGTTATCTTTATGGGTGCAACTTGTTGCCAGCTACAGATAGCTAACAGGGGTAGTAAGTTGTACCTAAGCTGTAAATTAAAGATTTAATCAAGATGGTCGAAATATCTTGAAATTAATATTAAAATCAGCTTAGTTTTCCCTATTAATCGGGATTAGGAGTTGTCTATTCGTACCGTCTCAAGAACACTTGAAGGGGCTTACGAGCCACCTAAAAGCCTTGTCCGGAAGAAGTTGTCTAAGCGCCTATTTGGCGGTGTCTTAAAGCGCAGTCGCAAGCGACTGCTGCGTACTAGTATATTGGCTGTCAATCTGTTAATTTTAGCATCGGTGGTTGTCTTTGTGCTGCAAAATTCTAGGACCAGTCAGTCTTCGACTGCCAGCTCAGCGGTCATCTCCAGCTCAACTGACGCGGTTAACCCGCTTGACCAATTATCTTCAGCCGACATTGCCGTTAATGTCGCCCGCATGACTAATATTGCCGAGGCGACTTCAGCCGCCAACCAGGCCGACAGTGTCAATGCTCTTCTATCCGTATCGCCAGCCGACCAAACCGTGGTTGCCAAACCTCAGGTGGTAGCGACGGTATTTAAGTCGAATAAAGATATCCAGACCTATATAACCACCTCTGGTGACACAGTTAGCAAGCTTGCTGCCCGGTTCCATATATCTTCGGACTCGATACGCGCCTCTAACGGGATTACCGGCGATCAATTAACCAGTGGTCAAAGTCTTTATATACCACCCTTCAACGGCATAGTCTATATTGTCCGTAGTGGTGACACTCCGGCCAGCCTAGCATCCAAATTTAACTCCAACAAGGACCAAATTATTGCCTTTAACGATGCCGAAATTACCGGTCTAACTGTCGGTACAAGAATAATTATTCCCAACGGCCAATTAGCCCCGTCACCAGTTGGACCGGGTCCAGGAGCTTTTGTCGGTTCTTTTGCGGCTACTTACGGCGGCAATGGTTACGACTATGGCTTTTGTACCTGGTACGTTGCTAACCGTGTTCCGGTGCCAACCAATTGGGGCAACGCCTATACCTGGGCGATTTATGCCGCCCAAAGTGGTTGGAATGTTAGTAGCACTCCGCACGTCGGTTCTATCGCCCAAACCAGTTACGGCGGCTTTGGTGGCCACGTGGCTTACGTGGAAGCTGTTTCACCTGACGGTAGTGAGATTAAGTACTCAGATATGAACGGTATAGCCGGCTGGGGCCGAGTTGGCTACAGCGGCTGGGTACCAGTCTCCAAGTTCGAGCACTATATAAGTCGCTAAGCCTAAGCTAATCCTCTCTAGACTCTCACCTATAAAATCTATACTCTATAAGATGTATGTTTGTGGATAAAGTTCAGGTGAGTCTAAAAGCTGGCAATGGCGGCAACGGCATTGTTAGTTTTCGGCATGAAAAATTTATAGCCAAAGGCGGTCCAGACGGCGGTGACGGCGGCCAAGGCGGCAACATTATCTTTCGAGCCAGCCATAGTCAAAATACCCTGGCGGCTTTTCGTTATAACAAAGAACTAAAAGCCGCCTCAGGCGAAGCCGGCGGTAAGCGGCGAATGCACGGCAAAAGCGGCCAAGACCTGGTTGTACCGGTGCCGGTTGGCACGGTTGTGCTCGGTGACAACGACCAAATCATCGCTGATTTTACCAAAGACGGCCAACAAGACATTATTGCTCTGGGCGGTAAGGGTGGCTTTGGTAATGCCCACTTTGTGTCTTCCCGGCGCCAAGCGCCCAGAGTGGCCGAGTTAGGCGAGCCTGGAGAAATAAAGAAGCTGACCCTGGAATTAAAGCTAATAGCCGATGTTGGCCTGGTCGGTTTGCCCAACGGGGGCAAATCCACCCTGCTAGCCACCATTAGTAATGCCCGCCCGCAAATTGCGGACTATCCGTTTACAACCCTGACACCCAATCTTGGGGTTGTCGATATTGACTCCCGAACTAGCCTGCTGTTCGCCGATATCCCCGGTCTGATTGAAGGCGCCAGCCAGGGCAAGGGCTTAGGCGATGAATTTCTGCGCCACATTGAGCGCACCAGCGTGCTGGTACATTTAATAGATATATACCAAGACGATGTAGCCGGAGCATATAAAACTATCCAAAAAGAATTAAAAGACTACAAAATTGACCTAACCAGCCGCTTACAACTGGTGGTTTTAAATAAAATTGACGGTTTTGACCGGGAAGCCGCCGTCCGCAAACAAACCCAACTAAAAAAAGTATTACCGGCCAAAACACCAATATTTGCCATTTCAGCGGCCAGTGGAGAAGGTGTCCCCAAGCTGCTTTTTGCCGTAAAAGAACAAGTCCAAACCCAGCGCACAAAAACCAAGCGCCGAGATAAAACGTCTAAACTGCCGGTGCTACGCTTTACAGGTGACAACCAGGGCTGGCAGGTAAAAAAGTCAGACGGCCTTTATATAATAACTGGTTCAAAAATTGAGCGTTTTGCCCAGCGCACAGATTTTGACAGCTTAGAAGGTGTGCAGCGGCTCCGCGATATTATGAAAAAAATGGGAATTACCGCCGAACTAGAACGTCGTGGCGTTCAGCCGGGCCGACAAGTTGCAATTGGCAAAAACCGCGATTACCAACTGGAGTATTAACTATACTTGTATCTAATTCAAACCGCTTTGATATTGGGAAATATAAATACCGTTTACCAGCCTGCTACCGCCGTAACGCATCTTAGCTTTACGAGCATTAATCTTTAGAGCTAATTTTTCAGCCCTAGTCAATGAAGTATTCCATTGCATTTCAATCGCCTTGAAATCGGCTGGTTCGGGCTTCATAACGTTGCGCAGTGACCACAAGCTATCTCGATTAGCTCCGGCTAATTGTTCTAGAGTTTCGCGCGGAACCGGCAAGTCGCATATAGCCAACATTTTTATACCTGCGACTGTAGCATTATTGTAGTTCTGGTCTATTAGTAAATCGATATTTCTACGATAAACATAATTAGTACTAGTTGACACGGCTAGCGATATAGCTCTGTACTTTACATTGTCTGCCAAAGGTAAACCACTACGTGCTAGAGAGTCGGCAATTTCTAAGGCGGCACCAGATTTAATAGCTAAACCCTCTGGAGTTGTGGTTTTGGCCTTGGCCAGCAGTCGGAAATAATCATCGAGCTGATTGGCAGCTGTTTGACAGATTATCTCATTGCTTAAGACATCAATCGGACGTTCAAGATACGGATTTGGTTCCAACTCACTCATCAGGGTAATTGTAAACTAAATAGGCAATTATGCAACCCGCTGACAGAAGTTAAATGTTAAACTAATAGTTACATGAGTAAGACTTTTTATTTCTATGACCTGGAAACTACTGGCTTTAATCCCAGGCAGGGCCGAATTATGCAATTCGGCGGCCAGCGAACGACACTTGACCTCAAGCCAATTGGCAAACCAGACAACATTTATATAAAACTTAGCGAAGATATTCTGCCTGATCCTGGAGCCATACTGGTGACTGGAATAACCCCGCAAAAAACGCTGGCCAATGGCATAACCGAGGCTGAATTTGCCAAGTATTTCAACGACAAGATTGCAACCGCTGACACAATTTTCACTGGCTTTAACACGATTCGGTTTGACGATGAATTCATCCGTCATCTTCTGTACCGCAATTTCTATGACCCCTATGAATGGCAATGGCAAGATGGCCGCTCAAAATGGGACCTGCTCGATGTCGCTCGCATGACTAGGGCACTGAGACCAACCGGCATAAAATGGCCGTTTGATTCAAGCGGTGCCCCAAGTAACCAGCTCGGCCTGCTAACAGCTATTAATAAGCTGTATCATTTGAGCGCTCACGACGCCCTGAGTGACGTCAAAGCTACCATAGCCCTGGCTCGTCTAATTTACATCAAACAACCCAAATTATTCGAGTTTATGCTAGAAATACGCGCCAAAGCCAAAATCGCCAAACTAGTGAACGCTCAAAAACCGTTTGTCTACACTTCGGGCAAATACCCTAGCGAGTACGAGAAAACCACTGTGGTTGTAAGTCTGGCAGAACACCCCAAACAAGGCGCTATAGTTTATGACCTGAGACATGATCCAACTCCATACGCTAAACTCCAACCGGCTGAACTGGCCATTGCCTGGCGCCGACGCGATCCAGCCGAGGGCTTAGTGCTACCGATTAAAACCCTCAAGTTTAATAGGTGCCCAGCCGTAGCACCACTAAGCGTACTAGATAAAGCCAGCCTCCAGCGACTAAAACTGGACAAGACACAGATAAAAGCCAATGCCGAGAAGCTTGGCCAAATAAAAGACTGGCCAGAGCGTCTGTTCGCCGCCTTGGAAATATTGGACAAGCAGCAGCAAGAGCGCTTGTTGCCAGACGAACAGGACGTAGATAATCAACTCTATAGCGGCTTTTTTAGTAACGCTGACAAGCAAGCCATGAGTCTGGTTCGGGCCGCCGAACCGGATGAACTCAGTGAATTACAACCCAGTCTTCGCGATAACCGCTTAAAGGCGCTGTTACCGCTATATAAGGCCCGCAATTTTCCAAGCTACCTTACGCCCCAGGAAAAAGATACTTGGCAAAAATATCGCCACCAGCGCCTGGCAGCCGGCGATAAAACCAGCCGTCTAGCCAGCTACTTCAGTGCAATTAAAGAGCTAAAGACTCAACCTCATATAACCAAAGAACAAAAATTTATACTCGAAGAATTGAAGCTTTATGGAGAAAGCCTCTTAAGCGGCTAAAGGAATGGGCAAGAGTGCCCACAAATGTCTTAGATCCTGGCAGAATTTGTCCGATTAAATGACGTAGCGGAGCCAATTTCATATATAACATTGCCATTATAATAGCAGCGGCTACACAACCCAATATAAAACCAAAACTCATTTCAGATTGTGTACCTGGTATCAGACCCAGAACTATAAACCGCAGCATCATAACTGTAACCTCTAATTAGTTACAACTCTACACTATTTAGTACAAATGTCAAGATTATTTTATGAAATGCTTATGCTAAGAGTTACGACCAGCCCTGTAACTACCTAAAATGGTTACTTCGCAGCCTTGTTTATTCAAAGACGCCAAGATGCTCTTAAACTCCGGTGTATTTGCCGGCGCGGTAACATCTAAATAAAACATATAGTGCCAGGCCTTTTGAATAATTGGACGCGACTGCAGCTTGGTTAGGTTCATGCCATAAGCGGCAAAGCCATCAAGAGCATTATATAAGGCACCCGGCTTATGGTGAATTGTCAGCACCAAAGAAGTTTTATTAGCCCCTTTAGCTATAGCCCGGGTCTTTTCTAAAACTACAAAACGGGTGTAATTTTGACGCGGGGTTTCAATCTCAGAAGCCAAAATCTTAAGTCCATGCAACTTGGCAGCTTCAGCCGAACCAATGGCGGCCTTACGTGGATTACCCCAGGCTTTCACGGCCATGGCGCTAGCCGCCGTGTCATGGTGCTCAATACGCTTAGCTAACGGCATATATTTATCCAAATAGGGTTCACATTGGGCTATGGCCTGGAGCTGGGAGTGGACCTCACTAATTTCGGCTATTTTAGCACCCGGCAAACCAATCAAGCACTGCTTGATATGCAGATACAGCTCACCGCTAATCCAGAACTTGTATTTGAGTAATAAGTCGTAAGTCTCATTAATAGATCCAAACAGCGAATTTTCCAGCGCCACCACGATTTTATCGGCTTTGTCCCGCGCCAAAGCCGCAAAAGCGTCCTCAAAAGTATCGCAGGTAACCAGTTCAAACTTTTTCCCAAATAACTGCTCAGCGGCAATATTATGAAAAGAGGCCCGGTGCCCCTGGATAGCGACCCTTATTGGCATTAAACCCATCTCATTCTAACGTCTAGACTAGCATAAAGAGGGCCTGGGACTAGTATTTTTCTCTGTTATAGCGTATAATTGTTCGACTTATGATAGACAATATTGTCGTAAAAGGAGCCCGGGAACATAACTTAAAAAACGTTGATGTACAGATTCCACGTAATAAGTTCGTTGTTATAACCGGCTTATCCGGGTCGGGTAAATCGTCGTTAGCCTTTGATACCATTTACGCTGAAGGCCAACGCCGCTACGTCGAGTCACTCAGTTCCTACGCCCGTCAGTTTTTAGGACTGATGGAAAAGCCCGATGTTGACCAAATTGACGGCCTGAGCCCGGCTATTAGCATTGATCAAAAATCTACCAGCCGCAATCCACGCAGTACCGTCGCCACAGTTACTGAAATTTATGACTACCTGCGTTTGTTATTTGCCCGCATCGGCATTCCCCATTGTCCAGTTTGCTCCAAACCGGTAACCCGCCAAACGACGGCGGCGATTGTCGATAAAATTTCCACTAGCGCCAAGGATGCCAAGCTAATGGTTTTAGCGCCGGTGGTTCAAGACAAAAAAGGCGCTTTTGAGCATATCCCCGAACAGTACCAACGAGCCGGCTTTGCCCGCGCGAGGGTAGACGGTGTCATCTATTCGCTGGATGAATTCCCAAACCTGGATAAAAATTTTAAGCATAAAATTGAAATTGTAATTGACCGATTGGTCAATAACGCTGACAGCCTGGGCCGCTTGAGCCAATCGGTTGAACAAGCCCTGGACATTGCCGAAGGTAAAGTGGTGATCCTGAATGCTGAGCGTAACGAGGAGACAGGTTACAGCCTGATGTATGCCTGTGTAGATCATCCTGAAGTGGCCATTCCGGAACTGGAACCGCGGACATTTAGTTTCAACAGTCCCCACGGGGCCTGTGCCGTTTGTACCGGCCTTGGTTCACGACTGGAAGTTGATCCTGGGCTGGTTATTCCCAACGGCCGACTAACCATTGCCGAAGGTGCCATTCGTCCGTTTAACCGGGTAGCGGTTGACACCTGGTATATGAAAAAACTCCAAGCTGTAGCCGATCGCTATGGTTTTAGCCTGCATGTGCCAACTGGTGAGTTGAGCAAAGATCAAATGGATAAAATCATGTATGGCACTGGATCGGAAAAGTACCGGGTATCGCTGTCTATGGGCCGGCACTTTGAAACCACTTATGAAGGCGTAGTACCCAACCTGGAACGCCGCCATAAAGAAACTGGCAGCGACTTTATGCGCCGTGACATAGAACGGTTTATGCAAGAGAGACCCTGTCATGCTTGCCATGGCCTGCGCCTAAAACCGGAAGTCCTGGCCGTTACAGTAGTCGGTAAATCCATAATGGATATTTGTCAGCAATCCATTGACGAAGCCGTAGCTTTTTTCGACAAATTAAAGCTTGATGACAAAGACAGCCACATTGCCCACCAAATATTAAAAGAAATTAAATCGCGTCTAGTCTTTTTGCAAGACGTCGGCCTAAATTATCTCAGTCTGCTTAGAAGCGCCGTTACCTTATCTGGCGGTGAAGCCCAGCGCATCCGCCTAGCCACCCAGATCGGTTCGGGACTCCAGGGAGTCCTCTACGTACTAGACGAACCTTCAATCGGCCTGCACCAACGCGACAACGCAAGACTCATAAATACTCTTAAGAATCTGCGCGATCTTGGCAACACCGTGATAGTTGTCGAACATGACGAGGAAACCATCCGGACCGCCGATTATCTACTAGACATTGGACCCGGAGCTGGTATCCACGGCGGCGAAATAGTCGCCCATGGCAACCCCGAAACGGTTAGCAAAGCTAAACACAGTATTACCGGTCAGTACTTGCGGGGCGATAAAAAAATTGCCGTGCCCAACAAACGCCGAATCGGCAACGGCAAAGCCCTAACGGTCAAAGGTGCCAGGGAAAACAATCTTCATAATATTGACGTTGAAATACCGCTAGGCAAGCTGGTGGTGGTCAGTGGCGTGTCAGGCAGCGGCAAGTCTAGTCTAATAAACGACATATTGGCCAAGGAATTATCGGCAAGGCTGCACCGGGCCAGCACAGTACCAGGCCGTCATGATGACATCGTCGGTATCAGCCACCTCGACAAAGCCATCATTATTGACCAATCCCCGATTGGCCGGACACCTAGGAGCAACCCAGCTACCTACACTGGTTTATTTACTCCTATCCGCGAACTGTTTGCCAGTGTGCCCGAAGCCAAATTACGCGGTTATAGCCCGGGCAGGTTTAGTTTTAACGTCAAAGGCGGACGCTGCGAAAACTGCAGCGGCGACGGCATTATTAAAATAGAAATGCACTTTTTACCGGATGTTTACGTTACCTGCGAAGTCTGTCACGGCAAACGTTACAACCGTGAAGCCCTGGAAATACACTACAAAGGCAAAACCATAAGTGATGTGCTGGAAATGACCTGCGAACAAGCTCTGGAATTTTTTACCAATATTCCCTCGGTAGCCCGCAAACTGCAAACAATGGTCGACGTCGGTCTAGGATATATAGGACTGGGCCAACCAGCGACAACGCTAAGTGGCGGTGAGGCCCAGCGCATCAAATTGGCCAGTGAGCTGTCACGCCGACCAACCGGCCGGACACTATATATACTTGACGAGCCAACGACTGGTCTGCACATGGCGGACGTTAACAAATTGCTTCAAGTCTTGCATGCCTTGGTAGAGGCCGGCAACAGTATGATTGTCATTGAGCATAATTTGGATGTTATCAAGTCGGCTGACCACATAATTGACATGGGTCCAGAAGGCGGTGAAGCCGGCGGCAATATTGTCGCCACCGGCACCCCGGAACAAGTAGCCCGTAATCCCAAATCCTATACTGGCAAGTATTTACAAAAGATGTTATAATACTAGAGTATGGATAACAATTCTGAACAACTCAGGGGTGAGGAAAGACTGCTGAGGGCCAAAGAGATTATGGCCCAAGCTTCGCTTGATGCCCTAGCCAATCGCATTGTTAGTAACGAAGAGCGCTTTAGTGTATTTGGTAACTACTTAATTTGTTGCGCCTATACAAGTCCTGACCTGGGAATGACTGCCATTAGGCAGACTTTTATAGACGGACTGCTTGATGCTGGTGCTGAGCGAACCACAGCCTATCAGGCAGCTGCCTTTTATACGACTTCCAAGAAAAGATTCGAAACTGCACTACTTAGGCACATTCAAGAAGATAAGCAGGTGCCGGGTGTAACCCTGTCTACCAGCGGCCTTAGGGGCATGCTTAGAGATTTTGACAGGGTTGAATTTATTGATGGAATTTTAGAGACAGACTCTAACTAGCCAGACTTATTAGAAGCGAGAGTATTAGAAAAAGTATCTATAAATCCTTATAAGTTTTTTCGTTTCTTCGGTCTATGGTTAATATATCGGCTTTCTTACTTCGGTTTATGCTAAAAATTATTCTATAATTCCCAACTCTTACTCTATAAACCCCAGTTTGCCCCCTCAAAGCCTTGATATCTAAACCTTCAAGCTGCAACTTAGCAATCTGTTGGACTGTTTTACTAATGCGTTTGAGATCCTTTGGCGATAACTTAGCCAGTAGCTTTGTTACTTTATCCGTCATTAGAGACTATTTTACTAGTTGTTTTATGGCTTTTAGGACTTCATCAGCGGGTACGCCACTGGAGCCTATCTCTCGGAAATTAACAACTGTTTCCCAAATGCCTTCATCACCCCAATCGTCGATTATTCTCTGATTTCTTAGTCTTTTTACCAAAGTGTCTCGAATAAAGTCGCTGCGGCTGGCATATTCTGCCTTGGCTTCGGCGTCTATTTTCTTCAGAAGTTCTTCTGGCAGGGATATATTGATAGTTTTACTCATACATAAAGCATACAATACTTGTATGAATCAAATCAATGGGAAATCGAAAATTTAACTGTCAAATTATGTCTTAACTGACCTGCCTCTAATTTTTGCTAATAATTTGGCACGGATCTTTTTGTCCGTAAGCAAATGGATAAGCGTCGGGCCAAAAGTGAGCAGTGTGGCCACACCAATGACTGGCAATAGGTATTTATCTATATTTGGTATCCGTCTGCCCAACCAATGACCAAGTAATATGATGCTGGTTGTCCAGATAACCGCGCCGGCGGTATTAAAGGCAGTGAAGCGGGGTTTGGGCATATTGCCAATGCCGGCCACAATCGGCGCAAAAGTTCGTACCACCGGCACAAAACGAGATAACATGACCGTCTTACCACCGTGTTTTTTATAAAACTCCTCGGAGCGTTTAAGATATTCCTGCCGGAAAATAAGACCTTCTTTTTTAGTGAATAAACGTCTGCCAAATCGGCCGCCAATCCGGTAGCCCATTTCATAACCAGCAATTGCAGCCACAACTACCAGTAGCATTAACCAACCAAGCGGCAGCTTACCCTGGGCGGCAAAAAACCCGGCCGTAAATAAAAGAGTATCACCTGGTAAAAAAAAGCCAGCCAAAAGACCAGATTCGGCAAAAATAATGCCGGCAATCAGCAATAAACCGCCGCTTTCAATAATATGTGTGACATCAAACATATTAATGAGCATACCATACCCAACAGAGAATAAATTTGATATAATAGGCAAATAATTCGGGAGAGATATGAGCAACGAAGAAATTGCGCTAATGCTAAAAGAGCGCCAAGTTCTAGGCAAGCAAGTCAGACGTCTTAGACGGGAAGGCCAAATTCCAGCCGTCGTTCATGACCACGGTCAGGCATCCAAGATTGTCGAGGTGCCATATATTGAGCTTATGAAGGTTTATCAGGCCGCCGGCAAACACCACCCGCTCATGCTAACTCTTGGCAAACAAACTTACATGGCACTTATTAAAGATGTCGATTTTGACCCTAAAAAACATCAAATGCGCCACGTGGTTTTTAACGCCATTAAACAAGATGAAAAAGTCCAAACTGAAGTACCGGTCCACCTTTTGGGTGATGCCCCAGCCGAAAAAGCCGGACTTATGGTCATATCTAACCTAGACAGTGTAGAAATTGAAGCTTACCCCAAAGATTTGGTAGATGAACTAACTGTTGACGCGACTGGCCTGGCCGAAATAGGCGATAAAATTACCGTGGCCGACATCGTCGTGCCAGCTGGTGTTGAGATTCTGACAGAAATTGAACACCCGATTGCCACCGTCGAGGAAACCAAGGCCCAAATATCTGAGGAAGAAGAAGCAGCTGAAGGTGAGGAAGCGGCTGAGGGTGAAGAAGCAGAAGGCACCGAAGGTGAGACTACTGAAGGTGAAGCCAAACCATCTGGCGAAAAAACAACTGACGAAGAAAAATAAAAAACCGGCATTAAATATGTCGAGTTATATGAGAGAGAGCTCATATAATAATTACTATGGCCAATAAAATTAAGCAAAAACTGGCTGAATTGCCAACCAAGCCCGGTGTTTATTTCCACAAAGATGCCAGCGGTGAGATTATCTATATTGGCAAAGCTGCCAATTTACGCAGCCGTGTCAGACAATATTTCCAAGTCAGCCGAGCCCGCGATCCCAAAACCGACTTACTTGTCAGTGAAATTACCGACATAGATTGGCAAACGGTCGACAGTGAAATTGATGCCTTGTTTTTAGAAGCTGAGCTTGTCCGCCGCTACATGCCGCGTTATAACATTCTGCTGCGAGATGACAAATCCATGGTTTATGTGCGCATAGACTATGACAGTGATTACCCGACCGTGACAACCACCCGCCGGCCGCTGGATGATGGCGCTCGCTACTTCGGACCGTACTTAAGCGCTCTGAGCGTTCGCCAAGCACTAAAGCTGCTAAGGCGAATTTTCCCTTATGCTACTCGCAAATTAGTCGGCCAAAAACGCGCCAGCCTGCATTACCACCTGGGGCTTGATCCTGGGCTGGAAGAGGGCAAAACCAGTCTAGGGGAATACCGGGCTAATCTGCGCCGACTAATGGCCGTACTCCTGGGCAAGAGAAAGACAATTGAGGCCGAACTAAAAAAAGACATGACTAAGTATTCTAAAGCTCAAAACTTCGAGGCGGCCACTAAAATCCGTAACCAACTTTTTGCTCTGCAGAACCTAGGTAAACACGTTATTTTTAGTGACAAAGAGTTCCTAGATATAAGTAAAGACCACGCCTTAAACGAACTGGTTGATCTGTTAACGCTTAAGAAATTTCCGGTCCGAACCGAAGGCTACGACATTAGTCACATGAGCGGTGCCAACGTCGTGGCTAGCATGGTGGTTTTTACTAACGGCGTAAGCAATAAACGTGAATACCGCAAATTCAAAACCTACCGCAACCGCAACGATGACTTTGCCAATATGAGTGAAACTATCATGCGCCGCTTCTCTCAGCGTAACACAAAAAAGTGGGGGCTAACCGACCTGGTTTTAATAGACGGCGGCAAAGGCCAACTGGAGGCCGCCATAAAAGCTCGTGACGAAGCCGGCCAGACAAATATTCCATTCATTGGACTGGCCAAGCGAGAAGAACAAATAGTTATTCGCAAAGCCGATACCTCCAGTCCAGGCAGCGGCGTAGAATTGAACCTTAGCGTTTTGCATAAGCTAGGCGGTTTCGCTAAAGAAACCGGCGATTTTATTCTCGTAAACCTGCCTCACAGCACAAACCTGGTTAAACTCTTGCAGCGAATCCGAGACGAGTCGCACCGCTTTGCCGTTAGTTATCACAGCACGCTTAAAATTAAACAACAAACAGCCAGCTTACTGGATGAAATTCCCGGTATAGGCCCAGTTACCAGAAAAAAACTAATTAAAGCCTTTGGCTCGACGCGGGCTGTCAGCCAAACCCCGCAACCGGAGCTAGCCCGGGTGGTAGGCAGTAAGACGGCCGGTATAATAAGCAGCTACTTAGCAAAGTAAACAGCCAATTTAATTGACGCTTTAGATAGGCAGGCATATATTCTAGTCAGACATGGCAATTAACAAAAAAACAGCTAAATCATTCCCGCATAAGCGCCAAAATATTACGGCCAATAAATATATTGAGGAAGAACGGGCTTGGGACAAGTTAGTATTGAGAAGTAGCCAAGAACCCAACTATATTCAATCAAGCGCCTGGGCTCAGACCAAAGCCGACAGTCCTTGGCAGACTTCAAGACTGGTAATCGACATTTCGGGGCATTCTGCTCTACCGATGCAGGTATTCTCAAGATCAGTGCCGGCTCTGGGCAAAATGCACTATGCCCCTCAAGTTACCGGTCTGACAAGTACGGTCGTTCCGACGATTACAGATGCTATACGGAGAGACTATAGCGACGGAATGGTTTTTAAACTGGAGCTCTACCAGCCTTACAGCAAAGATTTAATCCAAGACTTTAAAAACAATGGTTGGAAACAAGGCAATAGCGTCCAGTACCGCGATAGCGTAATCGTTGATCTGAGTGGCAGCCAAGAGGAACTGTTTGCCAGACTAAAAAAGCGGGCCCGCTGGGAAGTGCGAGTAGCTGAGCGTGGCGGCGTCAATGTAGAAAAGACAAACGTCAGCCCAGACCAACGCAACCTTCTGGCCGGACTTATTAACGATACCGGTAAACGCACCGGCGCTTTTTTTAGAAGCCGGGACTACCTTAATAATTACTGGCAACTATTTCATAAAACCGGTATGGGAGATTTATATCTGGCTTGGCACGGCAAAGATTTATTAGCTGGCGCCTACGTTATAAAATACGGCCAACGGGCCTGGTATAAAGACGCCGGATCAGTCGGACACGAATCCAAACTCATGGCTTCGCGCTATTTGCAGTGGCAAATCATGAAAGACCTGCAGACCCAAGGCATTAAACATTACGATTTATCGGGCATTCCGTCTAGTGAAGAGCTGGCTACCAGCCATATGAAGGGCCTTTACACTTTTAAAACCGGCTTTTCCGACAACATAGTAAAATACATGCCGGCCATGGAATTGCCGCTTAACAATCGTTATAAATTGTGGCCC
Source organism: uncultured Candidatus Saccharibacteria bacterium (assembly GCA_964520375.1). GTDB lineage: Bacteria > Patescibacteriota > Saccharimonadia > Saccharimonadales > JANWIN01 > CAZFNQ01. The sequence goes on from CAZFNQ010000007.1 coordinate 20,728, forward strand.
AGGAGCGAAACGCATTTTCTAAGGCTTTACTCGGGTCTGAAAAAAGACTTTTGGTATTAGCCGATTTTCTAGAGATAATATCTTGATATTATAGCCTAATGGGGTTATGGTTAAAAAAGTTGTCAAGTAGCACAAAACACACCCGTCGGGAGATTAATAAATTGTTAAAGCCAAGATCTCCAGGTTACAAGATAGCTTTTATAGCTATATTTGCTGTTTTATTTGCCAGTATTGGTTATCTCACTCTTCATAAGTCTCAGGCAGCCAACGCTGATATTAACGGTGATGGTAAAGTTGATGCAATTGATCTGTCTATTCTAGCTGCCCACTACAACATTAAATCAGGCCAGACATTTGCAACCGGCGATCTTAACGCTGACGGCGCTGTCGACATCGTGGATCTATCCATCCTAGCGTCGGCTTGGAACAATGCAACTGTCTCCAATTGTCCAAGCAGCTCGCCAGTACCAATACAAGTGGCAGATAATGCTCAAAATATTGTCAATGCCCATACCGCCGGCACAACCTACATGATAAAAACCGGGCTGCACAGCGGCTTCACTGTCAAGCCGAAGAACGGAGATACCTACTGCGCCGAATCCGGTGCCATATTAGACGGTAATAATACCGTTCAATACGCCTTTTTTGGAAATAGTAGTGTTAATAATGTCTCCATTCTGGGTAAGGCCGGCTCAGCCCTGCTGGAAATTCGCAATTACGATCCCGGTGGCACCGATCCGACAAACTTCAAAGGCGCTATCGAAAATGACAGCAATAAAAACCAGAATTGGCTGATTCGATATACCAACATCCATCATAACTTCCCGGTCGGTCTAACCGTTGGCGACGGCACTCAAGTAAAGGACAATAAACTGCACGACAACACCACTTTGGGCATCTCCAGCGGCGGTAACAGTAACATCACGATTGATCACAACGAATTTTTTAACAACAATTCCGGTCAGATTAACAGCTGCAACTTTGAAGCCGGTGGTGTCAAGATCTCAGTCGGTGATCACATCATCTATAACAACAACTACTCCCACGACAACGGTTGTGATGGCCTATGGAATGATCTGGGCGTCCATCTGTCCAACCCCAATGCCTCATTCAACCAAATCACTAATAACATCCTAATTAATAACGGCGGCCAGAGCCATGGCTCCGGCGAACACTACGAGATTAGCGGTGGACCCTGCACAATATCCGGCAATTATGTCAGGGGAAATAACTATGACGGCAGCACCGATAACTTTTATGAAGGCGGTCAGATTTTCGTGTCCAACTCGTTTGGCTGCAATGTTTTCAACAATACTGTCGTTGGTCCAAAAGGCATCGGCCTGGTTGATGATACTAGGAGTGAATGTACAACCACCAGCAGTGATAGCGATGAACTGTGCCCCGTTTCAGGCAACAATATCCACGACAATAACTTCTACTTCAATGGCATCGGCCTAATGGTTGGCGGCGACTGCGCCGACAGCACTACCTGCGGCCATATGGTCAACGGCGTTAGCAGTTTTGGTGGCGTTAATAAATGGCAAAACAACCACTACCATATGCCTAACACCAGTGCCAGTGTCTTCTCCTGGCCCAACACGCCGATCAACAAGACACAGTGGCAAAGCTATGGTTTTGATACCACCGGTACTTTTGACACCAATACTACTCCCCCAGCTCAGCCGGCATGGTCTCTCTAACCAAAACCTCTTATAATAAGCTCTAGCCATGAAAACACCACTAATTAAAGTATTTGCAACAATTGTTTTTGCGGTGATGTTTGGAACTATTGGCTACCTAACGCTTCATCTATCACACGCCGCCGATGCCGACATTAACAGTGATACAAAGATAAACATATTCGACTTTAGTATCCTAGCCAAAAACTGGACTAAAAGTGTGACTGGTTTAGCCAAAGGCGATATAACCGGCGATGGTTTGGTAAATATTCAGGATCTATCGGCCCTGGCGAAAATTTGGGGCTACCCACCAGCTATATCTGGTCGTGTGTGCGGCAACACCCCCACCGGTAATAAAATCGATACAGTTGTTGTCATAGCTGAAGAAAACCGGAAGTGGTCTTATGTCGGCGGCGTGGGCTTTGGGGCTATCTTGGGCGGAGGAAAAATGCCATATATCCGGGCGGTGGCAGCTCAGTGCGGCTTCTTCCAGATAGATACAGAAGTCAATAAGACTGACAACTCAATTCAACAATATGTTGGTGCCTGGACTGGCTACGATGCTACCGTTACCCATGTCAGTAAGGATTGTATTCCATCACTGGCTTGTTCCTACACCGGTAACAATATTTTCCGGGTTTTTCGAAACGCAGGCATACCTCACCGCGAATACGTTGAAAATGTTACAGTCAACCTGTGTTCAGGCTCTGCCTTCATACCTTTTGGAATCATCCCGGAGCTATACATGTGGGACGCAACCGATAAAGCCAATTGCGGCAAAGAAGTTCTGCCAATAAGTCAGTTTAGCTTTGCCGATCCACCAGCCGGCTTCAGCTTTATTAACCCGTCACTTTGTAATAATGGACATGATTGTAGCAACGGTGCTGTTGATCAGTGGTTAGCCACCTCGGATCGACTGCCTGCCTTATTCAACAGCTCCGCCTATAAGTCCGGCAAAGTGCTGCTTGAACTTTGGTGGGACGAAGACGCCCCGAGGCCCAACCTATTCACCTGTTGGTCTTGCAAAAAGTTCAACTCGTCTATTGATCCAAAATTCTCAGGTGAAAGTTTATTATGGCTAAATTTACTGGGTGCGCCGAGCAATAATCTAGGTGCCATCACAAGTGCTACCGACATTCGTCCCATACTTGGCACGCCATAACTTTCACTGGTTTACTAATAACTCTCAAAGGCGGCCCCAAATCCACGGTACTGTATACTTATTATTTGCTATGGAGACTTTTTTTGGTCCGGAGTTTTTTGCCGGCAACCGGCAAAAGCTGCGAAGGCTTTTTGCCGGCACGGCCCCTATCGTCTTATCTGCCAACGGCTTGGTTCAACGTAACGCCGATACCACCCTGGCCTTTAGGCAAGATAGTGACTTTTGGTATCTAACCGGTATAAATGAGCCGGGCCTTATCTTAGTCATGGACAAAACCAAAGACTATTTGATATTACCTGAGCGAAATTCCTTACAAGATATCTTTGACGGCCATGTTGAAGCAGACAAGTTATCTAAAATATCTGGTCTGAAAACAGTTTTAGGCCACAATGACGGCTGGAAACAACTTAACACCCGCCTAAAAAAATCCAAACACTTTGCAACAGTTGCCGTAGGTCCAATCTACAATGAACGCCACGGCTTTTACCTAAATCCTGCCAAAACGGCTTTGTACAAGCACATTAAAGACGCCAACGCACATATTAAGCCACTGGATTTACGCCAACACTTGACCAAAATGCGCGCCATCAAGCAACCAAGCGAACTGGCGGCTATGCGCTCGGCCGTAGACATTACCGCCGCGACACTTAAAGCAATCTTAAAAAAACTGTCCAAATATAACTACGAATATGAGATAGAAGGTGATATTACCCGCAGTTTCAGAAAACTGGGCGCCTTTGGCCACAGTTACACGCCAATAGTGGCTAGCGGCCTAAATGCTTGCACACTTCATTATGTCGCCAATGACGCCCAACTAGGGCCCAAACAACTGCTGCTAATTGACGCCGGCGCCGAAGTCAGCAACTACGCCGCCGATATTAGCCGAACTTATGCCACTAGCCAACCAAGCAAGCGTCAAAGGGCCGTTCACTCAGCTGTCCTGGAAGTTCAAAACCATGCGCTGGCACTGCTGAAGCCCGGTGTTAGCCTGCGAGACTATGAAGGGGAAGTAGAGAATATAATGGGCGAAAAGCTACGTAGTCTGGGCTTGATTAAGTCAATTAACCAAAAAAACGTACGCAAATATTATCCACACTCCACTTCACACTTTTTAGGCCTGGATGCTCACGACGTTGGTAACTACGATATGGCTCTGGAGCCCGGTATGGTTATTACTGTTGAACCGGGTATATATATTCCCGAGGAAAGTTTGGGTGTGCGACTTGAGGATGATGTCCTTATCACCACCAAAGGGGTAAAAGTACTCAGCCGCGGCTTGCCTCGAACCCTGACCTAACCTACAATAAGCATAACTATGACGAGGCCTTTTTCACGGTTTTTAGTGCGTTGGCTGGTCTGCGGGCTGGGGCTTTGGATTGCCGCCGGACTGTTGGGTGGCCGAATAAGTTACGACAGCCGCCTAGCGGTAATAATAATATCTGGCTTCATCTTAGCTCTGGTTAACGCCGTTATTAAGCCAATTGTTATTATCTTGTCTTTGCCGGCCATATTATTCAGTCTGGGTCTGTTTATAATCGTTATCAACGGACTAATGGTTTTGCTGGTTAGCAAGCTGTATAGCCAGCTGCATGTTACCAATTTTGGGGCCGCCATGCTTGCCGGCATGGTGATAGGCTTGGTAAACTACTTAGTGACGGCAATATTGGAGGAGCGCTGACATGAAAATGAACATATTTAACTACATTACCATCGGTTCAATGGTGTTACTTGTCCTGCTAATTTTAATCCAGACAAGGGGCGCCTCGCTCGGGGCCGGTTTGGGCGGCAGCTCGGGAGAGGTCAATACGGTTCGGCGCGGTACCGACAAAACCATCCACCAACTGACCATAATTTTAGTAATAGTTTTTAATCTATCTTTAATTCTTGGCATCATAACCTGACCAACCACAACAATGATTGACCGCACCACTCGTTTACGCTGGCGCCGGCGGCTCCGCCGCGGCAAGCGCCAAGTTGAAGACATGAGTGTCCAGGCTGAAGTCCAATTGGAGCGGCATTTTTTTAAACGACTAGCCAAATTACCGGGGGTACTACGGTTTAGTTTAACCTGGGTACTCTTGCTGCTGCTAATTATTGGGGGTGTCTTTGTCCAATCCCGGGCTCTGGATAATTATTACCTTGTCGACAAACCAGTGCCAGGCGGCATTTATACAGAGGGTATACTGGGTTCATTCACTAACGCCAGCCCGCTGTACGCTGCCAGTAGCACCAATAATAGTGTCTCTCGTCTAGTCTTTTCCGGTTTGTTTAAGCTGGATTCAAATAACAATTTGGTTGGTGATCTGGCCGACAGCTGGTCAGTCGACAAAACCGCCCAAATCTACACCGTCCAGCTGCATGACAATCTAGTCTGGCAGGATAACCAACCACTTACGGCCGAAGACGTGGTATTTACTTATGAAACTATCCAAAACCCCGATTCCCAATCGCCGCTACTGGCTAGCTGGCAGGACGTTTCGGTAAAAGCGCCTAACTCTCACACGGTTGTCTTCACACTGCCCAACCCGCTAAGCTCGTTCCCTTATTCCATGACCAATGGTATCGTGCCCAAGCATTTGCTCAAGGACGTACCAGTCGCCCAGCTTCGGTCTGTTAACTTCAATACCGCCAACCCAGTCGGTGCCGGCCCATTTAGGTGGAGCGCCGTTCAAGTTAGCGGTAGCACGCTAGAAACCCGCGAAGAACAAATCGCCCTGTTACCGTTTGACAACTATGTCCGTGGCAAACCCAAATTAAGTAAGTTTATTATCCGATCCTTTCACGACGAAAAACAATTACTGGCTAGCTTCCGGCGCCAAGAGCTAAATGGTGCCTCTGGTCTATCCGATCTGCCACCAGATTTACAAAAAGATACCAATATCCAGGAATACGACATTCCACTTTTAAGTGAGGTCATGGTTTTCTTTAAAAACTCGAGTAGCATTTTACGTGATGCTAAAGTCCGCCAAGCTCTGGTATCGGCTACCAACAAAACAGATATTATTAGCAATCTCGGTTACCCGGTAGCCGCCGCTAAAGAACCTCTGCTGAAAACCCAACTGGGTTATGACAAGCATTTTACCCAGCCTGGTTACTCACTTGACCGCGCCAACAAGCTACTAGACTCAGCCGGTTGGAAACCAGGCATAGATGGTATAAGAGCCAAGAAAAACGTACCACTAATCATCACGTTAAGCTCTCAGGATAGTCCAGACTATACCCACATAGCCGAACAGCTTAAGAAACAGTGGCGAGCCGTGGGTGTTAACTTACAAATTGACCTGAAACCGTCGTCAGACTTGCAAACCAAATTAGCTAACCACGATTATGACGCCTTGCTCTACGGCATTGAGCTCGGTAAAGACCCCGACGTCTTCCCATATTGGGACAGCACCCAGGCTGATGTCCGCAGCCAAAACCGTCTAAACTTCAGTGAGTATAAATCGGCAGTAGCTGACACCTCGTTGGAAGCTGGCCGGACTCGCCTTGACCCGGCTCTGAGAATCATAAAGTACCGGCCGTTTTTACAAACCTGGCACAACGACGCCCCCGCCATTGCCCTCTACCAACCCCGCTTTTTATACGTCACCAGGGGGAGGGTATTTGGCTTTACTCCAACTAGTATCAGCAATGGCATTGGCCGCTACGCCAACGTCAATAACTGGATGATAAGAGAAGACAAACTGCCTAAATAATGACAATTATATTTGTTAAAGCCCTAGGCTTTATTTCAATAGTTAGCCAGCGCCAGCTGATCTATTCCCTGATGTTTTTATAGTTATTAGTGCCATTAAGGCAACAAGCAAATTATTTAATTCATTACCATGCTCAATAGACACTTGAATCTCATGGGCGTAGAATACCTTGAACACACTTGTGAGATGAAATGGTTGTTTGAATGTTACATCTCTCATCTCGACAATAACATCACCGCTATGATTTACAATAAAGTGAATATTGCGAAACGTTATTCGTCGCTTTAGGCTATATATATTATTTCCAGAACTATCTTTAACCTTAAACCAGGTAGCCGCACCACCTATAGTAGCAGACGAACTTTTTTGATTAATGTCATAGAACCTTCTGTTTGTTGCAAATAAAGTTAAAACTTTATTTCTGAGTTCAAATTGGTTACCCGATTGGTTAACAAAGATAAGCTTAGTCCATGATTTTCGAACAAGTTTATATAGGACTTTATTATTTGCATCAACAAACTGCCACTTTACATGATTAGGAGACAAAAAGTTGAATCGCCAACTTAGCATAATTTTGTATTGCTGGTTCATGATTAGTATCAATTATAACAAGACTGGTGGGCGAAAGAGGACTTGAACCTCCACGAGCCGAAGCTCACTAGCTCCTGAAGCTAGCGCGTCTACCAATTCCGCCACTCGCCCGAGTGCGGCTGTATTGTAGTGCAACTTATCACCAAGAGCAAATATGCTATAGTTACTAGCAGAATATTTGGGGTTAATCGATATAATTCATGAGTAAAGTTGCGCATTATCTACAAGAACATTTGCTTGGCGAAGTCCTTACCGCACCTGACGCCCGCAAGTATTTTTCCACTGACACAAGCATATTCACCATAACCCCATCCATGGTGCTCTACCCACGCAACGAAAACGACGTCCGTAAAACCGCTCGTTTTACCTGGCAGCTTGCCGAGCGGGGCAGAGCCCTACCAATTACTGCCCGCGGACTAGGCGGAGATCAAACCGGCTCAGCTATAGGCAGCGGTATTGTGATGGTCTTTCCGGGGCATATGAACCGGATTTTAGAGTTTGACGGCAAGACTGGAAACGTCTCTGTTGAACCCGGTATAACTTTTGGCAAGTTACAACAGACCCTGCACACCCATGGCCGATTTTTACCACCCTATCCGGGCTCCCAGGAATACAGCACCATTGGCGGTGTTATTGCCAACAATTCAGGCGGTGAGAAATCGGTTAAATACGGCAATATCCGCAACTACGTCAAGTCGCTAAGAGTAGTTCTGGCCAACGGCGAAATAATTGAAACCAAACGTATCAGCAAACGCGAGCTTAATAAAAAGCTTGGGCTGGCAACATTGGAAGGAGAAATCTACAGATCGCTGGATGCGCTCATAGAAGAAAACCAAGCGACCATGGCTAAAATGCAACGGGCAATCACCAAAAACACCGCCGGTTATGACCTGATGGATATTAGGCGCAAAGACGGCTCGTTTGATCTGACCCCTTTAATAGTTGGTTCAGAAGGTACCTTGGGTCTTATTACTGAAGCTGTTGTTAGCACTGAGCTGCACAATCCCAATCCGACTGTAATTGCCGCCTTTTTGGATGACGCTAAACTAGCTGATGAAATAATCACTGAGCTGCGCAAACTACCCGATGGACCCAGTGCTGCTGAAGTTTATGACCAACAATTGCTGGTGCTGATAGATCACCATAATCCCAACCAGCTTAAAGGCATTATTGACAAACCGTTTCCCGGCCTGGTTCTAATTATAGAGTTTGATAACCTAAGCTCCCGGGTTCAAAGTAAGATGACCAAAAAAACCCAAAAAATTCTCAAACACAACCAAGTTAATTTCTATACGGCCTCCGACGATCGGGGCAAGGAAAAGATATATAAAATTCGCGATGCCGCATCATCAATTTTAGCCCAGACGGAAGGCAACCTAAGAGCCCTGCCGTTTATAGATGACGGAATTGTACCGGTTGACAGGTTCAATGACTATCTTGAAGGCATTTATGAGCTTTGCACCAGACACCGTCTACAAACCGGCATTTGGGGACACATATGTGACGCCAATCTACACCTTAAACCACTTATGGACCTGTCCCAAGTTGGCGACCGACAGAAAATATTTAAAACCATGGACGACTATTACCGGTTTGTTATTGGCCTAGGTGGCAGTACCAGCGGCGAAAACGGTGACGGTCGTTTGCGAGCGCCCTACTTACATCTGCTTTACGGTGATGATGTCTATGTATTACTTCAAAAAGTCAAACAAATCTTTGACCCCTACAGCACCCTAAACCCCGGTGTAAAGATTAATGTTAGTCTTGACGACATCAAACCGTTGGTTAGAAGCGAATACTCGCTAAACCATCTGTATAACCATTTACCTCACGCTTAAAATATAAAAAATGTCTATAAAAAAGGTATCAATTATTAAAAATTTGTTTGAGTTCGCAATTGCCGAAATTACCGGACTAAACTATGTGCCAGAAGGAGTCTGAGGATTAGTCATTTGAGGCGCTGGCATGTTCTCCTCAGCGACAATGCCTTCAAGTACCGCAGCAGTTCGGGAACTAGCAAGTGAGCTTAGAACGAGGTTGCAGCTATTAGCAAAGCTGAGTCCCGTTATGGCTGCAACAATGAGATGCTGCATAGGGCTATTAGCAACTTCAATCCCACCAACCAAACTGAATGTGCTAGCTCCAAGCGCAAACGCGGCTAGACGTCGCTCAACCCGTTCCTCATGCCTAGTTTCTAATAGGTTAGCCTTTACAGATTCCATATTCATGATTAATACAATAGCACTCGTTGGCAATATTGTCAATTCTAGGTTAAATAAAGTATTATTAACAAGCGGCGTTTATGCTTGGTGCGCGAGAGAGGACTTGAACCTCCACGCCTTGCGGCACTTGCCCCTCAGACAAGCGTGTCTACCATTCCACCACTCGCGCTAGTAATTTCAATCATGGTGGGTGATGAGGGACTCGAACCCCCGACCCTCTCGGTGTAAACGAGATGCTCTAGCCAACTGAGCTAATCACCCTTGGTGGGCGAGAGAGGACTTGAACCTCCACGCCTTGCGGCACTTGCCCCTCAGACAAGCGT